>JANLPY010000736.1:0-18476 GCA_031367505.1 Hyphomicrobiaceae bacterium | reverse complement strand
GCCGCCATCTGCTGGGCGGCAGGATCGTCTCCGGCGGAAGCTCATGCGAGGTTCAAATCGACACCAAGCTGAAACGCTGCTTCCACTATGCAGCTCAAGCCCTTATCGTAGCGGCGACGCAGAACGTTGGGACACTACTGTGTCGGCATATAAATTTGGCCCTTCTCGGTAGCAGAAGTACGCCGGATGGCGAGCCGCGGCAGCAAGCCAAGCTGCATCGCCTGTTGCGTCATCAAGTAGGCGCCGGTAATCACGGCTTGGCTGGCAATAATCGTCGCGAGGGTCGCGAGGCCAACCATCGGAATGAGGGCCCAATCTGGATACAGCAAAAAAAATGGGTTCTCGAGAGCCTTCGGCTGCTCAAGAAGTAAGGCTCCCTGCCCGAGGTAGTTGAGGGCGAGGGCCGGAAAAACGAGATACAGCCAAGCTGTGCGGATGGGCGTACGCCCGAAATGGCCCAGATCAGCGTAGAGCGCCTCCGCACCAGTAACGGCCAGAAAGACCGCTCCAAGCGCAATCAGACCGGCTACACCGTGACTCCACAGAAAGTGGATGCCGTATGTTGGATTGAAGGCTCCAATGATCTCCGGACGCACTTTAATGCTGCTAATGCCGCCAATTGCCAAAACGACGAACCAAACGAAGATGATCGGGCCGAACCAAAGGGCGACCTTTGCCGTGCCACGACTTTGGATCATGAACAATCCGATGATGATGGCGAGGCTAATCGGCAAGATGAAACGATCGAACGCAGGCGTGATGAGGTTTAAGCCTTCGACGGCCGACAGCACCGAGATCGCCGGCGTGATCATCGCATCGCCGTAGAACAACGCGGCACCCGTCATTCCAAGAACGGCGACAAGCCGTCCCTTGTCACCCAACGCCCGCTGGGCCAGCGCCATCAGGCTGAGCGTACCGCCCTCACCGTTGTTGTCGGCCCGTAGCATTACGATGACGTACTTCAACGTCACGATGACGACTAAGGCCCACAGCATCAGCGACAGCACGCCGAAGATCATGTCGGGCGTGAGTGTCGCGGTCCCACTCGCAGCCTTCAGCGATTCCTTGATTGCATAGAGCGGGCTGGTGTGCCGATATCGCCGTAGACCACGCCGATCGAGCCCAGGGTCAGTGCCCAAAAGCCGGTTTTGCCGGTGTCATGACGCTGTGCGTCGGCAGTGCCTGCTGTGCTCGTCATTGACATGGTTACGCCTCACGGAGACAGGTAAAGATTGTCTCAATGTATCGGCCCTGCTGCATAAGGATGCGATGCGGATCTGGCCGGGTCGGCATAAGGATTCCGTAAAGATCTCATGAATTGAGTACGTATCGACCGAGCCAACCCTCGACTGGCGGACCAGAGAAAACACAAAACACGACAGCGGAAAAACGCGAAATTCGACTTCAACCGTAGCGATATGAAACAGAAAAATAGTATGGTTAATTTTTTGGAACCTACGACTCGGGTCGCGAAAGTTTTTTCAAGTAACGATTGTTTAATTAAACTCTCATTAATCATCGCCGGCTTACGGTGCCGCGAGGGCGGTTATCAACGGTAGCTTTGCCCGGATCCCGTGGGAGTTTTAGTTATGCGTATGACATCGATAATCTTGGGTGCAGCCATCGTGGTGGCTGGTAGCAGTTGGGTTTGGGCCGGAGGAACGAGCCCGGCGCCTAAGGTCACTGCCGCCACTCTGGCCGTAGATAAGACCAAGATCCTTGCGGATACTGGGACCCTCGGCAAGGATAAGTCCGCGCTAGTGGCCCAGCAGAAGGTCATGCAGCTCGACATGGATGCACGGCAGGCGGCGAGACAGAAGATGGCCGGTAACAATGTGACGATCGCGAGCCTGGAAAAGAGCCTCAGCGCGGCGCTGAAGATCCATGACTTCACCAACGCAACCAAAATCCAGCTTCAGCTGAACGCTGTGAGATCGACCAATGCTAAGCTGCAAGCGGACGTCGTCGCCCGCAATAGTGCCATCAAATCCGATCAAGCCGCGATCAATACTCTGAACCAGAAAATCAATCTTGATAATCGCCTGCTCAATATCGACACTGATCACTACAACGCCGATCAATATTATCAAACCATCGGCCGGCCTTGACAGCACGCCGCGCGTAACTGGCACATGTGCCAACCGCACCCAATGCAGATTGGCGGGCCATGGATGGTTTGCTGGAATGCAATCAGGCGCCGTGGCTGTGATATCCGCTTAGGCGTCTTCATGACCCTGCTGCTTTGTGGAGGGCAGGACCTCCACGCGCGGACATCTCCTACCTTCACAAGCGCGGCTTATGCCGTGGAGGACATCGAGAAGCGTTGGTCGCAACTCACCGAGCCGCAGCGCCTGTCTGCGGTGAGCCAGTTGATCAGAAACGGCAATCTTGAGGCGGCAGAGCGGATCCTGCCGCATGTTGAGGCTAGTACGGTGCCGGGCCGAAAAGTAATGCGGCTGTTGCGGGCCAAGTTGCTTCGCGAGCAGGGTCGGCTGACTGACGCCGCCTCTACCCTTGACACTCTCGTCGCCGAAGACCCGTATTTCACCAGTGCTCGCCTCGATTTGGCGCAGATCCTGCTGCAGCAGAAGCAGGAAACGGCTGCTCGCCGGCAGTTCGAATTTCTACTTGGTTCGACGATGTCCAGCGAGCAGAAGGAAGCAATCCGGCACTATATCTCGACCATCGACGATAGCCGGTCATGGAACCTGTCGGCGTTCACCGGGCTCTCGGCTTCGACCAATCTCAATCAGAGCAATGAGACGATTTCCACTAAGCCGGGTGCGGGCATCGGCGGCGTCGCCGGCATCCTGGGCGGCTGGCGCGCGCCGGTACGTGACAATCTCGACTTCATGTTTGCCGCTTCGGCCGTCAGTATCGGCTACACGCAATCGACCTTCGACGACGTTGCACTGAGCGTCGAGGCAGGACCGCGTCTGCGCTTCGATTGGGGCCATACGGGTCTCTATGCAACGGTCGGGCAACACTGGACCGGCGACGGCACCCATGCGTTCAGTTACGGCGCGCGCCTCGCATCATTCTTTAAGTTTACAGATCAAGAACGGATCGGCGTCTCGGCACCGTGCGCCGTGACAGTGAACGCGCCTACAAGCGACAGGGACGGATGGACCTGCGGACTGCAAGCAAACATCGACCATGCCTTCTCCGGCCAAAGTTTCGCGCGCCTGTTGACCGGCATCGAGCGCCAGCACACGCACGAAGCGGATCTGGGCTACTGGGGACGCTCTATCGGCCTGGGGTTCGGCCACGATATCGTCGACAATCTCAGTGTCTATGGCCAGTTTCTCTACACATGGCGCGATTACGACGGCTTGGATAGCCTGGCGAATTTACAGCGCCGCGACCATCGCCTTGATCTCAGCGTGCAGCTCAGCAGTCGCATCTGGGAAGCCTACGGTATGACCCCGAGCTTGCGCTATAACTTTACTCACAATCAATCGAACATCGACAACCGTGCGTTCGAGGCCCACGGGGTATCGCTGACGCTCACAAAGAAGTTCTGAGATTTCGAGGCTTAGTGGTGGCAATGTGCTGACAATAAATACAAAAATGAAGCTTAGGCCCCATCACGCTTGCGTATAGGCACTAACGCGTTGCCTTAGGCAGATCACTCAATGTCGACATGTACCATTCCTCCACCTTCACGACCGCTGGATTTTCACCATTTGCATAGATCCAGCTGTCGACTGCCCAATGCTGCTGGTTCGTGTTTTCCACCAGAACGGCGGTCCAGTGAGTCCATCCGGCAATGCCGCGCAGGTAGTTTTCTTTCGCAAACGGCACACCGACCGTGTGATGCCGCAACAAGCCGTTGAACTGCAGAACCGTCATGTAGCTTGTCGTGTTTGTGGATTCGTCGACACAATCCTGTTGGGTAGGATCGCCCGATCCGGCGAAATCCATTCCCGGTCGGTCGTCTTTGGTGCCGATTTCGGGCACGTCCCCGACTCGGGTCTCGATCCAACCGATGGCATACGCAACACCGCGGCGTTCGTCTTCGGCTGTGTCGGCGCTGGTTCGCCATTTCTTCATAATGGCGGCCAATTCAGTGATGTCTTGATCGGTAAAACGAAATCGCGTGCGCATCTGGCAGCCATAGGCATGACACACATACACCGTGTTGCCCTTCGGCTCGGGTACCTTGAACATCACGAAATGGTTTGACGCACTACCGAACCCGCCGTGCGTGCAGCCTGCCACGACAAAGATCGCAAGCAGACCGACCTTCATCAACAATCGTGCCATAAGTGTTCCCGCCCGCCGACGCGCAACTGCTAGTGAAAAAACCCCAGTCCTGACAACGAACCGGCGCGCGTGGGCGTGCATAAGTCGGTAAACCGGTTCTGTCACTAGCAGGTGCCGATAATCTGTAGTCAAGCGCAAGTGGTGGTCAATCATCGCCCAGCACCCGACCTGCCGAAAAGGCACAGCGGGGAACTGTTTTTTAGTGATCATGCATCATCTTGGTAGCTGCGTTCGCCAAAGGCGAATGCTTTCCGTCATCGCGTTCCGTCGGGCGTAACGTTCATGTTCCGTTGGCTGCCAACAGTTATTGGTGTTCTCATCGTTGCCTGCGGCGGCGCCGCGGCGGCCTTGAGCGACAACCCCTTTCAAGATGTGAACTCCCCTTATATGCGGTCCTTTGGCCGGACCCCACCTCCATACGCCTACATCGAATTTTGTGTCCGAATGCCAGAGGAGTGTAAGGCCGGCACGGAAAAGCAGTCTCGCGTTGTCGCATCCGCAGCGCAGCTAGCTGAACTCGATCGGGTCAATCGCAATGTCAATTGGGAGATTGAGCCGGTAACGGACATGGAACTCTACGGTGTCGAAGACTACTGGACCATCCCAACAAACAAGGGCGACTGCGAAGATTACGCGCTGCTGAAGCGCCAGATCCTGATCACGGAGGGCTGGCCAATTGGTTCGCTACTCATGACAGTCGTCCTCGACGAGCGAGGTGAGGGGCATGCGGTTCTCACGGCGCGAACCGAGGGCGGCGACTATATTCTCGACAATAAGGTCAACGATCTCAAACTTTGGAACCAGACCCCTTACAAGTATATAATGCGGCAATCCTACGTTGATCCCGAGGTCTGGCTCTCGCTCGATCCAGATAAGACGACCGCGTCGGGGCCCATTGCGGCACCCCGTACCCCGCGCTGAACGGCTGGCGGACACAGATGTGGTGGGACGCTTTGGCGGCAGCGAGCAAATCGATCACAACGCGCCGCACCTGTATCTAGACCAACGCCCGTGCTAGCCTTCGCCTGTGCGTAGACAAAACAGAGCGTAATCCCGCGTGATCCCTCCCGTCTGGCTGAATCAACTTGTCGCCGACTACGGTTATTTCGCAGTGGCGGTTTCAATCGCCATTGAAAGTATGGGGATCCCTGTACCGGGTGAGACCATTCTGGTCTTGGCAGCCATCTACGCAGCTACCAACTCAGGTCTCGACATCTACCTCGTCGCGACCGCCGCCGCGATTGGCGCCATCGTCGGCGACAATCTCGGCTATTGGCTCGGCAGCCACTACGGCGATCCTTTGCTGCAACGCTACGGTCGGCACATTGGGGTCACCGAACCGCGTGTTCGGCTCGGTCAATATCTGTTCAAGCGCTACGGCGCCGCTATCGTATTTTTTGGCCGCTTTATCGCGCTGCTCCGCATCCTTGCGGCGTTCTTGGCCGGTATGAACCGCATGGACAGGCGCCTCTTCCTCTTTGCCAACGCCGCCGGTGGAATCATCTGGGCCGCCGTCTTTGCCTTCGGTGGCTACGCCTTTGGCAAAGTTGTTGTTGAAGTTCACGGTAAGGCCGGTCCCATCCTCATCGGCTGTGCCGCAGCCGTTTTCTTTGGCGTCGGCCTTTGGCTGCGGCATTACGAGCAGCGATGGCAGGCACTGGCTGATCTGGACCGGCCCGGACCGGGTCGGTGACTGGTGTGGTTGAGCCGGAGCACCGACGTCGGTGGCGCAGTTCTGCCCCAATATGTGCATACCCGGCATTACGGTAAGTTTTGACCTCTTTCATTTTGCTACGTATCTACCTGCATTCGACAGTTCGCGAGTTAAATCAATGAGCACCGTCAACCCAGTGCCGGGCACAAGGCGCCCGGTTGTCGTGGCGGTGGTTCTGATCATCGTGCACACAATCGTGTGGACGATTGCGTCGGACGTTATGCGCTGGCCGGGCGTGCTGTGGGACGACATGTTAGAGGCCTATTCTTGGGCTCAGCACTGGCAGCTCGGCTATTACAAGCACCCGCCGTTTTACGCGTGGATCGTTGGCGCCTGGTTCCAATTTTTTCCCAGGGCAGACTGGGCCTTTTATCTGTTGTCGGCCGTCAACGTCGGCATCGGATTCATGGGCGTCTGGTGGCTGGCGGGACGGTTCGTAAAGCGCGAGGCGCAGCTATTGTCCGTCCTGCTACTGGCATTCATGCCCTACTACAACTACATGGCTTCGAACTTCAACGCGAATACGGTGCTGTTGTCCTTGTGGCCGTGGACGACCTACGCCTTCGTCCGATCGCTTGAGCGGCGAACGGTGGCGTGGGGCGCGCTGTTCGGAGCGTTGGCGGGGGCCTGCCTGCTGTCGAAATACTACTCCGTTCTCTTGCTGGCGACGTGCCTCGTGGCGAGCCTGCTGCATCCAGACGTGCGACGCTACTATACTTCGCCGGCTCCCTACGTTGCCGTAATTCTGGCTGCACTGGTATTCGGCCCGCACATCTGGTGGGCCGTGACCAATGATTATCCGACCGTCAAATACGCGCTTACCAAAACCGGTCAGGGCTGGGCCTACAATTGCTATAAGGCACTCGGGGCTGGTCTTATGGGCATCGCTCTCAACTTGCTGGCGGCGGCGATCTTCGTGTCGGCACTCGGATGGCGGCGCCCCGCACTGCGTGGAGACGCGTGGCACAAAATGCTGGCACCCGAACGGCGATGGCTGTTGGTGCTCACGCTTGGCCCGCTTGTGCTGACATTGGCGCTTGGCATCATCGGCTATGTCAAAGTGCTGCTCGACTTCCTGATCCCGGTGTTCTTCATGGCGCCGTTGATGATGCTCATCACTTTTGAGCCGGCAATCACGGCGCAGTCGGTGCGAGGCGTCGTCCGTTCGGTTTTGATTTTCATGATCGGCGCAGTTATCGTGGCACCGATCGCGGCCTACACCACTTTCGCCATCCAGTTGAAGGGGACGTCGGAGATCACGCCCGAAGCCGCCCGCGACGCCGCGCGGGAATGGCACAAGGTATTCCCGCATCCTCTGAAGATCGTCACCGGCTCCGAGCAGAACTCGCTGGCGCAAGTGTTCTATGGCCCTGATCACCCGGTGGAGTTCACACACTTTGATTTCAGTCACGCGCCGTGGATCACGCGGGAGCGCATAAAACGGGAAGGCCTCCTGGCCATTTGTGATTACGATGACATCGTCTGCATCGATCGCGCCCAACAGTATTCAAATTCTGAAACACGCGTGATCGAAACCAGCGTCGGCAAAACCGTCTTTGGCATCGTCGGACCGAAGCAGGGATTGGTCTACATAATGAACCCGCCGCAGGCTGCGCCGGATTAAGCAGGCTCGGCGACAACGTGCCGCTATTCTCTTCTCCCCCACCAGCATTGGGCTCATGCCATCAGTCATAATGACAGAAACGTTGACGAGCAGGGACGATGGATTTGCACTGATCGATGTCGCCAAATTGTAGCCAGGCATATTTATTGCAAGCTGTTAGGTTGGCGGGTACCTGCCTGAATTTGGGGAAGGTCGTCCCTGCAATCTGGATTGCTCGATCGTCCGACGCTCCGCTTGTATTTCAAGTAGGCTGCTCGCTTTAGTCATGATGATCTGCGAGCAGCAATCGCGTTTACTTCGGGAGTAGCACATGGTCGATGACGTGGATCACGCCTTTCGACTGAGTTACATCCGCGATCGTCACGGTGGCAACGCCACCGTTTTTGTCGGTGAGAGTGAGCTTTCCGCCCTCGGTCTTGGCAATGAGCATCGCACCGCTGGCGCGGATTGAAACCGTTGCGGCCGCCGTGATGTTCAGCCCGCCAACCGCGTCGCCCGCTCACACGCGGGCGCGGATTGAAACCTCGAAGACCTGGCGCCGTTGCCGGAGCAGGTAATGTCGCCCGCTCACACGCGGGCGCGGATTGAAACGTCGTGACGTTGCATGAGTGATGCGGCGCAAGCGGGTCGCCCGCTCACACGCGGGCGCGGATTGAAACGACCTTGGGCGGCATCACACGGAGCGATACGGTTGTCGCCCGCTCACACGCGGGCGCGGATTGAAACATCGCAAAGTGTGCTCATAGCTCCCCCCCTTTTAGTCGCCCGCTCACACGCGGGCGCGGATTGAAACTGCGGATAGGCGGTTGAGGCCGTACCCGTTAGAGTCGCCCGCTCACACGCGGGCGCGGATTGAAACACCGTCTTTGCCGGGCAACGGCGGAAGGCCGCTGTCGCCCGCTCACACGCGGGCGCGGATTGAAACTACGCCTCGGGCTCGACGACGACCACGACTGATGTCGCCCGCTCACACGCAGGCTAAGAATCAATTTTTTGATTATATCACACACCTTGCTTGAGCTGTTGGCGACCCCGGCAGGGCTCGAACCTGCGACAATCGGTTTAGAAAACCGATGCTCTATCCAGCTGAGCTACGGGGCCATTCTTACGGTTCGCTACACGGTTTTCGACAAGACTACAATAAACTAACTCATTCTAATTACTGCCGTTTCCCCATATCGAGCGCCTGCTTAGAAGGCGAGTGCTCTATCCAGCTGAGCTACGGAGCCGATCACGCGATGCCCGACGGCGGCGCGTCGCGTATACCATAACCCAGGTCCGGGCGAGCGGGAAAGTAGCGGCATTGGCAATGCTGTACCGATGCGGCACTGCGACGTCGCCGAATGCGGCAATTAACCAAGCAGTTGAGCCGGCGCTTGCCCTGGGCGCGTTCAGACGGCATCGCTGCGCCCATGTTCGCAATCATCCAAAGCATGTTGGTGGCGCTAAGCGTCAACGCGCCGGTTCGCCGGACAACCGGCTGGCTCCAGCGACTTGTCACGGCCGCCGTCTTCGCCTGCGCAATTGCGTCGACCTCGGTTGCCCACCCGCACGTCTGGGTGATCGTCGACGCAACGGTCATCATCGAAGCCGGGTCCTTCACCGGCCTGCGCTACATCTGGCGCTTCGATAAGGCCTATCGAGATTCGCTCCTCGAGCAGTTCGATACAGACAAAGACGGCGCCTTATCCGATGCCGAGCTGAAAGCGTGGCTCGACCTCAGCGTCAAAACCCTGCGTGAGCAAAAACTGTTCACGACCGCACGCATCGGCAAGCAGAAGTTAGCTCTCGCGCCACCCAGCGCCGCGCAGGTGACAAGACACGGCGATGGCCTGCAACTGGAATTCATGGCGACGGTCACGCCTCCAGTTGCCATAACCGGCCGCAACCTTGAGATCGATATTTACGACCCGACGTTCTTCAGCGGATTCGACTACGCATCCGATCGCCCTGTTGCCGTTGCTGCAACGCCGGCCATGATCTGTCAGGCAACGGTGGCGCTCAATCCCGAGGGCGAGCAGCAAAAAGTCATCAATGCCTTCATGAAGGTGTTCGGGCGGATCGACGCCAAGGTGCCGCCGGCGAAAACACTGACAGTCGTTTGCAAGGACTGACAGCTACCGCAGCACCGGGTTAGGATCATCGTCCAACGACTTGGAACTTCCAACCACGGCCTCGCCTCATGAAAATCACTGCCATCCGGGCGACCCCGGTCAATATCCCACTGGAAGCGCCGTACTTGTGGTCCTACGGATCGCTCGCCGGTTTCTCGAAGACCATTGTCGAAGTGGAAACGGACGCCGGTATTGTTGGCCTGGGCGAAGGGCCGTCGCACACCAACGCGGCGATGATTTTATCAGCGTTCGCACCCAGGCTGACCGGCCGTGACCCGATCGACATCGCCCGAGCCGAACGACTCTGCCTGCCGAGTTGGCGGGGCGTTTCGACCTCGATCGACTTCGCTTCGATCCGTGCGTTTGGAGCGATCGAAATGGCTCTTTGGGACATTCGCGGCAAGGCCTGGGGACAGCCATTGCACATGCTCCTTGGCGGGGCGGTGCGAACCGATATTCCCTTCACCGACTACTTCGGCTTTCGTGAGACCGTTGGCAAGACCGGCGGCGAGACGACGCCTGAGGCGGTTATCGATTATTGCCTGCGCCAGCGCGACGAGCACGGCACGACGTTCTTCGAAGGTAAAGTGTCGACGGCAGATCCTGCGATAAGCATCCGCATGCTGCGCCAACTGCGCGAGGCACTGGGACCAACAGCGATGCTGCGTATCGACAGCAACATGGCCTATTCACTGACGCAGGCTCGCCAGATTGCCCGCGAGATCGAGCCGCTGAATATTCGCAATTGGGAAGACCCGGTGGCGACGCCGGAGGAATTGGCACTGCTTCGCCAGCACACAGCGATCCCGTTCTCGATGCACAATATCGATCTCCGACGTTTTGCTGCTCTGGGCGTGCCGGACGCCATCTGCACCGATATAAATGTGCACGGTGGCATTGGGCGCACGATCAAGTTCATTGGCGCCTGCGAACAGATGGGCGTCGATTTCTGGCTGTACTCAGGCGATAGCGGCATCGCCAGCGCCGCCTACCTGCATATTGCGGCGGCCTGCCAATGGATCCGCGAGCCAAGCCAATCGCTGTTTCGCATGCAGCCGATCGACGTCATCGAGGAAGGCCCATTCAAACCGCGCAACAATGTCGTCCCAGTGCCGACCGGGCCCGGGCTGGGCGTGACGCTATCCCCCAAAGCGCTCGCCCACTGCCACCAACTGTTCGTCGATCATGGGCCCTATAACAAGTTTCATGATCCTGACCGGCCTGGCGTTTTTCGCCGGCTGCCGCTGTCATGATTTCGCGATGACACGTGGAAATCGCGTAGTTTCAATTGACAATCATTTGCAACTAGGCTCCAATTCCTCGCTGTCAAAGGGCTCGAAAGGCGATTGCCGAAGCGAACCTTGGGCGATGTCAGACGGAGCGATCAGCCTATGAGTGATCCAGCAGTTGGAGTTCTTGCCTCGCGAGGCTGGCGCAAGACGTCGGAAAATCCGCCGCTTGAAGAAGTCTTCCGTAGCATTCGAGTGCCAGCGACTGGCACCGGCTGGCAGCGGTTACTCGCATTTGTCGGCCCCGGTTACCTCGTGGCTGTCGGCTACATGGACCCCGGCAATTGGGCGACGTCGCTCGCCGGTGGATCGAAATTCGGCTACGCGCTTCTATTCGTCGCGCTGTTATCAAACTTCATGGCGATCATCCTGCAGGCCCTGTGCGCCCGGCTTGGCATCGCCTCAGGACGTGATTTGGCGCAAGCCTGCCGCGATTCGTATCCAAAACCGGTCGTATGGGCATTATGGCTGCTTGCCGAACTCGCGATCTGCGCGACCGATTTAGCCGAAGTGATCGGCACCGCGATCGGCCTCAACTTGCTGTTCGCAATACCGCTTGAAGCCGGTGTCATCATCACCGCGCTCGACGTATTCCTCATCCTCGCCTTGCAGAACCTTGGTTTCAGATGGATTGAAGCGTTCGTGATGGCCCTACTGCTCGTCATCACGGTCTGCTTTGGAGTTCAGATTGCGCTGGCAAATCCCGAGTGGGGGCCACTGCTGAGCGGCTTCATGCCAACCACCCAGATCGTAACCAACCCCGACATGCTGTTCATCGCGCTCGGCATCATTGGCGCGACCGTCATGCCGCATAATCTATATCTGCACTCGGCCGTCGTGCAGACGCGCGCATATGGCGAGAGCGTGAAGGAAAAGCGGTCGGCGCTCAAATATGCGACGATCGACTCGACACTCGCGCTCATGTTCGCTTTGCTGATCAATGCCTCGATCCTGATCCTGGCGGCTGCCACCTTCCACAAGACCGGCCACACCGCAGTGACTGAGCTCGGCGACGCGCACGCGCTGTTGATGCCGCTGCTCGGCGCTTCGATTGCCCCCACATTGTTCGGGCTCGCACTGCTGTGCTGCGGCTTGAACTCGACGGTGACAGCGACGCTCGCCGGACAAGCGGTGATGGAGGGCTTCATCGATTTCAGGCTCAAGCCATGGGTCAGGCGGCTCGTCACGCGGATGGTCGCCATTGTGCCAGCAGCGGTGGTGACGATAATTTATGGCTCGGGCGAGACCGCAAAACTGTTGATCCTCAGCCAAGTCGTCTTGAGTTTTCAACTTCCGTTCGCTGTGGTGCCGCTCATAATGTTCACGGCCGATCGCGCTAAAATGGGGGCCCTCGTAGCGCCCAAATGGCTGACTATTCTCGCCGCCATCGTCGCCATCATCATCATCACCTTGAACATCAAATTACTGTTCGACACAGCAACAGGGGCGTAGAGGCGCTCCGCTCACGGTTTCGATTTGGCAGCATCGATTGCCGGCACAATCAACCGTGTTACGATTTCAGGCGTAAGGGGGCCGACATGTTTGTAGGCGACCCGGCCGCGGCCATCGACGACGAAGGTCTCCGGCATGCCGTAGACGCCCCAGTCGATCGCGGCCCGGCCATTGCCATCGACTCCGACGGCATCAAATGGATTGCCTAAGCGCGCGAGAAAGCGCGATCCACCCGGTTCTGGATCTTTGTGATTGACCCCGATCAACCGCACGCCAGTGCGCCTTTTTAGGTCGATGAGGACGGGGTGTTCTTGCACACAGGGCACGCACCATGACGCCCAGAAATTGACGACGCTGACGTCACCGCGAGCCAAATCACCGGTGGCAAAACCCGGTATGGATTTGCCATCGCGCACGAGCCCGGCAAGCGGTGGCAGATCGACCGGCGGTGCCGGCTTGCCGATCAACACCGATGGCAGCTTCGATGGGTCGGCGTTACGCAAGGCATAACCAAACAGTGCTGCAAGGCCTGCAAAGAACAATACCGGCAACAAGTACAACCGGGATCGGCGCGGCAATGGCTCAGGGCGTTCCGGCTTTTCTGTACGCTTTTGCATTCGGCTCAAGTCTCTTCGGCCCGCCGGCGGATGCCGCGCGCTTCCAGTGCATCGAGACGGCGCTGCTGACGGCGGCCATCCCACAACAGCCAGGCGACAAGTCCAGCGAGTACCAATGCGGTAATCGCATATGACGCATAGATGTGGCCGGCCCACTTCCAAAGATCATCGTTCATGTCGGCACCTCAACCTACTTCGGCGCGCGACGCAGCCCGCCTCACCGCCGCCTGCTCGAGGGAAACCGCGCGACGCCGCAGAATTTCGTTGCGCATCCCCTTGAGATGCATAGCCATGAACAGGATCGAGAAGCCGGTCGCCATCACCAGTAGCGGCACCAAAATCGACGAGTGAATCGCCGGGCCCGACATTTTAACGACACTGGCCCTTTGATGCAGGGTATCGAACCAGTCGACCGAAAATCGGATAATCGGCAACATAATCACGCCGACCAGACCCAGGATGGCCGACAGCTTTCCCGCCAGCGCCTCGTCCTCGATCGACGAGCGCAAAGCCATCAATCCTAAATACAGAAAAAACAAAACAAGAACAGACGTTATGCGCGCGTCCCATACCCAATAGGTGCCCCAGCCAGGGCGGCCCCACAGCGATCCGGTGATCAAGGCGACCAGCGTAAAGGCGGCGCCGATCGGGGCAGCGGCCTTAGCCGATACATCCGCCAGAGGATGGCGAAAAACGAGCAGCCCGAAACTCGAAATCGCGATGACCAGATAGGCCAGCATGCCGAACCATGCGGCCGGCACGTGGATAAACATAATCTTGACGGTGTGGCCGTGCTGATAATCGGGCGGGGCCACGAACCACGCCATGTACAGGCCGAGGGTTATGGTGATCGCCGCTAAGCCCGAGATCCACGGTAGCGCCCGAGCGGACAGTGCCATGAAACGCGTCGGGTTGGCTAACTTCTGCGTCATCGTTTGCATGGCGAGTGATTTAACGCGTTGTGTCCGCCAGTGCAATTCAATGACGCATCACGCCTGCTCGATCACTTAGACAGATATAGCGAACTCATCTGCACTGCGATGTCGCGGAAAGCCACTTTCAAATCCTCCACCGTCAGCGTCTTGTAGAAATGGCGCACGTCGTTGCCGCACGATTTGAGAGTGTCCGTTGCGATCGCACGTTGTCCGGGAGGCAGCTGATCGAACGCGAATCCGACGGTAAATACTTCGATGCCTTTGGCTTTCATGTTCGCGCACAACTGCTTGGCATGGTTGGAGACCATTTGTTGGTCCAGGTCTTTGCCACCACGCAATGTGTTGTAGCCACCGTCCGACAGCAACACCGCGACCTTGCGCAACTTGGGAGCGCCAGTCGCCTTCAATGTGGTCAAATCGGAATACGACCTCTCCTCGGCTTCGCCCGTGAATACGGCATCATCTCGTCGAATCCTCGAAATCGCGTGCGGCTGCGACCTGCAAGCTTGCACTCGAAATAAATATAGCGACGGTGAATTAAACACTGCGTACTAGATTATATAAAATTGTATTCAGTTTCAGCAGCCCTGCGTACCGTTCCGGGACACAAGGTAATTGCGGCGTTATATTCTCACAATCAATCCAATCCCGTTGACCGCTGCCCGACGGCCGTTTCCGGTCGCCAACCAGTTGCAAGTTTCTTGCACTGCTCGATCCACTTGTCGCGATCCAAACGGCCGCGAAACCCCTCGACCTCATGCTCGAACCACTTGACGTGATCGGGCGACCAATTGGCGATCTGATCGAAATGCCAGATGCCCATCCGGTTCATTCGAAGTTCGAGTTTTTCCGCTACCCCCCAAATCAAACTCAAGTCGTCCTTCTGGCCATTGCGCGGGGCTGTGAGCAGCGTTGGCGTCGCGCCAACGACAGGTGCACGTGAGCCAACTGCGCCGGAAGTCGTGTGCGGCGCGCCGGTGGCACCGGTAGAAGCGGTCACGACGCCAAGCGTCGTTTCAGCGGGCTGCGCCGCGACGCCATCGGCGTGATCCAGCCTTTCCGTGGCTCCCGCCAATGCGTTGATCGGAGTGTTTGTCGCCGCACTCGCCGGCACGGATCTCTGAGCCAGCAATCGTTTCCCCATGCACCCAACACAGCAGCCAGCAATATAGGCAGCGAACATCGATAGTGCCGTTTCAAGCCACAGACCGGGCCGGCCCGGCAGGCCAAATTGCGAGGCAGCAACTAGGCCGGCAAAGAAAATAACGAGCGCGACCAATGGCCAATTGAGTGCCCCTCGCACGCTATCGTTGCGGCACGTTACCCAACCGATCGCCACACCCAGGCAAGCTGCCAATAACAGCGGCAACCAAAACATCTCGATTAGGAAAATCATGCGGGCAGACCTTCAATAGTCTCGATACTTACTGGGCCATAGCGAATTCAATACGCCGGTTGCGGGCTTTACCCGCAGGCGTCTCGTTGTCGGCGACCGGCCGTGCGGCACCGTATCCGATGGCCGTGACCCGCGCCGCATCAACACCGCGCCGAACGAGCAACTTACGGATCACTTCCGCTCTGGCCTTTGACAGCGTCTCGTTGAAACCCACTGAACCAGTACGATCAGTATGACCTGCAATTTCGATCTTGACTGCCGGGCATCGCTTCATCGCCTTGACCACCCGGCCGATCAGGCCATCCGATGCCGTCAGAACCAAAGCTTTCGATGAGGCGAACGCGATTGTTCCGGTTTTTGCCGCGGCCGCCAACTCAGCCGAACAAGCCTCCGTTGACAGCGCTGTGGTGAGTGGCGGGACGCTTGATCCGCCCAACGTCGCAGCCGGAATTGCTGATCCAGCCGTTGTCGCCGGTGCGTTCGCAGCCGGCGGCATGGTCATCGCCGAGGTTGGCGACGATAGTGCGGCAGGCGGCACGTTGGATGACAAAGGCGCAGGTTTCGCCGTCGCCGGCGTGGGAGCCGGTGGGCTCGGCGCAGCAACCGTCAACTTGGCTTCAGCCGGCATGCCGCCGACAAGCTTGCCAAGAGCCACCTTCGCCTCGGCGGCGACCTTCGCTGAGGCAGCGACACCGCTGAGTGTGAACCGCCGTCCCACAATCAAGGCCTCGCCCGATTCGAGCCTGGCCAACTGATCCAGCCCCATCCCCATCGCTGGCGCGAATCCGGCCGGTGCCCCCGACGCAATCGCGGTACTGTCCTTTATCGTGAAATCGGCAAAGCGCTGCGTTATGGCGATCAACATCGCCTGACGCGTCGCCTCATCGGGATAGTAGCCACTCAACGTCAGCGTCTTGCCCTCGCGTCGCGCCGACCATTTGTAATTTGCGACCCGCGGCGGGACGATGGACAACCGATCCAGTTTCAGTCCGCCTGGTAAGTCCCCGGCGACTGCCGCCGGCAGGGACTGGAAAGCTGGCGCATCGACCGCTTCGCCTTCAATCGCCAATGCGCCGTCGCTAATCGTCACCGAACCGCTACGCAAATTCGCGAGCTGCTTTGCCGCAAATGCCGTTGCTTGCGCGTAGTCCACACTTGCCGGCAGCCCGTCGGCAATTTTCAATTGATCGATGACACGGACCTTGCCGGATTCTCCCTTCGCATTGGCGATCACTAGCGATCGGCTCGCATCCGACGGTGCCGATCCGGTTAGATTGACGACATCGCCGGCTTTCGTCGCGGTCCAGACGTAGGGCTTTGCCTTCGCGATTGTCCGCGCTGCGGATAACTGCTGCGTCGTCGCCAGCTTTACTGGCGTTACCGGGCCACTAACCTCGATGGCTCCCACCTGCACCGGTGGCTGCAGCTGGGCCGCTGCTACCGTGACGGCAACTGCGGTCGCCTCATCAATCGCTGCGCCCTTGATCGACAGCACGTTGCCGGCCAGAACGACTGAACCCGTTTTTAGCTTTGCCAGTTGCCCGAGAGCAATTACCGTCGTTGCAAGAGTAACGCGTGACGCTTCCGGCGCGTCGATCATCTGATCGTGCACCACAAGCGACGGCATAGCCTTTTTCGCAGCAGCGATGATCTCTTGCCGTGCCCGGCCGCCTGCAACCTGCCCCGACATCGTCAATGTCTTTGCCTCACGCATGGCCTGCCAAACGACAGGTTTCGTTTCCGGTATCGCTTTGAGGTTATTGACGACAAGCCGCACGCCTTCAATTTCGAGCGCGCCAAGCACCAGGTTGTGACGTTGCTGTTCTGACGCAGCGGAGCCTTCGAGCACGACATCGCGCCCCTCGATCGCCAATTTCACCGAGGATGGTACCGGCCCGTTCTGTACCAAGGCGCTTCGGGCCCGGTGCGAGAGCTCGCTCTCGATCAGTGGCGTCATGAACGCGGACGCACCAATCCACAGCATCGCGAGTGGCACGAGCCCCCACCACCATTTGCTTGGCTGACACATCGGACTTTCCTCTTCGTCGAACACCTTAGAAATCCGCTTCCGCGTGGGCGGCATCGGCATAGAACTTGCAGCGCTGCCTTTGCAGGCATTCCGTCGAACCAGTATAATCGCCAGCGCATAACCGTGGATAAGTCACGGGCGCAACGTGACTACACTCAGAACCGGCCGCTTTTCGGCCGCAAGATCTGCCGGCAATCAGCCCTTTTGACCCGCAAGTCCGCTATTTCAAAGTGCAAATCACGAAACCGCTCAATGGTCCAACGGATTTTCCGAGTGCAAGCGGGTGAATGCGCAGCCAAGCCAGCGGCTCGCCACTGCCTAACTGAGCCTTGAGAATTGAGTTTCGGGAGCTTTAGACGTCACCCTCGAAGCAGGTCACAGTTAAAGTTGTATCTAGCGTTTTAATCCGCATTCGACAGTTTAAAGCCTACGATTGATGACTGCTTGCTGACACCCAGCGCTGACACGGCCTCAACGCGGACACTGCCATTGACGCTTGGAAAATGCCTGCCGTAACGAGCCGCCCACCACGGCTTTTCTTTCAAAAGGCACTTCGATGCGGATACTCGTCGCCAAGTCGTAATAGCTGGGTTTACAAGCGTCGAAAGTGTGTTATACGACCGCAATGCAGCATCGAACGTGACCCTTCAGGTCCGATGTCGCAATATCTGACGAAGCTGGAATCCATCGGGCGTTTCGTTCGCCTAAGGAATTTGGCTCGTTCATGGTGACGCGGGGTGGAGCAGCCCGGTAGCTCGTCAGGCTCATAACCTGAAGGTCGTTGGTTCAAATCCAGCCCCCGCAACCAAACTAAACCACTGAAAAACCTCAACAAAAATTCAATCTTGCAGCCTCGACGACCGAGCGTTCTGGGCCAAAAGGTACGCCAAAGGTACGCAAGAGGGCTGGGCCTCCTCGGCCAGTCTTGGCCGCTGGTGGACGTGCACACGAGACCTTTCGGCCGCCCCAAGTTGAGAAGCCCCCCAAGACCGCTTCGTGGTGACGCCCGCGATTGCCTCGTCCATCCCCCCTGGCGTGGC
>JANLPY010000679.1:0-9980 GCA_031367505.1 Hyphomicrobiaceae bacterium | reverse complement strand
ATAAAGTGCGAGCACCGGCGAACTTGCGTGCAACGTTGAGATGCCGCCGGGATGGCCGGTGTTCCAGGCCTTCAACATATCGAGTGCTTCGGGGCCTCGAACCTCGCCGACGATGATCCGATCAGGACGTAGCCGGAGTGTCGATCGAACCAGATCGGCCAGATCGGCGACACCTGGTTTGGTGCGAAGTGACAGGGTATCTTCGGCGGCGCAGCGCAGTTCTCGCGTGTCCTCCAGGATGACCACGCGCTCGTCGAGCTTTGCGACTTCGGCCAGCAGCGCGTTAACCAAAGTAGTCTTGCCCGTCGATGTCCCACCGGCAACCAGGATATTCTTGCGTTCACGGACGGCTGTGGCGAGCACGTCGCACTGGATTGGCGTCATGATACCGGCGGCGACGAAATCAACAAGCTTGTAAAGTACCTCGGCAGGTTTGCGGATTGAGAAGCATGGCGCCGGGGCGACTGGCGGCATGACGCCCTCGAAGCGCTCGCCCGACTCTGGCAACTCCGCGGACACGATTGGAGCCGCATCATTGACCTCGCGGCGCATATGGGCGGCCACCAGCCGGATGATCCGCTCGGCCTCCGCTGCCAGGATGCGCTCGCCGGTATCTTTGCGGCCCTCGGTCGTCCGATCGATCCAGAGCCGCCCGTCTGGATTGAGCATCACCTCCAGCACCGTCGGATCGGCAAGGGCAGCGGCGATGGTTGGGCCAAAGGCAGTGCGCAGCATCTGCCGGCGACGGCTGTTGGCCTCTTCGGCAGCGACCGCGTGAAATAGCTCAGTCATAGCTGTCTTGCTCCTCTGGTTCATGTCCGTTGGGTTGGGTTGGCAGTTTCGGCGAATTAGTCGGGGCCGTGCGCAAAGGCGAATCGATGCCCGCCGACGCCAATAGATCTGGTTGCTGCGCGATGACGATTTCCAGAACCTCGGACACGAGTCTCTGGCTCCCTGCGAGTTGCCGGCCGACCTGGGCGACAAAGACCTGGAAGCGCTCTTTCCCTAGCAGGCGCGCCGATTCCTGATCGTCAGATGGCAGCGGCGGCGTGATCGTCAGGAAGTAGCGCACGAACAAGGAGAGGGTTTCGGTTGCGATTGAAACATCGCGTTCGATGGTCTTGATCAGCGTGCCGAGTTCGTCGAGCCGGCGCGCCAGGACATCATCGATGCCTGGCACCAGCTGGGGGTTGAGACTCACGCGCAGAGCTTCTTCGACCAGCGCAGACTTGGCGCCGTTCTGCTCGCGTGCTGTATCATCGAGTTTGCGCGCCAAGCTTCGCGACAGATAGAGCGTATACCGCCGTTTGCTCATGACCGGGATGCTCCCGAACGTGTCGAAAGCCTAGCGGCGACACAGTGACAGCGAACAGCATTTTGGAAATACGCGTACATCAGATCGATCCTGTTCCATCGGACTTGGTTGGCGGCGACAGGATCAGTGTGTGAACACGAGCAGCGAAATGTGAATGGGGTATCGCGGGGAAAGGGGGGACCCCGAAGGCAAACCAGGGTGGAACCAGGACGTTGCCTTCAATTATGGGGTGACGCGCCAAGTCAGCAATGAATGACAACGGCCAGATAGTGCGTTGCCGAGTGGCGCTCTAGGGGTAAAATATGCCGGCAGGTCAATTTCGGCAATCCATCGCTGCATTGATCAAGTCTCCGTCTTGCCGTTTAAGTCGAATCGACATGGCACACGGCCTGCGGGCAAATGGCTGCGCCAAAGCGTCGTGACGCAAATGTGTTCAGGAGGGCACGCGAAATCGCCTTGCACCTCACGTAGCGCGCTGTCATAATTTCGGGATGCGCAACTGCACTTTCAGGCGTGCCATTAGCCTTTTGCTCGTTCTGGGCCTTATCGCCAGTGCGCAGCTCGGCTTTGGTCGTATGCAGTCAGCAGAGGCTGGAATCCAGGCGGCGTGCCAACTGTCCTCAACTATGGACTGCGATGGTGGTTCCTGCGGAAAAATGAAGATGTCTGCGCAGGCCTGCGCAGGAATGTGTGTGACGGCCTCGGCCATCCTATCGAACTTCGAATGTTTGCCCGGTCGCAGCACGCGGACGGTGCCGATATTGGCGTTGTTTCGGGTTCTTACTCCCCGCAACATAGCGCCCGCCACTCCACCTCCAAAAGCTTAGTTACCAGCTGGAGCCGCAGACAGCCCGTCGCACGACGTCGGCTGTCGTTGCGATGCTGTGTGTGCGGCTTGCGCAACGGTGATGCTTCCACTGCCGTGCGCTCATTCAACGCTTGAAACTTATTGCCCGTGCAGGGCGCTGGTTCTCGCGGTCGGCGAGCATTGCACCTTGCTGTTCATGGATGATCGTGAGGGGAGAGTTACGCCATGTTGCAAGACCTGATGGGTTGTGGGCCGGGTGGCGGGCTGATGATGGGATTTGGCCTTGTCATGATTGTTCTCATCCCAATCGCGCTGCTCTTTGCGATCGCCAGCTTGAGCAAATATCTCTTTGACCCAAGCCGGCGCGATCGGGGCGGCGCTCCATGAACAGGGCCGGAGAAGCTGCGGTCGTCGTTCGATCAATGCTGCCAAGACGGCACGAAGACTATCTGGCTTTCAGAAGCTGGGTAACTGGAGCGGCCTTGTAGTCGGGGGTAGCTGGAGAAGTTGATGTCAGGAAAGAACAAAATGTCCCGGCGCTCACTGCTCATTGCGGGCAGTGCCGCTCTTGTCGGCGCCGCGCTCAGGCCCTCCGCACTTGGCGCTGCGACCATTGAGAAGCGCTTGATTGCAGGGCCAGGTATCGCGCATCTCCTTGGTCCGTCAGGCGCGGAGACCGCCGTCTGGTGTTACAATGGCCAAGTCCCTGGCCCAGAAGTCCGTCTGCTCCAGAACGAGCGCGTCCGGGTCTCGATTGACAACCGACTGCCACAAGACACGACGATCCATTGGCATGGTGTGCGTGTCCCCAATGCAATGGATGGCGCGCCCGATGTAACGCAGGCGCCGATCGGGCCGGGCGGTCAATTTGTCTATGAGTTCGATGTCGCTGACGCCGGTACCTATTGGTACCATCCGCATGCTCACAGTTCCGAGCAAATCGGCCGCGGACTTGCTGCGGCGTTCATCGTGCAGGAGACCCAACCTATTCCGGTAGATCGCGATATCGTCTGGGTTCTGGGCGATTTCAGGCTCAACACCGACGCGACGATCGCAGGGAGGTTCAATAGCCCAATGGAAACGGCCATGTCCGGCCGTTTTGGCAACACGGTCACGATCAACGGTCAGGTTCCCGAGCCATTTTCGGTTCGCAGTGGCGAGCGCATCCGGTTGCGGCTGATCAATGCTGCGCCCGCCCGGATATTCGGCCTGGAATTCAAGGGCCACAACCCGATCATCATTGCCAATGACGGGCAACCAGTGGAGCCGCATGCGGCCGAAGACGGTCGCATCGTACTCGGCCCAGCGATGCGTATTGATCTCGTTATCGACATGAATGGCATTCCAGGCTCTGCTGCGCTCGTAGCAGACACCTTCTACAGCGATCTTGCCTACAATCTGGTCGAATTCAAATACTCCAATGAATCGCCACTAAAGGACCCAGGCCGAGGCACGCCCGCACGGCTGCCTGCGAATCCGATCCCTGAACCTGACCTCAGACGCGCCATGCGCCATGACGTGACGCTGGAGGGCGGCATGGGCATGGCGGGCATGATGAGAATGATGAGCGGCCAACCGATGTGGTCGATCAACGGAGTCGCGGCTCACGGTCATCTTATGGGTCCAGCGCTCACACTTTCCCGTGGCGGGTCCTACATCCTGGCCATCGACAATCAAACGCGCTGGCATCACCCGATCCATCTGCATGGACACTCCTTCCGTGTGCTTACTCGCAACGGTCAGCCGACGAAATATCGCGAATGGCGCGACACGGTGCTGATCCCGCCGCTGGAGAAAGCAGACATTGCATTTGTCGCCGACAATCCCGGAGACTGGATGTTTCATTGCCATATTCTGGCTCATCAGGAGGGGGGCATGATGAGTGTCATTCGAGTGACATGACTTCGATGTGGCGGATGCATTTCACAAGTATCTGTCTTCGAACTGAAACCCACAAGCAAAGAGGCCTACTTGATGTACCGGTTAGTTCCCGCATTTATCCTTTCCCTCATCATCGCACTCGTATCATCTTCGAGTTCGGCCATGGCGCGCGAAAAGGTGACGCTCTATAAAAACCCGCAATGCGACTGCTGCGAAATCTATGCCCAATATCTCAGGGACAATGGGTTCGACGTGACTGTCGTTCCGACCAACGAACTGAGCGCGCTGAATGAGAAATATGGCATTCCGGCCGAACTCGAAGGTTGCCATTTGTCTCTCATCAACGGTCGCGTTATTGGCGGTCACGTGCCGGTCAACATCGTGAAGCGATTCCTGTCCGAGAAACCCGAAAACACGGTGATTTCCATACCGGGAATGCCTGCTGGCGGTCCTGGCATGATGCCTGGCGTCAAGTCAGGCCCGTACACGGTCTACGCGATCAGCAATGGCCAGTCCGTCGTCTACGCGAGCGAGTGAGGTAATGGTTGAGACGGAAAATCCCGCGACGACTGGCGAAACCTCCCTGCCGGGTCAGGTTGAGGCGCGACAAGGGAGCCGGCTGGCGCGGCTCCTGCCCATTGCGGCGTTTGGGGTTATCGCGGTGTTGCTCGGTCTCGGGCTGACTCTTCGACCGTCCGAAGTCCCTTCGGTGCTGATCGGTAAACCTGTGCCGGTTTTTGAACTGGCGCCGGTCAAGGGCCGCAGTCTTGGGCTGTCCAACACAGACCTCGTTGGACAGGTATCGCTCGTCAATGTGTTCGCGTCCTGGTGTGTCGCCTGCCGGGCGGAGCATCCACTTTTATTGAAACTCGCAGCCGACAAGGCCGTGCCGATCCACGGCCTAAACTACAAGGATCTTCCCGACGATGCCGCAGCCTGGCTCGACAAGCTGGGCGATCCGTATACGCGCACGGGAGCGGATCGAATCGGTCGCGTCGCCATCGACTTCGGCGTCTACGGCGCCCCTGAAACCTTCGTCATCGATCGTGGCGGACGTATCGCATTCAAACAGATCGGCCCGCTGGATCAGGACACCATCGATAAAACGATACTGCCACTTATCGCCAAGTTGAAACGCTGAATGGAGTGCCTTTTTTTGACCGAATATCCACAGTACGCAAAACAATGTGCGATAGCCTTCGCACTGTTAGTTTTGACAATTGTGCCGACCCTCGCCCAAGGCGTGCCGGAAGGGTTCATCATTCATGACAGCCCTCGAAACGTGCCGCAGGTAACGTTCGAGGATGCATCGGGCGCGCAGCGGAATCTGTCGGCTTTCACCGGCAAAGTCGTGCTGCTCAACCTTTGGGCGACATGGTGCGGGCCGTGCCGCAAGGAGATGCCGACGCTCGATCGCCTGCAACACCAGCTGGGTGGGCCGGGATTCGAGGTGGTCGCGCTTTCGGTCGACCACACTGGCATGGACGCGGTCCGCAAGTTCTACGCCAGCATCGGGATCGTCAACCTGGCAGCGTATAACGATCCAACGGTCCGGGCGACCGGAACACTTGGGACATTTGGTCTTCCGACCACGCTGCTCTTAAACCGCGCCGGCGCTGAAATCGGGCGATATATCGGCCCTGCGGAATGGGACGATCAGAAAATGGTCGCGTTCATCGCCGCGCGGGTGAAAGCGGAGTCGTCCGATGGAGCAAAAGGGACTTCCAATCCGTGAATGTAACGTTACATCCTAGTGCACAGTGTGATTTTGAAACATACAACAAGAGTATCGAGTATGTGTCACTTTAGAACTGGGCTACCGAACACTCGTATCAAACACGAAAGGAAATGAAATCATGACCATAGAAAATTCCGAATCGCAACGTGCGCTGGTTCCAAGCGCGCCTTCGGCGGCCAGAGCGTACAGTGAATCCGTGTACCGCATTTTCACCAGACGGCTTGGCTGGCGCGGATTGACAATACTCCTTGTCGCGGCGGTGGCCGCAGGTGTGTTTCTCGACTGGAGATGGCTCGTTGCTGTGGGGGCGGCCCCGATTATCATTTCCGTTCTGCCCTGCGCCGCGATGTGCGCGATCGGAGTGTGTGCGATGGGCGGCAGCAAGGCTTCTTGCAGCAAGCCCCAGGATACGTCCGGTAGCAACCTAGCGCCGCAGGACCAGGGCAACGATCTATTGCTTACGCGCCCTCGCGATTGACGGACTCGGGATGGCGGTCAGCGATAGAGTCGTTTTGCCATTTGGCCTGGCCGCCATTCTCCTTGAAGGCGTCACCACAGGACCGGCGCGGAGGTGCAGCAAGGTATTAGCGCCGCTAGCGTCAAACCTATCCGCTTACTTCTGGTTCGCGTGCCGACAACTAGAAAACCACTAAGACTATCGGAAAGAAAGTTACCATGAAGATACCCAAACGCCCGTCGACGAAAGGCAGCACACGTTCAACGTCATTTTTTGGTATGTCGCGAGGCATGTTGCTGGCGGGGGCTGCCGTCATCGTGGTGCTGGGCGGGGTGACCCTGCTGTCCGGAGCTAGCAACAAACCAGTGTTGTTGAGCGATCTCAAACAGCAGACGCACTATCACGGACTGGCGGTCGATCGTGCCGATCCGAGCCGGCTATTGCTCGCCACCCATCACGGCTTCTACATCGTGAACAAGGATGGCGTGGCGACGCGCGTCTCGCCCGTTCAGGATTTTATGGGATTCACGCCGCATCCGACGAATAAGTCGATCTTGTTTGCCAGTGGTCACCCTTCGGGTGGTGGAAACATGGGCTTCTTAAGATCCGACGACGGTGGAATCAGTTGGAAACAAGTTTCGCTCGGCCTTGGCGGACCGGTCGACTTCCATCAGTTGGATGTGAGTCCCGCCGACGGCAACGTGGTATACGGCTCATTCCGGGGCATCCAGGTCAGCCGCGATGGAGGCCAAAACTGGTCGATGGCCGGTCCAAGCCCTGACGGCTTGATCGCCCTGGCCGCTTCGCGCGCGAGCCCAGATCGGGTGTATGCAGCAACTCAGTCCGGACTACAGATAAGCAACGATGCCGGCAAATCGTGGTCGCCGGCAGGATTTGCGGGCCAAGCGGTGAGCACGGTCAGCGTCGGCTCTGGAGACAGTGTTTTTGCGTTTGTTGTCGGAAAAGGCCTTCAACGGGCAGCCGAAGGGTCGCCAGGCAATTGGAGTGTACTGAGCAACGACTTTGGCGATCACGCGCTGCTGCATTTGGCGGTCGATCCGACGAACTCGGAGCGCATGTATGCGGCAACGGACGACAGTTCGCTGTTGGCCAGCAGCGACGCTGGGCATAGCTGGCACCCCTTCGGCGCCAAGTGATCAGCATGGGGAGTGAGCTGGCACATAAGATCCTGACGCGTCAGATTTTGCCAATGCTTGTGTTGGCCGCCGCCACGACGTTCCTGCCGTCTGCATTCGGACAAGTACCGCTTGACCGTGTTCCGCGGATCGACTCAACCGACGCCGAGCAAGTGGCAACCGGGAAGTCCGTGTACGGCGCCAAATGCGCAAGCTGTCATGGCGCCAAACTCGAAGGGCAACCGAACTGGCGGATGCGGCTGGCCAACGGGCGGCTGCCCGCGCCGCCTCACGATCAAACGGGGCACACATGGCACCACACCGATGCCGATCTGTTCGGCATAACCAAACACGGCCTCAAGCCCTACGCCCCGGCCGGCTACCAGAGCGATATGCTGGCGTTCGATGGCAGGCTGTCAGACGATCAGATCGGGGCGGTCATCGCCTACATCAAGAGTACCTGGCCTGCCGGAATTCGGGCGCGGCAAGCCGGTGTCAAACAACCGGAGACGGCGTAATGACATGCCGCAATCAATCGCCTTCAAGGTCGGTGCCACGCGGCAAAGCCGGGCTTACCCGGAGGCACTTGGCCGCGCTGATATCTGGTGCGCTGGTGGGGCTGACTTACGCCAAGGCCGGTCTTGCGCATTCGTTGGATGCTGTCGAGAAGATGCTAAGCGACCGGGAATTCTATCTGCAGGTTGTCAACCAGCCCGCTCCGGAATTCACGCTGCAGGACGCATCAGGCCGAGCCGTCAGCCTACGGGACTATCGAGGCAAGGTCGTCGTGCTCTATTTCATCTACACAAACTGCCCGGATGAGTGCCCGTTGCAAAGCGAGAAGCTGGCTGTGATCCAGAAAGCTATCAATGCAACGCCAATGCGCGGCATGGTACAGTTCATTGCCGTCACAACCGATCCAGAGCGTGACACGTCAGCGGTGCTCGGAGCCTACGGGGCAATTCACGGTCTCGACCCAAGCAATTGGATTTTTCTGACGAGTGGATCAGATCGACCCACGGCAACACGATTGCTCGCCGAGCAATATGGTCTGAAATTCACGCCCGGCGAAGGCTCCGTGCAAACGCACGGCATCGTCACGCATGTGATCGACAAAAGTGGCAATCTGAGAGCGCGATATCACGGCCTGAAGTTCCACGACACCAACCTCATCTTGCACATCAACGCGCTCACAAATGACAACCACTGAGGCCGGAGTGTTCCCGCCATCCGTCAGAAGTTTACTGATCGGCGAGGATATTTGCAGCCGTACGGCGACACGAAACCGTTTCAACTGGAGGACTGGAGCATGAAATTCGTTTACGCCGTAATTGCTGCTGCCGGATTGGCCGCGGCCATGACGGTAC
Source organism: Hyphomicrobiaceae bacterium (assembly GCA_031367505.1). Lineage (GTDB taxonomy): Bacteria > Pseudomonadota > Alphaproteobacteria > Rhizobiales > Hyphomicrobiaceae > JAKFWF01. Next base: position 1,278 of record JANLPY010000679.1, on the reverse strand, counting down.
CAGCCGTCGCCGGGGATACTTCGGCTGACCCTCAAAAAGATTTGTCCGGGCCGGCGGTGCGCGACTATCTCCTGAAGCACCCCGAAGTTCTGAAGGAAGCGCTCGACGCGCTGCAGAAGCAAGAGGAAGCAAAGCAGGCCGAGCAGGCCAAACAAGGCATCAAGGCCAATGCCGATGCACTGCTGCGATCACCGCTCGATTTTGTCGCCGGGAATCCGAACGGCAAAGTCACCGTCGTGGAATTCTTCGATTACAATTGCCCATACTGCAAGCGGGCGCACCATGATGTGGCAGCATTGATCGACAATGAGAAAGACGTTCGCATAGTCTTCAAGGAATTTCCGATACTCGGAGAGGCATCGACGTTTGCATCCAGAGCAGCGATTGCGGCTAAAAAGCAAGGAAAGTATCTGGAACTACACAATGCCTTGCTCAGCGTTGATGGACGGGTTGATGCGGCGCGAGTCATGAGCCTCGCACAAACTGCGGGCCTCGATATCGAACGCCTTCGCAAAGACATGCAAGCCCCAGATATCGACGAGCCGATCAAGCTGAGCCACGGACTTGCCGAAAAGCTTGGCATCAGCGGAACGCCGACGTTCATTGTCGGCGACCAGCTTTATCCAGGGGCGGTGGGGGTACCCATTCTCAAGCAACAGATTGCCGTTGTAAGGCAAAGCGGATGCGCTGTTTGCTGAGGCGATTTGATAATCGAAGAAACTCGGACAAGCCATAGGCTATGGAAATTCAATCGCCATGGTCAATCATCGGGCTATAACGGCAGCAGAGTCGGCGAACACGTGAACCACGGTGAACGAGATGTGACTTTCTCGAAACGCAAAGGCGGATAAGATTGACGGTGTGAACTGAGCCGTCGAAAGGACGCACTATGCGCAATCGATTTGCACTTGCCTTTGTTTTTGCGCTGGCATTGTCGATTGCCAGTCAAGTTGGCCTGACCCCGCTGCAAGCTGCCGAGGTGATGGTCAGCGCGGGCAAGATGGTCGGTGTCGGCGGTCATCAAGCAGGCGGAGCTATCGCGATCGTCAAGGACGGCGCGATGACGAAGCTCGTCCTCAAGGCGGACTTCAGTTTCCAGGCCGCGCCAGACGCCAGGCTCGGCTTTGGCAAGGATGGCTACATCAAGGGCACGATCTTTTCGAAACTGGAGAAGCTGCAGGGCACCCAGGAATACGTCATACCGGCAAGCGTGGACCTTACCAAATACAATGAGGTGTGGGTATGGTGCGAGAAGTTCAACGTTCCCCTCGGCGTGGC
>JANLPY010000636.1:0-1613 GCA_031367505.1 Hyphomicrobiaceae bacterium | reverse complement strand
CGTGATCACCCGCAAGGCCTATGGCGGGGCCTACGACGTGATGGCCTCAAAGCACTTGCGCGGCGACCTCAACTACGCCTGGCCCACCGCCGAAATCGCTGTGATGGGCGCGAAAGGCGCGGTCGAGATCATCTTCCGCTCGGACATCGGCGACCCCGACAAGATCGCCGAACGGACCAAGGAATACGAGGACCGCTTCGCCAATCCCTTTGTGGCGGCGAGCAAGGGCTTTATTGACGAGGTGATCCACCCGCACTCGACGCGGAGAAGGATTGCGCTGGGGCTGCGGAAGCTGAGGAACAAAGCCCTAGAAAATCCGTGGAAGAAGCAGGACAATATTCCGCTGTGAGCATGGTTGAACGCCAGATAATCTTGAACGAAATTAGCAGGCTTTCTGCTGAGCTTGGCCGAACGCCAGGCAAGATCACGTTTGCCAACGAAACCGGTATTCGCGAGTCAGACTGGCTTGGCGTGCATTGGGCTCGATGGGGCGATGCCGTTCGAGAGGCAGGACTAGAAGGAAACAACCTTCAAGGACGCTCCGATGAAGCTGAGTTGATCCTTTGCCTTTACCAAATTGCGAGCGAATTCGGGCGAATGCCAACAGAAGCCGAGCAAAGGCTTTATTCAAAGCAGCATCCAAAATTTCCAAATCGAAATACGTTCCGGAACGTCCTGGGCGACAAAGGGCAAATGACGCGGCGTCTTCGCGACTGGCTCCTAATGGAGCGCTCCGACGACCCGCTGCTCGATGTGTTGGAAGTCGAGGATAATGTCGGCCGACCGGAGCTCGTTCGGGACGGCAAGTTTGGCTGGGTGTATCTGCTCAGGTCTGGAGATTTTTTTAAAATTGGAAGGTCTGATCAGATCGAGCGTCGAGTGAAAGAAGTGACAATCGCGATGCCCGAAAAAGTGGAACTAGAACATGCAATTAAGACTGATGATCCTGCCGGGATTGAGACTTACTGGCATCGGCGGTTTGCTGACAGACGAGCCAATGGTGAATGGTTCAAGCTCAGTTTTGCGGATGTCCGGGCGTTTAAACTGAGGAAGTTCCAATGAAACTAGGCCGCCTCAACCACATCGGTGTTGCCACACCCTCCATCGCGGACTCAATCGTGCATTACCGCGACGTGATGGGCGCAACCAAGATCCATGAACCGTTCGACCTGCCCGACCAGGGCGTGAAGGTCTGCTTCGTCGATACCCCGGGCCCTTCGACAGGGTCTGGGGGAGCGGATAGCGGAGGCACCCAGATCGAGCTGATCGAGCCGCTGCCCGGCAACGCCTCCATCGCCAGCTTCCTCGAGAAGAACCCGGCCGGCGGGCAGCATCACCTGTGCTACGAAGTGCCCGATATCCACGCCGCCAAGGCCGAGTTCGAGGCAATGGGCAAGCGCGTGCTGGGCGAACCCCGGATTGGCGCGCACGGTACGTTGATCTTCTTCGTCCACCCGCGCGATATGCAGGGGGTGCTCACCGAAATCATGGAAACGCCAATAGAGGGCACGCACTGGTCGAATTGATAACCCCCCGTCATCCTGAACTTGTTTCAGGACCCATCGTGCCGAATATCCGGATCGCGGTGAGGAACCAGGACGGAGCCGTTCAGG
>JANLPY010000550.1:0-1817 GCA_031367505.1 Hyphomicrobiaceae bacterium | reverse complement strand
CAGTGGAAGCGGATCGGTGTCACCGTCGAGCACTCTCAGGTTGAGACCAGCCCGTATTTTTCGAGCCTTGTCGATGGCAAGTTCGACGTCGCTCTCTATCCCGTGACGGTACCTGCCGACGAAGTCACGGCACAGCACCAGTCGTACCTCACCAATACCAAGGCGCCGATCAGCTACTCGCGCCATACCGACAAGAAGCTGGACGATCTCTGGGTGCAACAGAGTGGCACGCTCGATCCCGTCAAGCGCAAGGCGCTGGTGCACGAATTCGAGCGGCATCTTCTGACGCAGAACTATTCGCTGTCGATCAATTGGTGGCAACGCATCATCGTGCACCACAAGAAGGTCAAGGGCTGGCATTTCTCGCCGAGCCACTTCCAAGGCCAAGATCTGATCGAAGTGTGGCTCGACAATTGACCGGCGGTTTTGTCCCGAACAAGCCGTCGGTGGGATCTAGCAACGACCGACAACAGCAATAGACAGCAAGCAAAAGGGGAGATCGCCTATGTCGCTTCTGCGTTGGTGGACGAGCGTGCTCGTGGTTCTGATCGCGTCGCATGGAGCGGTAATGGCGCAGGGCGCTACGGATTGGCCGAACAAGACGGTCCGCATGATCGTCAACTTTGGGCCGGGCGGCTCGACCGACAATGCCATGCGTCCATTCGCCGAACGCTTGTCGAAAGCGCTCGGGCAGCAGTTCGTGATCGAGAACCGCGGCGGCGCCTCCGGCGCGGTCGGCATCGAGGGCGCGGTGAAGTCGACGCCTGACGGATATACGTTCGTCGCAACGCCGGCGCTGACATTGGTGATCGTGCCGCATCTGCGCAAGACGGCCTACGATCCGTTCAAGGACCTGATGCCGGTATCGGCTTTCACCGAGGGCACGCTGCTTATCGCCGTGCATCCCTCGATACCCGCGAACACCGTGCAAGAGCTTGTCGCGCACGCCAAACAGAACCCCGGCAAGCTCAGCTGGGGCACGGCCGGCATCGGCTCGATGGGCCACATCACGTCGGAGGTCTTCAAGCAGGTGACGGGTACCGATATCCTGCACGTGCCCTACCGCGGCGGGGGCGAATCGCTGGCCGATTTCCTCGCCGGCATTCACCAGATCCACGTCGATCCGAATACGTTCCCGCACATCGCTGCGGGGAAAGCGAAGTTGCTCGCCGTGATCGACCGGCAGCGGCATCCGGACTATCCGAACGTGCCGGTGCTGAAGGAGATCTATCCGCAGATTGATTTCATCGGCTGGTTCGGCATCTTCGCACCCGTTGGCACGCCGGAGCCGATTGTGCGCAAGTTCAACGCGGAACTGAACAAGATCGCGGCTCAGCCGGACTTGAAGCCGCTGCTCGCGAAGCTTGCATTGTCGGCGTATCCGAATTCGCCAGAAGATTTGGGCAAATTGCTGCGCAAGGACTTCGACCAGTTCGGCGCACTGATCAAGAAACTGGGCATCAAGTCGGAGTAGTCGACGCCCCAAGGTGACGCTGGAGATCGACACGACACCGTCATTCGACTTCCGAGCCAATTGAGTTCGCTCGCAACGTTGTTGTACTGGATTGTGCACATGCAACGTCACAAGTTTCTGGTCGCCACTTGCGTGTTGTCTCTTGGCTGCTTCGGCCCAGCCGAGGCCCAGGCACCGGGCTGGCCGGACAAGTCCGTCAAGATCGTCCTACCTTACGCCCCGGGCGGCGCAACCGATGCCATTGGCCGGCCGTGGGCAGAGAAACTGTCGCACGCCTTCGGCCAGCAGTTCGTGATTGAGAACCGTGGCGGCGCCAGCGGCATGATCGGAGTCGAGGCGGTCG
>JANLPY010000637.1:0-1817 GCA_031367505.1 Hyphomicrobiaceae bacterium | reverse complement strand
TTGACGGTGGGGCGGTGGCCGGTATTACCGCCGTCAAATTTTTCGCCGGAAGACCAGGCCGCTTCTTCCGAGTTGATCTTGCAATAGGAGCCGGACATGTCGATCTTCCACTCCACCGAATCGAAGACGAAAAATTCAGGTTCCGGCCCGAAGTAGGCGGCGTCGCCAATGCCGGTGCTCTTCAGATAGGCTTCGCCGCGCTTGGCCAGCGAGCGCGGATCGCGGTCGTAGCCCTTGCCGTCGGCCGGTTCCACCACATCACAGGTCAGCACCAGCGTGGTTTCGTCCATGAACGGGTCAATGTAGGCGGTGGCCGCGTCGGGCATCAGTTGCATGTCAGAGGCTTGAATCCCCTTCCAGCCGGCAATCGACGAGCCATCAAAGGCATGGCCGTCTTCGAATTTATGCAGACCGAAGGCCTTGATCGGCACGCCGACGTGCTGTTCCTTGCCACGGGTGTCGGTGAAACGGAAATCGACAAATTTGACTTCCTGTTCCTTGACGAGCTTGAGTACGTCTTGCGGGGTCATGAGATGCTCTCCTGGCAGTTGATACGGGATATGTTGCAGTTGGAAATACGATGCCACGCTATTTAGCAGGTTCTGTGCCACAGGCCGGCGGTTTGTTTGGAGTCAGTTGGCGGACAGCAAGCAGAAGGAAAAGGGCTAAAGCAGTGCCCACCAACCCACCGATAACTGTTTTTAAATTGCCAACTGTTGCCAACTGTCGCCGATGGAACTCGTTCCGCGTCAAAACTGCTTGAGGCGACCCCGAATGGCAGACTGTGGGATGCGGTGCATTTTGCCACAATAAAAAGCCTGGATAAATCCCGAGACGCACAGAAACGGTGCAAAAATGCCCTACTTTGGTGCGATCCGACAGTTCAAACTGACACTGCTGAACCACGGGTCATCGGGCAGGTGCTTGGCCAAGTGCTGTTCTATGCGGGCGACGTGCGCCACGTCCATGGCAATTTCGAACGGCAGAAAAACCTCTGCCTCCAGGCCGCCGCTCAGATAGTGAATTACCGTACGGTCAAAGTTTGGCACCTCTTCGCCGAGCAGGGAGCGCAAATGGTGAAGCAGAATGACCCGCTCGGGAAGTTCGATCTTTCTTGTTTTCGGGTCGTGATCGTCCTCGTCGTCGACGTGGACCAGAACATCCAGCACTTCGGGGTGATTGCGCAACACTTTTGCCCGTGCTGTTTCTCCGATCATGTGGCCCTCGGACACACTGATGCGGGAGTCAACCAGAATGTGGGCGTCGACCAGCGCCTGATGTCCCATGCGGCGTGTGCGCAATTCATGGAGGCCCAGCACGCCGGCGCTATTCATGATGGTGGCGCGGATGCGTGCCACCTCTTCTTCCGAAAGTCCGGTATCGATCAGCTCGCGCAGTGCAGTCCAGGCAAACCCGATACCCGCCTTGATGATCATGGCGCCGACAATGACGGCTGCTGCCGCGTCGGCAAAATTGAAGCCGGCCAGTGCGCCGCCCACGCCAACAGCAACGACCAGCGACGACAAGGCATCGGCACGCGCGTGCCAGGCGTTGGCGACCAGCATCGGCGAGCGCAGCCGTTGTGCGATGCCCAGCATGTAACGGAACAGACCTTCCTTGCCGGCGAGGGTGATCAGTGCCGCCCATATCGCAGCAACGCCAACAGGTGGGGCGCCGCCCAGGTTTTGCAGGCGGCCAGTGGCGGCCATCAAAATGCCGGCCCCGGTTGCCGCCAGCAGCAAACCCAGCACCAGTGACGCAGCCGTTTCAAAGCGCCCGTGGCCATAGGGATGTTCGTCGTCCGGGTCTTCCGCGCC
>JANLPY010000526.1:0-2631 GCA_031367505.1 Hyphomicrobiaceae bacterium | reverse complement strand
GGATCGCCGCCCGCGCCATCGAGCAGCTGGTGGCGTCGGTGCCGAGAACGATGCGTCAGATCGTCGACAACACCGTGCCGTACCGCCGGCTCAGGCCTCTGTCCTGATCGTCAGCCGGAGATAAGGGGATAGGTATGAATTGGATTCAACGCCCATTATCGGGCATCAATATGCGGGTGCGGGAGGTCTGGTAATGACAAATAATACGCTTCACGACGATCTAATCGTCTTCGACGGGCTCATTATATCGAAGTTCTCTCGGTCCGTTTTCGAGGACATGAGAAAAGGTGGCCTAACTGCGGCCAATTGCACGTGCTCGGTATGGGAAAACTTCGCAGAAACGATGCGCAATATTACGAAATGGAATCGTTTTTTCGAAGAGAACAAGGATCTGATAACACCGGTTCGCAAAATCGAAGACATCAGGACCGCCAAAGCCAATGACCGAACCGGTATCATTCTGGGGTTTCAGAACATTTCGGCGTTCGAGGACCAGATCGGCTATATCAAGGTGTTCAAGGACTGCGGCGTCGGCATTGCGCAGATGGCCTATAATACCCAGAACCTCAGCGCGACGGGGTGCTACGAGTCGGTCGATCGTGGGTTATCGGACTTCGGTCATGAAGTGGTCGCGGAGATGAACCGAGTCGGCATCATGTGCGATCTATCGCACGTCGGCGCCAAATCGTCGGACGATGTCATCCGCGCCTCGAACAAACCCGTGTGTTACTCCCATACGTGTCCGAGCGCGCTCAAGAAACATCCGCGCAATAAAACTGATGAGGAAATGCGCTTCATCGTCGAGCGCGGTGGCTTCGTCGGCGTAACGATGTTTCCTCCTTTTCTACCGAAAGGCAATGATTCAACGGTCGATGATTACGTGTCGGTTATCGATTACGTGATCAATATAGCCGGCGAAGATTCGGTCGGCGTTGGCACCGACTTCACGCAGGATCAAGACACTGCATTTTTTGACTGGCTTACACAAGATAAGGGCTACGCGCGTGAAATTGTGCATTTCGACCCAATCCAAAATCCGGAAAGAATTCGCCGCATTGGCGACTTTCCGAATCTTACCGCCGCCATGAAATCCGCAGGCTGGCCGGAGAAGCGAATCCGCAAAATCATGGGTGAGAACTGGGTCCGCATCATTGGTGAGGTGTGGGCTGTCTGAAGCGCATAGCCGGGCCTGGCGGGACGTGACCTTCTACCAGGCCAGCTTTCTCGTTCGCCGATGGCAAGAAGGCGGCGGCTATGAGCATCGATCGATCGAAAACGCTTGAGGAAACGGCCTGCTCTCGCCTCAACTTCGATGTGAATGCTGCTGAAGTGGATTTTGATCAGACGAAATCGTCGTCGTGACATCTTCGGAAGATCGGACCACCACCAACTACAGCCAATTTTGCCAACCACGAGGGCTGGCACGGTAGACCCCACCGCTCACGAACATATTGGGCGGCAGCCTGACGGCGCAGATACCGGTGAGGTGCATCCGTGGATGCGCTGGGCGTGATCGCACCTTCGTTCAAGTCGTTCGTGACGCCGGGTTCAGCGCGTCGCTGATTGTGCATGTTCATTCAGGCAACCTCCAGAAGATGGTGGAAATTGCCGTCTCAAGTATGACAACGCGCTGGGGGAATCTAACCACCAATTCCCCCAAAATGGGGATGTCCCACCCTATTGTTGAAACAGGGATGGCAGCGTTGCTTGTCTTGAGCCGTTAGGCTCGTCGCCAGCGTCGAGGACTCACGCTGCCCCCTGATAGCCACCGGTCGAGGCACGAACCCAGAACCCCGACGCGATAGACCAGTAAGCTGCCGACTTGCCGCACTGCACCGCAACGTCGGTTAGGGCCAGTGCACAAAGTCGCTGCGCTCCAGCCCGCTGAAGCGGGAGCAGGAGCCGGGAGGTCGGTAACCAGTTTGGAGATCATCGATAACGGGCTGTGAGCCCTGTCCTGAGGATCGAGGTGTCGTGAACCTCACCCAGGAGATGCTCCCCATGACGACGCCGAACACGTCCAACGCACTGCTACAACGCCTTGCCGAAGATATTGCAGCGCGAAAGCGCGGACCTGCGAGCCTCAAGCAACATGTGCGCGCCTATAAGCGTTTTGTGGCATGGCTCGGCCGCTCGCCCGAGACGGCGACAGCAGAAGATGTCCGCAACTTCCAACATCACTTGGCTGATCAGAGCCTGAGTGTCAGCACGCGCAACGCGACCATGTCCGGGCTGCGCTTTCTGTTCCGCGTGACAATGCGCCGGCACGATCTTGCGGCCGAGATCTTTCACTTGAGAGAGCCGCAGAAGGTTCCCCTGACCCTCGACCAAGCCGAGGTAAGACGGCTACTGCTGATGACGCCGAAGCCGCGCGACCGGATGCTACTCAGTCTCGGGTACGGCACCGGCATGCGGGCCGGCGAAGTGCTGAGACTGCGCGTCAAGCACATCGACAGTGAGCAAGGGATCATCCGTGTCGAGCAGGGCAAGGGCAAGAAGGACCGCCACGTGATGCTGTCGCGGGATATATGTGAACCGGCGTGCAATTTTGACCCCGCGTATTGCCTCACGGAGGAATGTTACTCGGGGTGGGTGTGTTCGCCGGTCGCATTTCTGTTGATGTCAGGGGCC
>JANLPY010000504.1:0-19711 GCA_031367505.1 Hyphomicrobiaceae bacterium | reverse complement strand
CGGTCGCGAATGCCAGCCAACTCTTCCAATCGCGTGTACGTGCGCAGTGTCTCAGCAACATCAATGGTGATCGAGAACGGCTTGCGGCGATCGATATTTTCGTACAGGTGGGTTGCGTCCGAGGCCAATACCACGGGACCGTTGGCTGTCATAACACGCACGCATTGCAGGCCTTTCGAGTGCCCGCCGGTCTTGTGGACGGTAACTCCGGGTGCCACTTCGCCATCACCATCGTGGAACTTCACCCGGCCCGAGTAGACCTTCTTCACCAGGCTGCAAACGTGGTCGGCGGTGAACGGCTTGCGCATGGCGTCTTCGCACATGCATGGGCCGGTGGCGTACGCCATCTCCGCCTCCTGAATATGAAAGTGTGCTGACGGATACAAATCGAGCGTACCGGCGTGATCATAATGCAGATGCGAGACGATAACAGTATCGATCTTGTCTGAGGCAATGCCGATCTTGGCCAGCATTTCCTGCGGCTCAGCATCGAGCGTGCGACCGCGTTGGCCAGCCTCTTTCCGGTCGAAACCGGTATCGACGAGAATGGTGCGGTGCTTATTGCGGATCACCCAAACGAAATAGTCGATCGGCTGCAACGTCGCGTGATCGTCGGCGGACATGAAGTTGTCGAAGCGCGTGCGGTTGGCGTGCCGCGCATACTTCAGGGCTAGGATCTCATAGGTTTCAGACATGAGTGTGCCTCAACGGGGCTGGAGGAGAGGGCGACGATGCCTGCCCATCAGACACCGAAATTGGATCTGATTGCTACAGGCTAAGCCCCGCGTCCCATCAAGGGCAGGTATTCGATTGTAGGCCTGTCGTCGGCAGTTGCGGTTCCCGCTCGCTTCGATCAACATGGCAAGCTCATCACATGGCAATCGATGGAACAACGGGGGCGACAAATAGTGCGCTGCAAAAGTATAATACTAGACGCTAGCGCAGTTTGCGGCGGCGAACGGATCGGTGGTTTGGCATGAGCCGCGTTACTGCCTCGACTGCACTGTCGCATCTGACCGTTCTCGATCTAACGCGGGTGCGCGCTGGGCCAACCTGTTGCCGCGTGTTCGCCGATTTCGGTGCCGATGTGATCAAGATCGAAGCACCCGATGGCGTCGATCCGAATGAAGGTATGTCGGGGCCGCGCCATGCCTACGACATGCAGAATTTGCATCGCAACAAGCGTTCACTGACGCTCAATCTCAAGACGCCGGCGGGTCTCGCAACCTTCATGCGGCTGGTGGCCAAGGCCGACATCGTCGCCGAGAATTATCGTCCCGACGTGAAGGAGCGTTTGGGTATTGGCTACGAGGCTCTGAAGGCGATCAACCCGCGGATCATCTTGGTTTCGGTTTCGGGGTTCGGCCAGACCGGACCGTATGCCGGACATGCGGGGTTCGATCAGATTGCGCAGGGGATGGGTGGCATCATGAGCGTCACCGGCCAGCCAGGGCAAGGACCGATGCGCGCTGGGATCGCCGTCGCGGATTCGTCAGCCGGTATTTATGCCGCAACCGGTGTGCTGGTCGCCTTGGCTGAGCGCGAGAAATCGGGTGAAGGACAATGGGTGCACACGTCGCTTCTGCAGGCGCAAATTGCGATGTGCGACTTCCAGGCCGCGCGGTACCTGACCGATGGCGAAGTGCCCCCGCAAGCTGGCAACGATCATCCGTACGTCACGCCAATGGGTGTGCTGCCAACGGCTGACGGCCACATCAATATCGGTGTCGGAGGGCAGGGTCAGTGGCACGCATTTTGTGGTGCGATCGGCCGGCCAGACTTGGCAAACGATCCTCAATTCGCAACCATCAAGGATCGTTATATTCACCGGCCGGAGTTGGCTCAAATCCTCGAGCCGCTGTTCAAAACCAAAACGTCGGCGCACTGGATCGAGCTATGCCAGGGAGCAGGCGTCCCGATCGGGCCGATCTACACGATGGATCAGGTGTTCGCCGATCCGCAGGTGCGCCATCTGGGATTGGCCGAAACGGTGCATCACCATGCACGCGGCGATATTCAAATCATCGGTGAGCCGGTGGTGCTATCGCGAACGCCGGCCAAGGTCGTGCGCGCGCTGCCAGAAAAGGGTGAGCATACGGATGAAATCCTCGCCGAATTTGGATTGAGTGCCGCCGAGATCGCCGAACTCAAAAATACCAACGTCGTGTAACCAATCGCAACTCGTTTTCAATCCGAGGGAAAACCATGCTTCTGCGCAGACAACTTCTGGGCATCGTTGGGACGGCGGTATTTGCAGTCGCAGCGCCAGCTCTTGCTCAAGCCCAAATTGCTTCTACAACCCTGACGGTTGGTTATCAGAAGGTTGGGCATCTGGCGCCGATGGTGCTGCTGGCCGACGACCTCAAGAAGGCCGGCATCGAAGTCAAAATGGTGGAGTTCGCGCGCTACGCGGATGCGCGCACGGCGTTACTTGCCGGATCGCTCGACGTCGCCTCGGTTGGTCCGGCCGATCTTGCAATCGCGCTCGCCAATGGCTCGACCAACATGGTCGGCATCATGGGCGTTGGTGCATCACCGAAGTATGTGATCGGCAAGACCGGCATGAAGCTCGACAGCTGGGATGACCTCAAGGGCAAGAAAGTCGCCATCGCACCGGGGTCCGCCGTGTGGTTCCAGTTTGCCGCGACACTTGTCGAGAAGGGTATTCCATACACCTCGATCACCGCCGTCAACATCCAGGGTGGCGGCGCCAATTTCAATCAGGCGCTCGAGAAGGGCGAGGTCGACGCGATCGTCACCTGGGAACCGTTCGAATCGATCCCGGTGATGAAAGGCTATGACTTCATGGCCAAGAGCCTCGATTATAGCGCCTCGAAAGCAGTGGGCGCCGAACTCGGCATGCTGGTCGCGACCAAGGCTGCCGCTACGGAAAAACGCGCGGCCGTTGAGGCGTTCGTCGCCGCCTATGTCGCCAAGATGAAAGAGATGGAGGGGTCGAAGGACAAGTTCGCGGCCGCCATCGCTCAACTCACGGGTCTTGATGCGCCGGTGAGTTTGCGGGTTGCTGAGGCGATCAAACTTGGACCGGTGATCACGCCGGACCAGATCAAGCGGCAGGCGAAGGCCTTCACCGAACTCGGTGTGATCCCGAAGGACGTATCAGGCGAGATTGACAAATTCTGGGATGGGTCGTTCCTCGAGAAGGCTACAAAGAAGTAATTTCGAATGACAATTGCCGATGCCAGTCGTCCGCCCACTGTTGCCGCCCCGCGATCTGGTGTGAGCGACATTGTGCGGGCGGCCAGTTGGCGTTTCGGCCAGGTGCTGCTCGCGATTGTCCTGCCGATCGCACTCGTCATCGCCTGACAACTTTCGGGCACCAACGGCGCACTCTTCGGCGGTGCGCTGCCAACACCGGATCGTGTGTGGACCGCCTGGTATCAGTGGGCGTTTGGCAACCCGACGTTTGGTCTCAATCCATATGTCGGCACGTGGATGCAGAACATACTCTTTTCCGCCGAACGGGTGGCGAAGGGCTTTGCTCTAGCAATCCTGGTTGGTGTGCCGTTGGGCATTCTCATTGGGTGGTCGAAGCTCGTCGCAAGTATTGTCGATCCGACGATCCAATGGCTGCGCCCGGTGCCGATCACAGCCTGGCTGCCGATTTCGATCGCAATCTTCGGCATTCGCGATTTCGGCTCCGTTTTCTTGATCACGCTTGGCGCGTTTTATCCAATCGTGATCAATGCCACGCAAGGCGCGCGCGATGTCGAGAAAAACTGGATTCGCGCGGCGCTCATGATGGGGGCATCGCCGGCATCGACACTATGGCGCGTGGTGTTGCCGGCAGCCCTGCCGTCGATCTTCACCGGTCTGCGCATTGGCCTGGGCATTGGTTGGACCGCCGTGATCGTGTCGGAGATGGTCGCGGTAAAATCGGGCCTTGGCTACGTGCTGTGGGATGCCTACTACGTCGGCCGGATGGATATCGTGATTGCCGACATGATCTCAATTGGTCTCCTCGGCTATCTCTCCGACCGATTGATCGTCGCACTTGAGCATTGGGCGCTGCGGTGGCGTCGCCTGCAATCGTTCAATCAGTAGGGCAGCAATGGCCACAATCTCATTTTCAGGCGTTTCGAAAACATTCATCGGCAAGACGCTGGTGCGTGCGTTGGCCGATGTCGATCTTCAAGTGGCGGAGGGGGAGTTCGTCGCATTGCTGGGACCGTCCGGCTGCGGAAAGTCCACATTGTTGAATTTACTCGCAGGCTTCGAACCGCTGTCCGAAGGCGCGCTCCTGTTCGATGGCAAGTCGATTACCAAGCCTGCACCCGATCGCGGCGTCGTATTCCAGGAAGCCTCGCTCCTGCCGTGGCTGACGGTGTGGGAGAACGTCGTTTTCGGTCCCAAGGTCCAAGGTATCGCGCGCGCTGTCTTTGAGCCCAAGACGCGGGCGATCCTGAAAGTCGTCGGCCTCGAGGCATTCCATGAAGCGCTGCCGGTGCAGCTGTCGGGCGGCATGCGTCAGCGGGTTGGCATTGCCCGTGTCCTGGTGATGGAGCCGCGCGCACTGCTGATGGATGAGCCGTTCGGGGCGCTCGACGCGCAAACGCGGCTGTCGATGCAGCAATTGCTCCTCGATGTCTGGCAAAAATTGAAGACGACGGTGTTGTTCGTCACGCACGATATCGACGAGGCGATATTGCTGGCAGACCGGGTTTGCGTGATGTCGGCTCGTCCTGGCCGCATCGTGCGCGATATTCCAATTACGCTCGCCCGGCCACGCTCGATCGATGCGCTCACGACGCCGGAGTTCATCGGCTTCAAGGCGCAGATTATGGCCGAGATGCGTGGCCCCCACGGGGCTCATTGAGAAAGTACGACATCATGGCAAACCCTCGTATTCCTTATCGGCTGTCGTCAGCCAATCCGAAGTTACCGCCGTTCAAGGGCAAAACAATCCTGGTGCACTTGGTCGTAAACGTCGAGCATTGGCAGTTCGAGAGTGCCATGCCACGAACAATCATCACCCCGCCGCACGGCCGCGAGACGATCCCTGATGTGCCCAATTTTTCATGGGCAGACTACGGAATGCGTGCCGGCATGCCGCGCATTCTAAAGCTGTTCAGCGATCGCGGGCTGCCAGCCTCGACGAGCTTCAATGCCGGCGTGATCGATGCCTACCCGCAAGCCGCCGAAGCGATGTTGAAAGCCGGTTGGGAGTTTATCGGCCACGGCATTCACCAGAAAGCGGTCAATCACGCGGATGGCGGCGAAGAGGCACTGATCGCCGGTGCCCTCGACAAGGTCGCGCGCTTCACGGGCAAGCGGCCGCGCGGCTGGTTGTCGCCAGGATTGCGCGAAACCGTAGACTCACCCGATCTCTTCAAAAAGCATGGCCTCGATTATGTGTGCGATTGGGTGGTCGACGATCAACCGGCTTGGATGACCACCAAGAACGGACCGCTCGTCGCGATGCCGTACAACGTTGAAGTGAACGATTCCATCATCTATGCGATCGAACGCCATGCTACCGGCGAGATGGCGCGCCGCCTCGAATTCACGCTACGATTGTTCGAACAGGAGAGCCTGTTTACACCGCGCGTGCTGGCCATCGGTCTGCATCCACATTTGATTGCGGTGCCGCATCGCTTCCACGAACTGGTGCGGATGATCGATCTACTGCAAGCAAGTCCTGCCGTTGCCTTTACGACCGGAAGCGCCATCTGCGACTGGTTCACCGCTGCCGTCCCTGCCAACTCATTGGAAAAAAAAGGCCTGACAATGGATCTGAAACTCAAAGGTAATCGCGTTCTCATTACTGGCGCCTCCAAGGGTATCGGGGCGGCCTGCGCCAAAGTCTTCCTGCAGGAGGGCTGCTCGGTCGTCATCGTGTCACGCGATGCCGACCGTCTGGCTAAGACGGTTGCTGAGCTCAAGCCACTTGGAAACATCGAATTCTGTGCGGCGGATCTATCGAAACATGCAGAGCGCGAGCGTGTGGTGGCCGCCCATGGCGATGCAACAATTTTGGTCAACAATGCAGGCGCGATCCCGGGTGGCGGCCTGCTCGACATTACTATGGAGCGCTGGCGCGAAGCTTGGGATCTCAAAATTTTCGGCTACATCCACATGACCCAGATGCTGCTTGGGCGCATGAAAGAGAAGGGCAGCGGCACCATCGTCAATATTATCGGCGGCGCCGGCCGTAGCCCGCGCTACGACTACATCTGTGGTGCGATGGGCAACGCAAGTTTGATCGCCTTTACCGGTGCGGTCGGCGGCAAGTCGGTCGATTGGGGCGTTCGCGTTTTGGGCATCAACCCCGCGCTGACCCGTACCGATCGCGTCGAATTCCTGACCAAGGCGCGCGCCAAGACGGCATTCGGCGATGAAAGCCGCTGGGAAGAATTGATCACCGGACTACCGCTCGATCGCATGATCGACCCCATCGAGATCGCCAACGCGGCCGCGTTCTTAGCCTCTCCAGCTTGCGGCTACGTCAGCGGCACTGTCCTCGACGTCGACGGTGGCGGCCATTATCGCGGCTAGGGCCATCGATAATCTGGGCAGGGAGGCCGGAAATCGGGCTCCCTCCCACGATGTTGCGCAAAACAGTTGTGTAGAAACGTCGAAATTTAGCGTTTCGTTTATAACCCTCTTTTATTCTCACCCTTCGCAGGGCAAAGTTGAGGTCGATTAACTATTCGGACAAACGCATGGTCCAGGTTCAATCCTTTCGAGCTGCAAGTCCCGCAGTCGTGCCCGCTGAAGGTGGGGCGCTTCCGGAGCTGATCGTGAGTTTTGGAATCATCGCGGTTATGCCGACGGTGTTTTGGACTACACTGATCTGCCTAAGTAGCTCCGCCTATGGGATACCATTGCCGGCATGGGTCGCCTGCGGCATTTCAGGCTTTATTCTCGCCTTTCTCATCGGCATTTGGGCCGCATTTGCGCTCGCCCGCCGATCAGGGGAAACCGATCAGGAAGGCTGACCGCCGGTTGATCAACTGGCTGACTCAAGCCGCCTCATGGCTTCCGCGACGACTTCCGGCGCAACGCCGATCTCACTGGCAAAAACGAGGAGTAGTGATTCGTCCCCACTAATGTGTTCTAGCACTGCGAGCAGCATTTGCGATGATTGCGCTTGCTCGACAAGATCGGACGGTTGGATCCCGGTTAATCCGAGAAACTTGGCGATGCGATTGTCGTCCGCCGCCAGAAAACCAAGAGCCTGCAAGCCGATAGCCTCGGCTTCGTCCTGATCGAGCGCCTTCTGTTTGGGCCGTTTTGCAATTGGCTGCCACATCGGACGAACATCCCATTTTTGTGGATTTGATAGAATCGCTGTCAGTTAAACCGTTTGTTACGGCTTCTCGCGCACACTGCAACTCCAACAAGATACTAGAATCGGTGCAAGACAGTGCAAGGTGCCACGCGGGGTTCAAGGTAGCACCCATCGACTTTCTGGCGGGATCGTTCCTGCCGGCAAGCTGATAGCGCTTCGTTAGATATTCGTCGCTGGGATTAAATTCTGCAAAATGGCAACCGTTGAAACGGCTGGTTCATGACTTTCCAGGAGCGCGCCAAGAATTTTGAGCGAAGCGACGAGGCCGCAATACGGTCGCGTAAGACGGTGCTTATTGTCGAAGACAATGAGCTGAACATGAAACTGTTCCACGATCTGCTTGACGCTCATGGCTATGCTACGATCCAGACTCGCAACGGTATGGATGTACTGGAGCTGGCGCGGACGCATCGGCCGTCACTCATACTGATGGATATTCAGCTGCCAGAAGTCTCCGGCCTCGAAGTAACGCGGTGGCTCAAGGACGATGATGAGCTGCGCGATATTCCGGTTATCGCCGTGACTGCATTTGCCATGAAGGGCGATGAGGAGCGGATAAGAGGCGGCGGCTGCGAGGCCTACATATCAAAGCCGATATCGGTCGTGAGTTTCATTGCATCCGTTCGCAAATTTATCGGCGAGGCCTGAGCACATGTTCGTCCTCCAAGAAGGTACTCAATGACTGCTCGCGTCCTGGTCGTCGATGATATTCTGGCCAACATCAAACTACTCGAAGCACGGTTGACGGCCGAGTATTTTGAAGTGTTGACGGCCACCAGCGGTGAGGCCGCGCTGGAGATCTGCGCCCGCGAACGGGTCGATGTCGTGCTCCTCGATGTCATGATGCCGGGGATGGATGGATTTGAAGTGTGCCGCCGCATCAAGGCAGCACCCGCCACGCAGCATGTCCCGGTGATTATGGTGACGGCTCTTGATCAGCCATCCGACAAGATTCAGGGGTTGGAAGCTGGTGCCGACGACTTTTTGACCAAGCCGGTCGACGATATCGCGCTGATCACGCGTGTGAAGAATTTGGCGCGCCTCAAGGTGCTCAACGATGAAATGTCGATGCGGGCAGCGACCAGCCAGCAACTGGGTTTGCCGGCGTCGGCCGCAATGACGCGTGCGCTACGTGGCGAAAGCGGTCGAATTCTTTTGGTCGACGATCACCGCCGCTCGGCTTCCCGCACCATGCAGGCACTTGCAGCAACCCACGACGTTTTTGTCGATGGCGATATCCAAGCGGCTCTGATGCGCGTCGCGGAGCACAATTTTGATCTGTTGATGGTCAGTCTCAGCTTGTCCAACGCCGATGGCTTGCGTCTGTGCAGCCAAGTTCGCTCGCTCGACCGGACCCGGCATTTGCCGGTGATCGTGATGATCGAGCCCGGCGACGAAGCCCGTTTGATGCGCGGCCTAGATATGGGTGTTAATGACTATCTCGTGCGTCCGATCGATCGGCACGAAATGTTGGCGCGCGTGCGCACGCAAATTAAACGCAAGCGGCATTCCGATTATTTGCGGACCCAACTCGAAGAAAGTGTCGAATTTGCTATTACCGACGCCCTGACCGGACTGTTCAATCGCCGCTACATGGAAGGGCATTTGCGCACCCTGGTCGCGGAAAGCCTGGTTGCGGATCGACCATTGTCGGTGTTGATTGCCGATATTGATTTCTTCAAAAAGATCAACGATACGCATGGGCACGACGCAGGCGATCATGTTCTGCGTGAGTTCGCGGGGCGTTTTCGCCGGAATACGCGTGGCGTCGATCTCGCTTGCCGGATGGGTGGCGAAGAGTTCGTGACGATTATGCCCGACACGACAATGGAAAAGGCCCGTCAAGTGGCGGAGCGATTGCGTGCATGTGTCGCAGCCGAGCCATTCCGTGTTAACGCGACAACGCTGTTGCCGGTCACGGCCAGTGTGGGCATCGCTATGCTCGAGCGCTCCGACGATACACCGGAGACGATTTTCAAGCGTGCCGATAATGCCCTGTATGCGGCGAAACGCGAAGGTCGAAACCGAGTTGTCTCTAACGCCGCTTAAGCTATGGCAGCAACTGCTGGAACAGGATTCGCTAAGGGCTGATGAACCTTATTCGTCGGCGCTACCGCTGGTCAAACATGCATTTTTTGATTGACATAATGTAGTCATTAAGCACGCGTCTACTTGCATCTGCGATTGTGTCGTGCCAGGATCACGCAAGTGGCGGATTAGGCATATCTGATCTACCGAAAACTAATTCGACCTTATTCGCAGATTGGAAGCTGCGGGTTGTGGTTGTGTACGAACGTAACCCACAAGACCGTTTGCGAGAACCGCATCTCGCCAACGTTCGGGTTGCGGGACTTGGTTGATCAAGGTCGCAAGATCTATCAGCGCAGGTCGCCACCAGCCGGCATGCTGACGCCCTCTTCAGCGTGCTGGAAGGTTATGAGGTCAGGGGCTGTGGCGTACTCGGACGAAATTACCCCGCTACCGAGCGTGCTGCGGCCTCTGTCCCAGGCCTTTGGCCTTTAAATCAGGCCCATCAAAGTACAAAAAAATCAAACATACAACAATTGGTTCGCCCCAAGCGGGGTAGACTTTACACTGCCTATCCTCGTCCCCCTGCCGATCCTCGCACGATAGCGGCGAATGGTTCAGAGAGGCGAAGGCATCTGCAAACGCACTGACGCGAAAAAATTTGGCGCGCAAAATTACTTAATCTTGGTCTCTTTGAATTCGACGTGCTTGCGCGCGACTGGATCGTACTTGTTGAACACAATCTTCTCGGTCGATGTGCGCGGATTTTTCTTTGTGACGTAAAAGAATCCGGTTCCCGCCGTCGAGAGCAACTTGATCTTCTGGGTGACGGGTTTGGCCATGAAAAATCTGTCCTACTCGGGCTCGTTCGTGATGTGAAGGTTGCACATTACTCGCGTAGCTTTTACTGTCAAGGTTTGCCCTCGCTAAGTGCAAGCATGTCGCGCTTAAAACTGCCATTCCGGTGATGGTAAAATGGAATTTTCGCCTCAGGCGAATGTAATCCGCCGCCGGTTTTCAATCGATCGGACAAATCCTCGAGGACCACCCGCGTAATGGACGGCAAGTCGAGTTCGCGTGCCTCATCGATCGTTAGCCAATGCAACCCGGAGAGTTCGCCATCGTTGGTGTCCGTTCGATGGGCGATGGCATCCGCATCCATACAAAAGAACCGCGTGTCATAACGGCGGGGCCGTCCTGGCGGTGTGATCGCACGAGCAAACAGCGACAACGGGCTGATGGTCGGGATAAAGCCGTGAGCGAAAAAATCACTCCAACCCGGAATTTGCGTCGTGGGAGCAGATCCGGCGATGGGCGAGCCGATGACAAGCCCGGCCTCTTCGAACGTCTCGCGAACGGCTGCCAGAACGAGCGCCCTCGCGCGACTGACGCTCGCGCTGCCCTTCATTTCCAGCATCAGTTTTGAGGTTTCGAGATCAGATAGTTCGTCTGCGCTTTGCACGAGGCGATCTGTCTTGTCGACGCGACCGCCAGGGAACACATACTTGCCCGGCATGAAGACCTGCTCCATCCGTCGCTTACCCATTAGGACGCGAATGTGATCGTTGCTCCGGTCAACGATGATCAAGGTCGATGCATCCCGAGGACGCAGCAGCTTTGGGGCTGCCGACGGTGAGTGGGCATCGATACTAGACTTATTCACGTTGTCGCAACTCCGGCGTGGTCTCAATGAGGCTGAAAGCAGTCGGTTATCTGACGATGAGTGCCTTGAACCAGCCCCACAAGTCGGTTTGGCATCCGAAGCCATACCCTTTGCAAGCAACCTCGTGACTACCTGCGTAGATCATGTCAAATGCCACGAAGAGTATAATGGCGAGCCCAATCCATGTGATCCAAGGATACTGAACGAGTAGCTTTGCGATATAGTGAGAAGCAACCGCCATCAACACGACGGCTATCGCTAGGCCGATTACCAATACCAGAGTGCTTTTGCCCGCAGCACCGGCAACTGCGAGTACGTTGTCGAGTGACATCGAGACGTCGGCGACAACGATTTGAAAAATCGCGCGGCCGACCGGAACCGGTTGAGCTAACGGTTCGCGTGACGCGACACGCGCGGCCACGTCATCCGGATCATGAGCTTCAACGGTGATCTGCCGGTACATCTTCCAGCAAACCCACAGCAATAGTACACCGCCGGCAAGGGTAAGACCGATGATCTGCAGCAGCTGATTGGTTGTCGCAGCAAACAGGATTCGCAGGATGACGGCACCAGCGATCCCCCAAAAGATCACTTTGGCACGCTGTTCGGCTGCAACGCGCGAGGCAGCCAAGCCGACAACAATGGCGTTGTCGCCGGCGAGCACGACGTCGATCATGATAATGTTGAGGAGGGCCGCCCAATTTTGCTGCCACCAGCCCGCCGTGACGAAGCTGGATAGTTCGGTCAAAAGTGACTCCATGTATCCCCCAAGTTCATGGCGTCCGGCGTTTGAAGCCATCGCCTGATGATTGCCATTGTGGGCATGTGGAAGGGGAACCATACAATTACAACAACCCGCAGAGCGATGCGGGTTGTTGTTTTCGTTGGGCCTTCGTCTTAGCGCTTCGAGAACTGGAAGCTGCGGCGTGCCTTGGCGCGACCGTACTTCTTGCGCTCAACAGTACGGCTATCTCGGGTCAGGAAGCCACCCTTTTTGAGGGTTGGACGCAGATCTGGCTCGAAATACGTAAGAGCTTTCGAGATGCCGTGACGGACAGCGCCGGCCTGACCGGAGAGGCCGCCGCCAGCCACTGTCACCATGATGTCGTACTGCGTGGAGCGACCGGCTGCATTCAGCGGCTGCTTCAGCAGCATCTGCAGCACGGGACGAGCAAAGTACGTCTCAAAGTCCTTTTTGTTGACCGTGATCTTGCCGACGCCCGGCTTGATCCAAACGCGAGCAACTGCGTCCTTCCGCTTGCCGGTTGCGTACGCGCGGCCAAGCTTATCAAGCTTCTGGACATAAACCGGCGCGCTAGCGACGACAGCATCCTTGACGGCCGGCTTCAACGTGGCGAGGTCGCCCAAAGTTTTGGTTTCTGTGGCCATTAGGCCCTCGCATTTTTGCTGTTGAGCTTGCCGATATCGAGTGCTGTCGGGTTCTGGGCGGCGTGCGGATGAGTGGCGCCCTTGTAGACCTTCAGGTTGCCCATCAGTTTGCGCTGCAGAGGGCCACGAGCGAGCATGCGCTCAACGGCCTTTTCGACGACGCGCTCAGGAAAGCGGCCCTCGAGGATCATGCGCGGTGTGCGCTCTTTGATACCGCCGGGGAAGCCGGTGTAGTGGTGATAAACCTTGTCTTCGTATTTCTTGCCAGTGAACACGACCTTGTCGGCGTTCACGACGATGATGTTGTCGCCGCAATCGACGTGCGGTGTGTAACGCGGCTGATGTTTGCCTTTGAGGCGAGTGGCGATCAGGGCGGCGAGGCGACCGACGACTAGTCCGGCGGCGTCGATAACGACCCATTTCTTTTCCACTTCGCCGGGCTTGGCGACGTAGGTCTTCATGTCTGATAATCCGTGGTTGCTTCGACGGCGTTCCGGTGGATCCGGGACCTGACGGCATGCAATAACCGAGTTCGCGCTACAGTCAAGCCGATTGACGTCCGAAGATAAAAAATACAGCAAAAACAATAGCATTGGCAGCAAGGTATTATATTACCGTGAAATGGTATCCCAATACCACTCTGGTCAGCGGGGCGGAACAGCATAAGTGCCGGTGGCCAAAGCGACCATGTCGGCGCGCCCGTCCGTGTAGAGCTCAACGGTACAAACGGCCAAACGCCGGCCGACTTTGACCAATGTTGCCTCGGCAATCATATCGCCCGGATTTGGCCTGCTCAGGAAATTCATCGCCATGCTGGTCGTTACGGCTTGCAGTGCGTGCTCCCCAAGATGACCGAGGAGAGCCGCATATATGGTGAAATCGGCAAGCTTGAACATCACCGGTCCCGATACGGTTCCGCCGGGACGGACCATCGAGGCATCCTCTGACAATCTCACGCGCGCCCCACCAGCGGAGGTTGCTTCGATCAGTAATTTGCCGGATCCCTCGTTGACCTGCGGGAAGTGCTCGTTCACCAATCGGGTGACCGCAGCGGCGTCGAGCCGCAGGGTATACAGTGGCGCTTCAGGCTGCATTCTTATTCTCGTCCCAGTTGTCGTTTGAAGTATGAGCATAACGAATCTAATCTGTGCTTGTCGCGTTGCCAACGCCGCAACCGATCCACCAAGGAGCTCGACGAATGAAGACCTTCATGAAGCATGCGCTGGCAGCAATCGCAGTTTCGGCGATCGTCGCAACAGCGGCATTGATGCCTTCTTTTGCGCAGACCACGTCGACCGACTTCAAGCAGGTTCAGCTGGCCGAGAAATCTGTGCAAGGATTTATCGCCGCGCAAAAGGATTTGGCCGCCATGGCGTCTAAGCTTCAGGCGGCCGGTGATAAGCCGGATGCTAAATTGCAAGCTGAGCTAGAGGGCGTGGCGACCAAGAATGGTTTCGCGAACTTCGCCGAACTTGACGATGTAGCGGCCAACATCTCCATGGTCATGGCAGGTCTAGATCCCCAATCCGGTGACTACGTCGATCCAATCGAGGCCATCAAAAAGGAGATGGACGAGATCAAGAAGGACGACAAGATCCCCGAGAAGGACAAGAAGCAGATGCTCGAGGAAATGGATCAAGCACTGAAGACCACACCGCCACTGCAGTATAAGGACAATGTGGCGATCGTTAAAAAATTCCAGAAGGAAATTGAGAAGGCACTGCAATAAGCAGCCGACGAAGGTGCCGGAGAATGCCCGTGCAGGATAGAGTGCCAAAGCTGACGGGTGTCACGACGGGCCAAGCGCCGCCGGCCGAGGCGTCACTGCAAGTTACGCATCCCGAAGCGGGTGTCGCCGTAATAACGTTGGATCGGCCGGCGGCGCGCAACAGCTTGTCGCTCGGTTTGCTGGCCGAGCTGCGCGCAGCCATTGCGCAGCTTTCCAGCGATAGGGCCGTTCACGCCGTGATACTGACGGCGAACGGACCGGCGTTCTGTGCAGGCCACGATCTCAAGGAGTTGACCGCGGCCCGCGCGGCTCCCGATCGTGGTCAGGCATTCTTCAAGCAAACGATGGATGCCTGTTCGGAAGTCATGCAGGCAATCATGAATTCACCGAAGCCGTTTATTGCGGCCGTGCAAGGCGTCGCCACGGCGGCCGGATGCCAATTGGTCGCGACCTGCGATTTGGCAGTCGCCTCCGAGGCGGCGACTTTCGCGACCCCCGGCGTCAACATCGGGTTGTTCTGCTCGACGCCGATGGTTGCGCTCTCTCGTAATGTCTCGCGCAAGCAGGCCATGGAAATGCTGCTACTCGGCGAAATGCTTTCGGCGCGTGACGCACTTGCGCATGGCTTGGTCAACCGTGTGGTGCCGCATCAGGCGGTGATCGACGAAGCGTTGGCGATGGCTCGTGCAATTGCCGCGAAGTCCCCGTTGACAGTCGCCATTGGCAAAGCTGCTTTCTATCGGCAACTTGAACTGCCGATCGCGGATGCCTACTCATTTGCAGCCAACGTAATGGTCGAGAATATGATGGCGCGCGATGCGGCCGAGGGAATTGGCGCGTTTTTGGAAAAGCGTTCGCCCGAATGGACAGGAAGCTAAGGTTGTGGAACCTCGCCTAAGCATTGTGACCCTCGGTGTCGACGACATCGCGCGCGCGCGGAAATTCTACGAAGAACTCGGGTTTAAAGCATCGTCTGCATCGCAGGAAAGTGTCGTATTCCTGCGCGCTGGAGGTGCCGTGATCTCCTTGTACAGCCGAGCCGCTTTGGCTGAAGACGCACATATTGTGGACACGCAGCCTGGATTTTCCGGCATCGCACTCGCACACAATGTTCGCGCGGAAGGCGACGTTGCGATTGTCTTGGCCGAAGCGGTGGCGGCGGGTGCGACCCTCGTGAAACCCGCGCAGAAGGTTTTTTGGGGCGGCACGTCTGGATATTTCAAAGACCCCGACGGACATCTGTGGGAAGTCGCGCATAACCCGTTCTTTCCCTTCGATAACGACGGTCATTTGCAGTTGCCGTAATATGCCCGGCCAGTTCTGCAACTCGCTCGCGGGCAACAGGAAATACCATGCTACGTGAAATTTACGTGCGCCCAGCCGGACTGATGGCGGCCATTGAGGCGCAGCCGGCAACCGAAGTTCGTGGCGGATTTCGCCTTGGTGCCGGATGGCTCGACTTCACCGCTCTCGATATCCTCGAACGCAATGGAGCCTCGGTCGAGCGGCGGCTGGCAGGCCTCGGCGAATTCTTCGAAAAGGATTGGGGGCGGCGCGCGCGCAATGCAGCCGACATGTTCGACAACATCATGAGTCCGCGCGCTCGGATCGCCGGATTGAACCTCGCGACACCCCGGATCATGGGGATCGTCAATGTGACGCCGGACAGTTTCTCAGACGGAGGCAAGCTGGGCTCGACGGCAACGGCTGTTGCGCACGCAATGCAGTTGGCGAGCGAGGGCGCCGACATTCTCGACATCGGCGGCGAGTCGACTCGGCCCGGCGCCTTGCCGGTATCAATCGATGAAGAATTGGACCGCGTGATCCCCGTCATCGAGGGGATGGCTGGAAAAACGCAGGCGCGAATTTCGGTCGACACACGCAAGGCGGAAGTGATGCGAGCGGCCGCTAATGCCGGCGCCGATATCATCAATGACGTGTCTGCATTGATGTACGATCCCCGCGCGTTGGACGTGGTGGCCGACACCGGCTTACCGGTGATATTGATGCATGCCCAGGGTGATCCACGCACAATGCAGGAGAACCCAACGTACGATCACGTGTTGCTCGACGTGTTCGATTTTTTGGAAGCGCGGATCGAAGCGTGCCGCCATGCCGGGATTTCGCCCAACCGGCTGATTGTCGATCCCGGCATCGGTTTCGGCAAAACCATGACGCACAATCTCGAGTTGATGGCAGGCATGAGCCTGTTTCACGGTCTCGGCGTGCCGGTGCTCGTCGGCGCCTCGCGCAAGCGGTTCATTGGAACGATTTCTGGCGTCGATGTTGCGGCCGATCGTGTGCATGGGTCTGTTGCCGCAGCCCTCGCAGCCGTCTCGCAAGGGGCGCAGATCGTGCGTGTTCACGACGTAAAAGCGACCCGTGAGGCGCTGGACGTTTGGATGGCGAGCACCACCGCCACGTTGCCGGCAACGGCCATCGGCTAGCTGGCGGCAGCTCGACGGTCGGCAATTCGCTGCGCGGTCCCGGCGATGATTGCGGCGCGCAGTTCAGCTAGCGCGCTCACCGAAGCATCGATCGCCACATGTTGGGCTCGCGCGAGTGCGCGCAACTGATCAGCGCTTTCGATCGCTTTTAATTTGGCGTCGAGACCAGCCGCACCCTGCTTGGTCATCACGACGATCAGACTGAATGCATGCGGATCAAACGCAGGTTCCGTTGACGGCACTTCGGTTGCATCGTCGTGATCGTCGGCAGAACCCAAGGTGCCCAACGCGTCAACGGCACCCTTGCGAACGCGCAAATGCGACAGTTCGACATCGAATTTTTCGGTCAGACGCTCGGCCGCTTCAGGGCTTACCCCCGGATCCGCTCGCAGGGCATCGCGGAAGTACTTCCGCTTGCCTGCACCCGACGCTGATTTCGTATGTTTTGCCATGAGCTTATCCGATGGTCTCACTCGGCCGCCAGGCGCTGGCTCATCAACGGGGTCAGCTCGTCGTAGAGTGCCCGAATGGCCGCGGTTCCGGTGCCGTACTTTTCTTCGATGCGCTTGGGTGAAGCATCCCAATCGAAGGCGTTGGCGATGCCTTCGCTCTGTGGCAATTGAGCGTTGAGCATTGGATGGTCAAGGCCAATTTCATCGATGATGTTGCGATCGCGCGAGTTTTCGCGGGTGCCGTTGGCGACACATGTATAACGCCGCCGCTCGATTTCGATCTCGCGGAGGTCGTCGATATTGCGCTTTTCCTCGATCAGAAGTGCGACGCGATCGACCGCGAGTTGCGATACGTAGTCAGGCCGGAATGGCACCAGCACAAGATCTGCGGTCTTTAGCGCTGCGAGAGCTGCAAACGACAAGCCCGGCGCGCAATCGAGTATGACCAGATCATAGTTCGGCTCGAACCGCCGCAGCAGCCGCAGCAGCCGGCCCTTCACGCGCGAAGCCACGATGTCCGGGTCTTTCGCTTGCCGGGCTTCCTTGACGTACAGCTCGCCTTGGATGTCTTCCAGCATCAACGAACCCGGCAGCAATGAAATCCGCGCCGGTTTGCCGTTTGAGTCGCGCACGTCGCCAGTGCCATGTACAAGGTAGTCGCGCGGCGCACCGGCGGTTTCGTCGAACATGTCGAAAAAGTAGTCCGAAATTGTTCGGTTGGCCTTTTTCGCTTCGAGCCAGCCTTGCCCGCCGAGCAGGATCAACGAAGCGTTGCACTGCGAATCGAGGTCGAGGACCAGGACGCGTTTGCCGCCCCATACGGCCGCCGCGTGAGCAAGACCGACCGCGACCGTGGACTTGCCAACGCCGCCTTTGCGGTTAGCAACCGCTAAAAAGAAGGCCATATGTACTCCGTAGGGTTCGAAATTTCGTTATGTGTTCCCCGCTGCGAGACGTATGGGTTGATTCCACCCTGAGCGCTATGTCCGGCAAAGCACACGAAAATTGGCGTAACTGTTGCTAGGCGTAACTGTTGCTAACAGTAGTTGATCGCCGTACGCCGTTCCGAAGTGGAACGAATTAGGTTAATCAGCGCTTCGCGCACAACACGGCAATCCGTGAACAAACGGGGATTACGACATGACGCGCCGCTATTTTGGCACTGACGGTATTCGTGGGCTTGCCAACCGGCATCCGATGACTTCGGAGGTTGCCCTCAAGGTTGGCATGGCCGCCGGGTACGTCTTTCGCAATGGCAGCCACCGGAATCGGGTGGTGATTGGGAAAGATACGCGACTATCCGGCTATATGATCGAGAGCGCATTGTTATCGGGCTTCACAGCAGTCGGCTGCGATGTGTTCCTGCTCGGCCCGATGCCGACGCCTGCCGTCGCCATGTTGACACGGTCGCTGCGGGCCGATCTCGGCGTCATGATTTCGGCGTCGCATAATCGTTTCGACGATAACGGCATCAAGTTGTTCGATCCCGACGGCTATAAGTTGTCGGACGAGACCGAGGCACAAATCGAGGTGCTCATCGATTCGACAGCTGAGACCATGCTGGCTGCCCCCGATCAAATTGGCCGGGCGACACGCGTTGAAAGCGCACAAGAGCGGTACATCGAATACGCCAAACGGACACTGCCGAAAAATCTGAGGCTCGATGGTCTTCGAATTGTCATCGATTGCGCAAATGGGGCTGGCTACAAAGTAGCGCCAGAAGCGCTTTGGGAGTTGGGCGCTGAAGTCATTAAGATTGGCGTCGATCCTAACGGGCGCAATATCAATCACAAGTGCGGTTCGACCGCACCTGAGGCATTGATCGAGAAAGTCCGCGAAGTGCGCGCCGACATCGGCATTGCGCTCGACGGCGATGCCGACCGTGTGGTGCTGATCAACGAGAAGGGCCAGATCGTCGACGGCGACCAATTGATGGCCGTCATCGCGGAAAGCTGGTTGAAGCGCGAGGAATTGTCCGGCGGCGGCGTGGTCGCGACCGTTATGTCGAACCTCGGTCTCGAGCGTTATCTCGGCAGTCTTGGCCTCGACATGATACGCACGCCGGTTGGCGATCGTTACGTTGTCGAACATATGCGCAAGCACGGCTACAATGTAGGCGGCGAACAGTCCGGGCACATCGTACTTTCCGATTTCACGACCACGGGCGATGGTTTGATTTCAGCGCTGCAAGTGCTGGCGGTGGTTGTTTCTACTGGCAAGCCCGTGAGCGAAGTGTGCAATCGTTTTACGCCGCTGCCGCAGATCTTGCAGAACGTGCGTTACTCCAAGGGCAAGCCGCTCGAAGACGCGCGTGTGAAGAAGGCAATTGACGCCGGCAAGGAGAAGCTGGGCAAGTCGGGCCGGCTCGTCATTCGCCCATCTGGTACGGAGCCATTGATCCGTGTGATGGCGGAAGGCGATGACGAGCAACTGGTGTCGGGCGTGGTCGGCGATATCGTCGACGCTGTGCGCTTGGCCGCCGCCTAAACACGTTAATATTTGGTTATTAAAAACCCGCCGCAATTCATTGCGGCGGGTTTTTCGTGTCAATGCAGCGGCTTTGAAAAATGTGAAAGTATGGCGCATTTAAGCGTCCCTTAACACTTCTGACCGATATTCCCGTATTGAGACATTTTATGCGTTCAAGTTCGGGTTCCTGTAAGCATTGCTTCCGGTCAGTTAGAGATAGGG
>JANLPY010000495.1:0-3119 GCA_031367505.1 Hyphomicrobiaceae bacterium | reverse complement strand
CTCCGCGAGATCAACGAGCCAACGCCGACGCCTGAGCCCGACCAGAAGGGCAAAGGTTACCAGAAACGGTAAGCGTCAAGACCAGGGGTAGAAC
The DNA here is from genome assembly GCA_031367505.1 of Hyphomicrobiaceae bacterium. Taxonomy (GTDB): domain Bacteria; phylum Pseudomonadota; class Alphaproteobacteria; order Rhizobiales; family Hyphomicrobiaceae; genus JAKFWF01. The sequence goes on along the minus strand of JANLPY010000495.1, from coordinate 3,025 downwards.
CCCCGTGCGATAGTTGAGCGCCGACTTCTTCCAAGGGAGCCGGCGTTTTTTTTATCCCCACCTCGACGCCGGCTGCCTTGCATTGCTCGGTGTAGCGACTATAATTGCACTATATGAAACAATCTTTTCGCCGCCGTCCGATTAGCAACAAGAACAAGCGCAAAAAAACGTCGATAAAACCGTCCTCACGCAAACCGGCGCCGATCGCCAAGCCGCAGCTGCCAGCCGATCTCACACTCTATAAAATCGAGACCGGCATCAAGATCCCGCCGATCGCCAAGGCCAGCAGTATCAGCAAAATCTCAGCCGCCGTCGCCACCATGAATGCGCTCGGCAAAGGCCAGTCCTTCCTGATCGAAGATCCAGCCGACGCCTTCACCGCTGCCAAACAAATGCGCGACGTCACCCGCCGCGAGCGCCAGCGCAACGGCACACGCGCGTTTGTTTCGCGCAAGGTCGGCGCCGGCCTGCGCATCTGGCGCGTGAGCTGACGCAATGCATCGATCCCGCGCACCTCGGCCACCCACACGCGATTTTGAGAGCATCTGCGCTGTATTGCGAAACGCACTTTTGCGCGTAATATATACACCATGACGAACGACCAATTTGAAACGCTCGCGCAAATGATCAAAGGTGTGCACGCCGATTTTTCCGATGCGATTGGCGGTCTTTCAACCGAACTCGCGAGCATCAAAACTGAGACACGCGAAAATTTCCAGCGCGTGTTTGCGCACCTCTCATCACACGACGACCAGTTGCGCATGATCAACAAGGAAATGCTCGATCAGGGCAAGCGACTGCGAAACCTCGAAGGCTTCGCGCCGGAAATCATCGACCACGGTCGACGCGTATTCCGCATCGAACAGAAGCTCGATCTCCCGCGACCGGCGCTCAAATAATTCTCCCGCTCGCCACCCCCCATCCATTTCGGGTGTGGGTCAGCGAACAGGAGTGACACTGTGAGACCGAAAGAAATCCTCGGCCAGACCCGAGCTTTGCTTTCACGACCTCAGTCGTGGTCGCAGCATTCATGGGCGTACGATCAGACCGACGCCCGCGTTTCCCTGCAATCCAAAACCGCTTGTTCCTGGTGCCTCGAAGGTGCTCTTCGCCGCGTTGCTATTCGCGGCAAGGCCAGCGAGGCCGATCTCGACCGAGCCCTCGGGCTTGTACGGGATCAAATCCAAGTGCCTGGCAACTATCCAACAGTACAAGGATGGAATGACAGGCCGAGCACGACGCACCGCGAGGTGCTGTTCGTACTCGACAAGGCCATCGCGTCAGCGTGATGGCCAGCTCGCTCACATCGGCAACGGTGTGGGCGATTTCTCATTCGTCCCCGCCTCCTGCCTTACCACCGGGGCATGTGGACAACACGCAAGCGGTTCTTTGCCGTGCATGCTTTGATAGTTCCATGGATCGAGAGCCATCAACCGACGACGCCTTCCATCTTTGTCACCACATCGCACAAGTGCTCGACAGCAAGTTCGCCATCAGTTCGCAGCGCTACAATCTGCGCCTCTCAGCTGACTACACCAACGACCGCATCGAATGGAAGTCTCGCCTTACCTTCCTCCGCACAATCGAGCGCGCACTAGCCACGTTGAGCACCGAGCAACGCGCTCGCCTTACCGCTGGCGGAATCGCTTTCAACCTCAGTGAGCCGTTAGACTGGGATCGCGAGAACGCGCACCCGTCACACGCCAACAATTCATATCCATCGATCCGTTGGACGCAGCGCGACCCCACCACCGGACACAACCACGGTGCAATCAAACACTTCGACATGGATCAGCCGACCGCGCTCGCCCTCCTACTTAAAAAGGCAGCGTCCGGTGCTGATATCTGGGCCTGACCGCCGCCACGTCGTGCAGTTGAAACCGGTGGCCGGCAAACCACGGCGCGTCCCACAGCGCTCTGTGGCGGCCTTTTTTCGAGCACATGTTGGCCGTTGACGCGAGCCAGAGTCCGTCATATCAGTGTCACACTATTCGACTATTCGGGAATCATGGAAGCGAAACAAGCAGCATCTGGATTTGCGGCGCTCTCCCAGGAGACGCGGGTCAATCTCTTGCGTCTGTTGGCCGGGAAATCCCCTTCTGGGATGGCCGCTGGCGACATTGCGGCAGAGCTTGGCCAAGCACCCTCGACGTTGTCGTTTCATTTGTCGGCTTTGGAGCAGGCCGGACTGATCGTATCGGCGCGCCACGGACGGCAGCTGATCTACAGCGCTCGCCTCGCTGGCTTGCGCGGTTTGCTCGGCTTCCTCACCGAGACCTGTTGCACCGGCCGCCCAGATCTCTGTGCCGACATCGCGCGGCTGCTTCCCGACGAAATTTATGGAGTTCGTGGCATGACCCCAGCGTTCAACGTGCTGTTCCTGTGCACTCACAATTCAGCCCGTTCGATCATGGCTGAGGCTATTCTCGAAAAAGTTGGACACGGCAAGTTCCGTGCGTATTCGGCGGGCTCCAAGCCCGCGTCCAAACCGATACCAGACGTGATCGACCGCCTCCAATCGCTCGGTCACGATGTCACAACATTGCGCTGCAAGTCCTGGAACGAGTTCATGCGTCCAGACGCCCCGCGTATGGATTTCGTGATCACGCTTTGCGACACCGTGACCAGCCAGGTATGCCCCGAATTCGGCGACAAGATCGTCACTGCAGCGTGGCCATTTCCCGATCCTGCGAAGTTCACCGGCAACAAGGTGGAACGCGCCACGCTCTTGAATGAGCTCTACGGCATGATCCGCCGGCGGCTGGAGATTTTTGTCAACTTGCCGTTTGCGTCACTCAACCAGATGGCGCTGAAGGCGCGGCTTGACGAGTTATCGGACAGCACGCGCCCTTACCTCATGAGGACTGATCGATGAGAATTGGCATCAATGGCATGGGACGCATGGGACGACTGTCGTTGCGCGCCGCCTGGGGCGGCGTCGAGCGTGCGGTCGATGATCCGCGCGCCGTCAATCGTCTCGATGTTGTTCATGTGAACGAGGTAAAGGGTGGCGCGGCTGCGACAG
>JANLPY010000489.1:0-8639 GCA_031367505.1 Hyphomicrobiaceae bacterium | reverse complement strand
ATCGCGCGTGGCGTCGCGGTACCGCTTCAGTTCGGCGATGCGACGGGCGAACGAGTCCGCTTCTTCTCGCTCGTCCAAAACGGTGGCCGCCTTACGTTCGGCGAAGTACTCTTCGAGGCTGACCTGGCTCGCAGCGAAGACTCCGGACAGAAACTTTCCGTGGAAAGCGTAGGCATCACGCTCTGCCGTCAGTGATGCCTCGAGCGACTTCAGGGCAGCGTCGCGCGCGGCCTTGCGAACCTGTTCCGCTTCCCGTGCAGCCGCGCCGTTAGCCTTCGGACCGTCGGCGGCGATTTGGAAACTGAGTGCGGGTTTCGCAGCGGCGGCCGTCGCCGGAAGCTTGGAAGCGGCCAGTCGCGTGGCCAGTCGAGCCGAGAACAGCGGTGCCTGTAACAAGGCGTCCGCGTCGGCTCGATACTCGGCGCCGATCGCCTTCGCTGCGGCAACGTCGCCGCGCAATAGCGCCCCGGCCACGCCGACATAGCCGGCGATCGTTTTTCCAACGAGGCCGAAGGTCCTGCCCACCCCATCAGCGCCATCGACAACCCGCGCCAAGGCTTGCACGCTGACTTCGGCGAAGTCGGCAACGGCCGTATTGGTCCCGAGCTTATGCGTGGCCGCATCGACACCTACTATTGCTGCGGCACTCTCTTTCAGCGCCTCCGAAAATGCAACGATGCTGGGCAGTGCCTGCAACGCTGCGACTTGCGCAAGTTGTTGCAGCTCTGACCGAGTGCGAGCCTGACTTTTGGCGTATGAGTCCGCCAGATCAAGTTGGGTTTGCGTGAGCTGAATGCTTGACCTTCCTTGTTCGCTGAGGTCGTTCAAAGCAGGAAGCAAATCCTTCGCGTTGCGTCCAAGCAGGGCTGTCGCAGCCGCAGACCGACCAGCGCCTTCGGAGAAGGTACCGAGCCGCTGCGCGATGATCTCCAATGCCCTGTCCGGCGCGACTGTCCGCAATTGATCCGCCGTAAGACTTAGAGCAGCCAGAGCGGCGCCCGGACCCTTGCTGGCGTCCAATGGCTTGCTCAGTGTCGAATTGAGTTTCGCAATGGCGTCACTGATCTTCGCTAGCGAAACACCTGAGGTCGCGCTTACTGTCGAGAATGAAGCAATGGCCGCTGCGCTGGTGCCCGATTGCTCGCCGAGTTGATGAAAAGCAGCAGCAGCCTTTGCTGCATGGTCGACGAAGGCAAGCACGCCGATTGCGGCGGTTCCAGCAAGGGCGGTGAAACTTGCAACTGCCTCTCCTGCGAGAACGAAGCCTTTGCCGATGTTCGCGCCAAGTTGATAGGCCCGCGACTCTGCGGCGCGCGAGTCGGACTCGAATTTCGCAAGGCCTATCGAAAGGTCAATTGTCAAGGACGATAAAGGCATCGTGGTCCTTCAAAGATTATCTATAGGTGCCGGCCACGCGGACTGTGTAACCCCAGTCCGCCGCCGGCTCTCACGGTTCCCCAACGCGGATGTGAGGTCTTGCCAATTCATTCAATGCACTGTCGAACTTCGCTGCCAGCGCGACCATGAAGTCGTGCGCCTGACCATCATCGGACTCGGCATCGCCGCGGTATCTGCGTAGGGCAGCGAGTAGCGCATCGGCCAGAGCGCTCTCGTCCGCATCCGCGTGTGCCAGCGTGTCGTTCATCGCTTGCGCTCGATGTTCGCGACGCGCGATTCAAGAGCGGTCAGGTACACCACCATGTCGCCCTGCGACTGTTCAACAGCCCGTCGAACATGCGCATCAACCGCCGCGAAAATTCCATCGGCTGCGGCGGCGTTCTTCTCCGAGGTCGCCGCTGAGGCTTGCTGAAGCCGACGAACGATGGTCATGGTCTCGGCCAGCGCAACAGCCGTCGCCGCGAATCTGTACTTGGCTGCAAGTTGATGTCCGACCATGATCGCGAGATTGTCCACCGCTGTGCGTTCGCGCTCGCTAGAGGCCGTCATAGGCGGCGTGACAGGCGGTGTGACAACGACACCGCGCGCTTGAACATCGCAGGCGCGCACGGTGAGGATGTTGCTGGACTGGTTCGCTGGCACTACCACTGCAGAAAGCTCGATCCAGCTCCAACTCTTATGACGCACGCCGCCTGTCCCGGGAATGGGCACGGACTCAAGCGACACGAATCCGATTGACAGCCCCCGTACGAGCCGCGCTCGCACAAGGCCCCAGGCGCGATCGAGTTCCTCCTTCAGACTTGGCGGCTCATCGACGCTTGCGAATTGGCAGGTGACTTCAATACCTGCATCCGTGACGCGTGCCTCTGTCACGTTGCCAACCGGCTGAGCGTGGTCATGTCCCATCAAAAGGGGAAGCGGAAGTTTGAAAATTCCACCGCGCGGTTCTACGACGTCATTTTGGAGATCGATCGCAGGAGTTGTAGCAATTCCCGTGATGAGGCGCCTGTCATCGTTGAGCGACTTGACTTCGAACGTCGAGTACGCGCGCGTTACTTCGCTCACGTTACCAACCTCCAGGGAAGTAGCCATTCGCAACTGGCCCAGGCGGTCCGGGCGGCCCGACTTCACCTTGAATGCCCTGTGCGCCGCCGCCGCCGTGTGGCCGGCGCTCCAAGCGCTTCATGCGCTCCGACAGCGCGGTCACTTCGGCTTGGATGGCCTCGACCTCCGCAGCCGTCTGTGTGTCCCCCTCGGCGATCGCATTGCGCAGTCGCAGGGCCAGCTTCGCGGCTTCAAGTTCGGGGTTCATCGCTCGCCCGATCCTAGTACTGGCAGCCGTCGATGTAGGCCACTGCGCCGGTTCGGCGTGAGCGCCAATTTGCATACCGGACAACGCGTAGCCCGACGAGGTTCGAGGCGAAGAGGGACACCGTCTGTTGCGCGCCGGTGAGAGGGTCGGTGCGCATTTGCAAACAAGCCTCTTGGCTCGAATCGACCAGGATCGGCCCCTCGACACTCACGATTTCGGCCGCATCCACCAGCACTATCAAACTGCCGCCCGAAACGCTGCCAGGCACGTTTCCACTGACCAGGACGGGCACGCCGAATAGCCTGCCGCCGCTAACCGTGACTTCGGGGAAAGCGAGCTGATCTGCCGCTGTTCGCTTCATGGCCAGCGCCAGTGCGGTGCTTGGCCTCATGATCAGCGCGGGCGAGTTCAGCAGGATGCCTGCGTCGACCAACACCATAAATAGAGCCTTCAGGTCTGCCGTAATCGCAGCCACGCTTGAACCGGAAGAGGTGATCGGCACCAGGCCGTTCGTGATTGACGCCGGAGAAGTGTTTGCCACTGCGGCCGCAGCCGGGTCAATGAAAGCCGCATCAAGAAATTTCGCCAGTGCGGCCAGTAGGTCAGCTTGAATCAAGCCTTCGGCCGCCGGGTCAGAGCTCTCTGCCAATTCTCGGGTGATCGCCACGATTCCAGCCGCTTTCGCAACGCCCAGGGTCTGCTCGACAAGGGACATTTCGCCGACAGCGATCGGGAAGCCTTCGCCGACCCAATGAACGGTGACGCCGCTGCTTGCTGCGACGTAACGGACATTCGCCGGCACTGGGCGCACGCCTTGCAGCCGGCCCAAGATCGTTTTCGGGCGCAAGGCTTGCGCGAACTCGTCGATCATGTTCCTCGGGTAGAACAGCGAGCCGTTCGCATCGGTTGTAGAGCCGGCTGCGACCGCCGCCTTCAGCGTGTCCAGCACCATCGGCGAATCGGACCACCCTTGACCCTCCGCATACGAGCGTGCGGCCCTCAGGTCACCACGGCCGACGGCCAAGGCCTTGCAATATCTCGTAAATGGAATGCCGGCCGGGAGTGCGTTCATGATGTGGCGCGTTAGGAAGACTCGATGACGCATCATCGCCGACTCGACTGCTCACGTCGCTCATTCAGATGAAGAGTCGCTCTCGTCCTTCAGCCGCCGCCAGATGCGATCCGGGGTGACGTGCGACTTCGGTTTCACCACCCGCAAGAAGTCGCGTTGCAAGTCGCCGCCACGCGCCAACCACGCCAGCCCGGCGCTTGCCAAAAAAATGCGAGCTTCCGGGCGCGGCAACTCGCCGCGCATCAGTGCTTCGAAGGCCTCGCCCAGCAATGCCACGCGGCCTTCGCGCGAGAAGTCCTGCGGCAACTGGCTGCGGCCGAATGGGTCAAGCATGGTCATTCGCACCGGTGCATCGAAGGCGCCGCCGCTGCACCAGGAAGGGCCGTGGCGCCGCGATCGGGCGAAGGTGCATGGTCAGGCCCCACACCTGACCGGCCGCTTTGAATTCGCCATGCATGTTCGGGACGGTCCGCCCGGCTTTGAAAAGAATCAAAGCCGCTGCGCGAATCAATCAACCACGGAACATTTTGTGCGCCAGAGGAACCGTGCGGTCTAGATTTAGACTGCCTTCGAACAATCGCGACAGTGCCCCCCGAACATTTTTTGTCATGGTTCGGCATAGTGAGCTTCCCCGATTGGTGTGGAATTTGAATCGTTGCCCGATTTCGAACCTACGCCCGGGGCACTGGGACGCCGCGCCCGCCCATCAGCCCGCACCCCGGATCACTTTGATCAGCCGGGAGAGCCCAAGGTCACGGGCCATGAAGACCAGCAGGGCGAGCGTGGCCACGGTGTGCATGGTCAGTGCTGCGCCCGCCGCGTCCAATCGAGGCCGGACGGAAAGCGCTTCAAGCGTTTCAGCGTCTCGTCGTTCAGTATTCGATAGACGGCACAGATGCCGTCGTCACTTCGGCCGCCGCGCAGCACGACGTAGTGCCGGCCGTTGTCAGCGGTCTCGACGCCGCTGAAGTTCGAAGGCTGGTCGGCGTATTGGCCGCAGGAACGGAAGTAGGCGCGGAATGCACGCTGGGTCAGGTCTCGATCATCCACAGAGGTTCTCCTTCGGAAATTGCTGGCAGGCCGCCAGTGGGCAGAAATGGTGGTCTGTCGTCATGCTGTCGCCTGCGCATCGCGCTTGGCATTCGGCCTGCGCGGCGCCACACCGAGAAAGCGCTTCTGCTTTCCGTCGCATCGGCACAGATGCCGCGACGCCGAAGCGCAGACGGGACAGGTCTCGTGCTTGCAGCCAGCCGCGTGCATCTGGCCGGCCGTGGCGTTGCACTTCGGATCGGCGCAGCGGTCGATAGCGCACGGAACGCGCGGCACCTTCACGCCGCCGATCTCGATGTGCGGTTCACGTGGTCGACCGGGGCCGGCTTTGCGGTTCGGCTTCGCTGCGGCTGTTGAGCTTCCCTTTGAATCGGTGGCCGATGGCAATGCGGGAGCAACACCAGCAGATGGTGCTTCTAGAGGGTGTCCGTGTGGCGGAACAGGGAGCGGGGCGAAAGTGGCCGGGATAGTTCCGTGTTGCGGAACAGGCGGGGGGGTCTCTGTTCCGTGTGCCGGAACTATTAAGGCTGTCTCTGTTCCGTGTGCCGGGATAAGCGATGCGTTCTTCTTCGGCTTCGTGCAAGCCGGCGCCGCTCGCTTTTCCTTGGCCGCTGTCTTGGAGTACACGCCCTGCTCAAACGTGATTTCGGTGCCGCTGTCATAGCCCGCGATCTTGTCTAATTTGCGCCAGGTGACTGCATACCATGAGGCCTTTGCCGGCCGATAGCCCATGACGGTCTGGAAGATCAGGCCTGCGGCCAGGAGCTCGGTCTTGGCCTGCTGAATGACGCCTGCGGAGTACCACCCGCGCGTGGCCATGTACACGCGCGACAACAGCATGCGGCCGTTGTCGTCTCCTCGGAACTGACGCGCGACTTCGAGCAGTAGCGCCTTCGCCGTCGGCGACAGACCCATGTACGCAGCGGAGTCGAGCACCCGCCATGGCAGGGCAACGAAGCCACCAGGATCGCGCCCCGTGTCGCGTCGCTTGCGCGGGTCGCCCCGCCCGTTGGCCATGCAGTCACTCCGACGTGCGCTGGCTTGCCCGCTTCGCGAGCTCGCACACGAACGCAGCGCACGCTTCCGACCGCCAGCCGTGGCAGGCCGCCAGGGTGGCGAAGGACAACCATGAGTGCGTGGTGCTCAGGGTGCCATCACGCAGGCCGGCAATGAGGTGCTGCGCCTCGATGGCGCCCGCGGCTGCCTGCTGTACCTCTGCCGTGCAGTGGCCTTGATCGGCCGTGCTCATGCTGCGGCTCCCTGTGCCTCGCGCTGTCCGATGCGCATGATGCTGTCATCGAACTTTGGTGGGTTCGCCATCCGGCGCCCGGCGATGAGCAGCAGCGCACCGTCGTCGACCAGTTGCTGCCGATGCTGCCGGGTGTACCACTCCAGCGAGGTCTTCGAGGGGAAGAGGTGCGGGCGGCGCGACTGATAGTCGGCCAGGGTGACCAGCCCTTCGATCTCTGATGTGTCCATGGGTGAAATCCTTGATGCTGTGACGGGCCTTCCAGGGCCACCGACACCAAGTTGTGTCGGCACAAGGATTTCAGCGTTTACCGGAGTCGAAAGGTAGTAAAGAACTCCGGTCAATTAATTGCGACACCAGCACTATAGTTTTTGGGCCAATGCCTGCCGGAATTTGTCGGGATCCTTCGTGCCATCGCTTGAGGCGACTGTTATCCGAATCGCCTCGACTGAGACACCACACCGGGCTGCCAGAAGGTCACGCGCCCGGTTCTTGCTCATCCGATCAAGGCACGTAAGCAGGTCGTACGCCATCCTGACATTCTCTTTGTGGAGCGTTGGTTTGCGGCCCGGCCTGCGCTTCAATGTCGGCGGGCGCAGTTCGGCCGCCGCGCGCAGTGTTTCCGCAGCCATTGATCTTTCTGCATCTGTGAGTGGTCGCCCCTCTTCGATCGACAGAGCCACCGCGATCAATAAATCTCGCTGCTTGGTGCTCGCGGCTGGCCTATGTTCACTGATCAGCAGTTCTAGGCCGGGCCCCGCATACATCAACTCGAATAGTCCATCGGCCGATTCACTGTCGCGCAGCCGCCGCTCATAGCGGCTCAATGGTCGTTCGCTCATATGCGCCCCTTTGCGCCACCCTGGGAAGAGAAACCACGCCAGGCCGCCAGGGATGCGGCCGTTCGGGAGCTACCCTAGGCGTGGTGTGGCAATGCTACAGAGCGGCCCGGCGCTACCGGATGCCACCCAGCACACGGCCCACGAGCGCGGCCTTGTGGCCGGTGGTGAGATGGCTGTAGCGCCGGGTCATCTGCAGTTGCCGATGGCCCAGCACGTCGCCAATCTCCAGCAGCGTCGCTCCGTTCTGAGCCAGCATCGAAGCGCACGAGTGCCGAAGGTCATGGAAGCGGAAGGCCTTCACCTTCGCCGTTCGCAGAGCCTCTGCCCAGTGACCTTCGAAGGCGAAGGCCTGCGCCGGCCGCTGTGTCGATGCGAACACCAATGTGGTGTCGGCGCCGGCGAACTTGCGCAACTCTTCCACCACCGCCGGCACGAGCGGCAGTGCCTTCGGATCGCCGTTCTTGGATCGGCCCACGTAGGCGACGGCGTGCACGAAGTCGACGTCGGCCCACCGCAAGCCGAGCAACTCGCCCTTGCGGGCGCCGGTGGTCAACGCGAGCAACACCAGCAGGTAGAGCCGCAGCCATGGTGCTGCCCTGCACGCGACAAGCAACCGCACGCGCTCGTCATCGCTCAGGAACCGGGTCTGCTCGTTGGTCTCCGGTTGCCGTTCGATCGCTCGGCACGGATGAACCCAAGCCTTCGGCGCGATGCGGCGCCTGATCGCCCACGTGAACACCGCACCGATTGACGCGGCATAGCGGTTGACGGTCGCGTGAGACGGCGGCTTCTTCTTGGCTTTGAAGATCGCATTGCCGTCGGCGTCCTTGCCGAAGTAGTACCTCGACGGCTGCCGGGCCAAGGCATCGAGCGCGGCGTGTATCTGATCGTCACTCACGTCCTGCAGGGCCAGGGTGCCGATCTGGCCTTGCCACCAAGTCAGCCGCTGCAACCGCGAACCATCCCGGCCGGCGTAATTTTGCATGTACAACTCGACAAGGCGGGCGATTGTGATCGCGCCGTCGCGTAGGGGAAGTGCGGCCTGCTCAAGCATGATCAGTCCTCCGCACCGCCTTCTTGGTTGCCAGCGCGCCTTTCAGCCGGCGCCTTTCGGCCTCCCGTTCGGTCAAGGATTGCTGCGCAAGGTCGAGTTGCTTCGCGCAGGTCTCGCGCCAGTCAGAGTGCCGTGCAGCGAACCTCAGGCAGTCCAGTGCTTGGACGATGAATTGCTGAGCTGCCGCAACCGTTTTGGCCTTGGAAGGCTCTGTGGCTTCTCGACCGGCCTGCGCCAGATTTCTGTCAAGAACGATCAGGTCGAAGCGATCGAGGTCCTGCTCCAGAACGGCCATGAAGTCGACGAACGCCTTCAGGCCACTGACCGCCCCTGCATTCGCGGATGAGCGACTGCCCGCGTGAGGGGCAGTGGTTCCGGTTGACGCAGCGCTGGAAGACGCATGCGCCGAGTCACCGGCGGACTTTTCAGAAAGTGCCATTTCAGTTCTCCGAGTTGTAAAGAACCGCCGTCACCGGCGGACTACACGCGAAGCCCTGAAAGGCCCGTCACATCTGCAATTATGGCTCCCCGACCTGGGCTCGAACCAGGGACCTACGGATTAACAGTCCGGCGCTCTACCAACTGAGCTATCGAGGAACAGCCTCAGATTATAGCTGGCTTATCACCTCGCCTCAGATATCGACCTGCGCTGACAGCCGCAA
>JANLPY010000428.1:0-1781 GCA_031367505.1 Hyphomicrobiaceae bacterium | reverse complement strand
GGCGACATACCTCGGCCAATCTCTGGGCTGGTACCGCCTAGACCAAGGCGCTGGACTCATTAGCGCAACGTTGGGCGCCATACTCGTGCTGTTCGTATGGAATCGACTCGTGGTCACCAATACAATTACGGACCACACGAGTGCAGATGGCCGCACGATTTCGGATAACCGTCAGGGATCTCGCCGGTGGTTATGAGGCCGCCTTCGACAGCATGAGCAAATGTGCAGCAGCCGGAAACAATTCGATTCACACTCGCCTGCCTAACCCCGGAAGACGCTTACTCAAAAACGCGGATTTTTTGCGTATACACCGGGGCCACTTCTTATCACCAATCATCCTCGATGGGGTTACGGAGTGGCTGAAGCGCAGAATCCCTTAAATGCTCTTTTCGAGACAATCCCCGCACTGATATTTGTGGCGGCTCATCGAATTGAGTACGGGATAAGAAGTGGGGACGCTCGCGACACTACCGCCTCGCCGTCCGCGCCCCGCTTCACTTCGATCCGGCGCTTGAGGAAGTCGGCGAGTGACGAGCGGTGGCGCATAAAAACGGGGCGGTAGTGGGTTATTCCCTTCCCTTTGACGGGAGGGGTTAGAGGTGGGGTGAAGAACCGGGCGCGCTATGGTAACCCTGACTCGGCCAACGAAACAACCGATGGCGCCATCAATGAGCTGTGCCGAAACATTTCGTAATTTCAGCGACGAGGAGTTCCGGCCGCACGGGCTTGCTGACGAGGGGCACATTTCTGAAAGCTGCCGGTTGCTGCTCGCGCGAATAGCCTGAGATCGTGACGAACGGTGTGGCTCTCGCGCTCAAGACGCGCGCGATCGGCTCGGCCGTGCCGTCGCCAAGGTTGATGTCGAGGACGGCCGCCTCACAGCCCGAGCGCTCGATCAGCGCCAGGGCCTGTGCGACCGAGCCTGCCGGCCCGACCACGGTGAAGCCCGCGTCGGACAGAATCGCTTCGATCTCCATGGCGATCAGCGGCTCGTCCTCGACGACGAGCACGCGGCGGCGGCCGGGGGCTTGCGCAGGTTCTTGCGTCACCGCAGCACTGTTCAACGGCGCCGCTGGTGACGCGTTACTCATGATGCTCCCCGCTGCCGGGCAGTCGATGCGCCAGACGAGGCCGGTCGGGGCGAAATCGACTTCGGCGACGCAGCCGAGGCTCATCTTGATCATGCTGCCTGTCACTGTCGAGCCAAAGCCCTGGCGTATCGGTTTGCCGACCGCAGGGCCGCCGCTCTCGATCCACGACATCGTGAATCGCGCTTGGCCAGCCGCGTCGGATCTCAAGTTCCATTTGATCGCCACGCGGCCCAACTCGTTCGACAGTGCGCCGTATTTGGCGGCGTTGGTGGCAAGCTCGTGCAGTGCCATGCCGAGGGCTTGCGATGCCGATGCCGTGATCTCGACTGGCGGGCCGTCAAGCGTCACACGGTTGTCATGCAAATCGCCGAAGTGGGCGAGCTGCGAACGGATGAGATCGTTGAAAGGCACGGCGCTCCACTCGCTCTTGACCAGCAAATCCTGATTGGCGGCAAGCGCCTGCATGCGCTCGCCGAAGCGCTCGATGAAATCCTCCGGCCGCGTCGCAACAGTTCGTTTGGCAATCGCCTGGACAAGGCTCAGCATGTTCTTAGGACATCCGCCAAAACAAGTGAATCGGTTCGTGCGCTTGCGCCATGTGGTGATGTGACTCGGGTCTGCGGGATTCCGTGGCGGGCGCGCCGACAGTATGCCGGTCTGCATGATCGACACGCAAGCGATTCGCCAGCG
>JANLPY010000416.1:0-11770 GCA_031367505.1 Hyphomicrobiaceae bacterium | reverse complement strand
GGTCTACATGTCGACGCCGAAGTACATCGCGATCCTGTTTACCACCACCATTGGTCAATTCATGTTGGCATGCGCGGCGACCTGGATGACGTGTGGAATTCTCGTCATGCGCAAGATGATCAATTTCAAATTCTGAATCCGGCTTGTCTTCCACATCCCTCCGGCGGGCATGAGGAGACGGCGACTGTGACGACCTAGGTGCTTTCATGATGGACTTCATCGAACTGGTGCTGCGGCCGCAGATGCTGGTCATGCTGCTGGCGGCGATTGCTGCATTTGCCACGGTGCTGACGATCGCGCTGCCAGTGATTTCGCGTGATCGTATGAGCCAGCGTATGAAGGTGATGGCGACCGAGCGTGATAAGATGCGTACTCTGCGTTTGGCCGAATTGAAGAAAGACGGCGGCGGTGCCGCGAAATTGCGTCAGGCCCCGAAAGGGTTCATGCAGCAGATCGTCGACGCACTCGGCGTGCGATCATATTTCGAGACCGACGAACTGCGCAATACATTGAAGATGGCCGGCTTGCGTGGTCAGGCGCCGTTGGTCGCATATACCTTTTTCCGTCTTGCCATGCCGCCGATCGTGACCGTCGTCACGCTGTTTTATCTGTTTTTCGTGATGACGTCGCTGGCCTATCCGCCGATGGTCAAAGTGCTAATGGCTCTTGGTGCGGGCTTTCTCGGGTTCTATTTGCCGAACATGTTCTTGTCGAACATGATCAGCCGCCGCCAGCAATCGATCAAAGATGCATTCCCTGATAGCCTCGACATGCTGCTGATCTGCGTGCAGGCAGGTATGTCGGTCGAGGCCGCCTTCGGCAAAGTAGCCAAGGAAGTTGGCAGCCAATCGATCGAGCTTGCTGAAGAGTTCAGCCTCACCACAGCCGAATTGTCATATCTATCGGATCGTCGCGTCGCATTCGAAAATCTCGGTAAACGCACCGGGTTGCAGGGTATCAAAGGCGTCGCGACAGCACTGATTCAAGCAGAGCGTTACGGTACGCCAGTGGGTCAAGCACTTCGTGTGATGGCCAAGGAAAACCGCGAAGCTCGCATGCTCGAAGCCGAGCGAAAGGCGGCAGCGTTGCCACCTAAGCTCACAGTTCCGATGATCATCTTCTTTCTTCCGGTTTTGTTCGTGGTGATCCTCGGGCCAGCCGTAATTGGCGTGATGAATTGGGCGTGAACAGCGCACCTGAAAAACGGCCAGTCAACCCGTTCCTAAATGATCGTTTTTGACGACGGTGTTGTAGTCCGGCATCGTCAAGCCCCTAGCTGCGCTGGCAGTGTGTTGCGGGGATAACCCTGCGCAGTTGCCGATACCAGCCTTGTTGATGCCCAACCCTGCGGCTTACTAATAGGCCACGCTCCAGCGCTTAGTGCGCGTTCGGCTGTGAGCACCGCAATCAAGGACCGGGTCAATGAGCACATTGCAGCAAGCCGCGCAAAATCAGCTGCGCCAGTTCGTCGAGCAGATCGAAAATCTCGAAGAGCAGAAGAAAGCCATCGCCGACGACATTCGTGACAAATTCCTGGAAGCCAAGTCTGTGGGCTTTGATGTGAAGGCGCTTCGCCAGATCGTGCGCTTGCGCAAGAAGACCCGCGATCAGCGCCAGGAAGAAGAAAGCATTCTGGAGGTTTATCTGCACGCGCTCGGCATGATCATCGAAGATGGTCCATCCGCACCGTCGCACGTCGCCGACCAGATGTTGGACGCCGCCGAATAAGCAAGCGGGACGTCCAGGGTTTCCTCGAACAAAAGCCGTGATACGTTGGTCGCCAAGTCGAACAACGAACGAGGAAACGTATCATGGATCTGGGGATCAAAGACCTGCGCGTGCTGGTGACGGCGGGTGCCGGTGGCATAGGCTTGGAGATTTCGCGCGCGTTCGCCCGTGAGGGTGCCAACGTTTTCATTTGCGATGTCGATCGCGATGCACTTGCGGCAGTCGCCAAGTCCGATCCGGCATTGACCCAGACCGTCTGCGACGTTTCCGACCGAACCGCCGTCGCCAAGCTGTTCGATGACGGCATCAAGCATCTGGGCGGGCTCGATTGCCTGGTCAACAACGCCGGCATTGCCGGTCCAACGGGCCGCGTCGAGGAAATCAACCCCGAGGATTGGGATCGCTGCATCGCAGTCGATCTGACCAGCCAGTTCAACTGCGCCCGGCTCGCGATCCCGCATCTGCGCCGCTCGAAGAACGCCAGCATCATGAACTTGTCGAGCCAGGCCGGTAAGCATGGCTTTCCACTGCGCTCGCCATATGCTGCGGCCAAGTGGGGTGTGATCGGCTTTACGAAATCGATCGCGATCGAGTTGGGGCCTGAGGGGATCCGCGTCAACGCGCTATTGCCAGGCCTCGTCGCCGGTGATCGCATCCGCCGCGTGATCGAGGCCAAGGCGCAGCAGAATGGTCGCTCATTCAAGGACCAGGAAGACTTCATGCTGCAGTTCACGGCGATGAAGGATTACGTCACGCCGCAGCAATTGGCCGACATGGTGGTGTTTACCGCGAGCCCGCGTGGCCGGACGATCTCTGGCCAGTCGATATCGGTGTGCGCCGGCACCAACATGCTGGGCTAAGCGGGCGGACGCACTCGACGACGCGGCCGGCCGTCGGATTCGGTCGTGATTGTGCGGGCCGGCAACGTCACCTCCATCTCGAGATTCGGGAACGTCTCGACGGTGTTGGGAAATCCCATCGCGTTGACGAAGTGCTCCTGGAACTTCGGCTCCACCGCCGTCTCGATCTTCTCGATGCGGCGGACCAGTGCTTCGACTTCGGCTCGATGCGTGCGGCTGAGTAGCGCCATGCGGGCGCCAGTGCCCGCCGCGTTGCCAACCGAGGACACGCGGTCTAGTGCGCAATCGGGGATCAAGCCGATCACCATCGCGTACTTTGGCTCGATATATGATCCGAACGCACCGGCAAGTTTGACGCGCTCGACCGTCGCGACGCCCATCCGGTCCATCAGCAATCGGCAGCCTGCGTAAAGCGCCGCTTTGGCCAGTTGGATCGCCCGCACATCGCCCTGGGTTACGCGCAATTCTTGTGGTCCGCGCCACAACACATAGGACGCCGTGCGGCCTTCTGTGATGATCCGATCGCTCTTTGCGGAGAGCGTTCTATCGACGATACCGTCCTGCCGGATGATGCCGGCAAGGAACATCTCGGCGATCGCCTCGATGATGCCGGAACCGCAGATGCCGGTGACGCCGAACGCGTCAGTGCCCTCGGCAAAGCCCGGCTCGTCCGACCACAGGTCGCAGCCGATGACTTTGATGCGCGGCTCAAGCGTGATTGGATCAATGCGTACGCGTTCGACGGCGCCAGGGGCAGCGCGCTGGCCGGATGATATCTCAGCGCCCTCGAAGGCTGGACCGGTGGGCGACGACGCCGCCAGCACGCGGTCGCGATTGCCGAGCAGAATTTCCGCGTTGGTGCCGACGTCAACGACCAGCGTGGTCTCGTCGTGGCCTTGCGGGCCTTCGGCTAACGCGACGCCGGCTGCATCAGCACCGACGTGACCGGCGATGCAAGGCAGAATGTACAACCTGGCCGCCGGATGCAGCGACAGGCCAATTTCCCGCGCCGCAATCCGTTGTGCGCCTGACACCGCGAGCGCGAAAGGTGCTTGACCAAGCTCGGTCGGATCGAGGCCCAAAAACAGGTGGTGCATGATCGGATTGCCTACGAACACCGCTTCGAGAATGTCGCCACGCGTAATGCCGCCCTGCCCAGCAACGCGGTCGATCAATGCTTCGACGGCTCCGCGAACCGATGTCGTGAGCGCCTCGCAACCGTCCGGGTTCATCATCACATACGAGACGCGACTCATCAGATCTTCGCCAAAGCGGATCTGTGGGTTTGAGGTGCCAGCCGACGCTATCGTGCGCCCGGTGATGAGATCCACTAGATGGCAGGCAATGGTTGTCGAGCCGATGTCGCAGGCAACACCAAATAGCGCGTCTGAGCCGCGTGGGCGCACATCGACCAACAATGGTGCCGCGCCATCGTGATGCACAACGGCCGTCACATCGAAGTTCGCCTTGCGCAAAATCGACTGGATACGCGGTAGTAAGGTTACGTCGCCAACAAGGCCCGGCAAGCTATGCTCTGCTTGAAGGGCCGCGATCAGCCGGTCGGTATCGCCGAGTGGTTTGTCCATGTCGGGTTCGTCGATCGACACGGCATAGGTTGCGAATGCGATATCGCGTTCGATCGTGCGCGCTTCGGATCGTTTGCGCACGACTTGGCCGTGGATCGCCACGTCGGCTGGAACGTCAATGACGAGATCGCCTTCGACGCGCGCTTGACACGATAAGCGGCGATCCGGTGGCAGCTTGCGTAACCGGGCGTAGCGCTGCTCAACGTCGTTGAATGCATTGAGATTTTCCGGCCGGCTCTCGATGCCGTGTTTCGCGAAGTGCCCCAGTGCCGGCAGCACCTGGCAGCGTCCGCAGATGCCGCGCCCGCCGCATACACTTTCGACGAATACGCCGAGCGAACGGGCGGCTTCCAACACGAGTGTGCCATGCGCGAAACGCCCACGCCGGCCGCTCGGCATGAACAGGACGAGCGCGTCTTTGACGGGCGGCAGAGGTGTGTCGAGGGGCATCGCGTTTGCTCAATCCTTGCCGCCATTGGCAATCATACGCTTCAGGCGGCCCATATCATAGGTGGCGACGATTGAAGCAACTGCTGCGTCTGCCTCGGCTGCGAGATCGGCTGAGCAGGCATCGGGCTCGCCGCGCCGCCACTCCGCCAGATAAGCGTCGCTGTCCTTGGCGCCTATCGCCATCGCAGTTGCATCGATCGCCTTGATGAAATGCTCCGGCAACTCGCGCTTTTCGGCAACGCGGCCGCGCCGCACGATCACCTGTGCCGGGATATCGCGCCAGTAGACGATGATGCGTTGGGCTGAGAATTCGGTCATGTGATGAAATTCCTTCGGCGCGCACTATCATGCGGCAATATCGATCCGACCGCTGGTGCGAGCGCGACTGAAGTTGAACGGTTTTCGACGGGTCTTCGATAGCATTTGTGGCCGCTCGCAACTAAAGTCACGCGAGCACACCCGTCAACTGATGCAACGATCGAGGTCTCATGCCCACGCTCCAGGCGATGCTTGCCGCCAAACCATGGCTACTTGCCGATGGGGCGACCGGGACCAACCTCTTTCACATGGGGCTGATGTCGGGTGATTCGCCTGAGATCTGGAACGAGGAACACCCGGACCGGATCAAGGCGTTATACAAGATGTTCGTCGATGCCGGGGCTGATATTATCCTCACCAATACCTTCGGTGGCAACCGCCGGCGATTGGCGCTTCACCAAGCCGATGGGCGTTGCCACGAGATCAATAAAAAGGCAGCGATTCTCGCCCGCGAAGTGGCGGACGCAGCGGGCCGCGCGGTGGTGGTTGCGGGTTCGGTCGGGCCGACGGGCGAGCTGTTTCAGCCGTTAGGCCCCCTCGACCACAACGAAGCCATGGACGTGTTCGTCGAGCAGATCGAGGGACTGAAAGCTGGCGGCGCCGACGTGATCTGGATCGAGACCATGTCGGCTGTCGAGGAGATGAAGGCCGCCGCGATGGCCGCCGCTAAAGTCGGCACGCCCTACACCGTTACGGCGAGCTTCGACACCGCCGGCCGCACGATGATGGGCATCACCCCGCAAGCCTTCGCCGAGGCCGTCGCCGCTTTCGACCCGCCACCCCTAGCGGTCGGCGCCAACTGCGGAGCGGGAGCGTCCGACACACTCGGCTCCATCCTGTCGATGACCGAGGCCCGGCCCGACATCGTCGTCATATCGAAGGCGAACGCCGGTATCCCTCGCTATCACGAAGGCCACATCCACTATTCCGGCACGCCCGAATTGATGGCACACTACGCCGGTCTCGCGATCGATGCCGGTGCGCGCATCATCGGCGGTTGTTGCGGCACCTCACCTGAACATCTGGCCGGCATGCGGCGCACGCTCGATGCGCATCACAAAGGCGACCGCCCCGATCATGCGGCGATTACATCGAAGATCGGGCCGTTTCTGCATCGGCCCGCTCCGACGAGTGGTGGCGCGATGGAAGGGCGGCGACGCCGGACTTGAGATTGCTAGCCGCCAAAGCCGAACGCATCACGGATCGAGCGGCTGTAGATTGTGGATGCAAGGTCGGCGAGGTTGGTTGGGCGGCGATCCAGTGGTGGAGCGGACAAAATTGCTGTCTCGTTCGGTAACGCGACCGGAGCGGTTCTCGCGATAATCGCTGCGATGGCATGGTTGAGTTCAGGATGGCTCGCCGCGGCCCAACTTTCGAACAGGCTATTGCTGGCCAATTGAGGCAGTGCCTGTTGATGCGCTAGTTCCTTTGCCGCCTCCGTACCGAGGAAATAACCACCAGGGCCGGCGTTTAGAAGTTCGGTCGCCGCGTTGTCATCGACGCGCATCCTCGGTTTACCCAGCACTGCCGCGACCTCCGCGTCGACGGTGAGCTTGTCAATCGATACCCCATCATCGAGATCAACCGCGCCAATCGCACCGAGAATAGCATTCGCGCCGAGGTAATGTGCGGCGGTCAGCCATCGGCTGGTTTCAGCCGTTCCCAAAGCGTCGACGCCTTTGGAATTTGTAGCTGGTCCGCACGCGTAGAAAGCCAGGTTCCAACGTCGTGCCATCGCAATTGCCGCACCCAAAACCTGGAGCGAATTCGCTGAACCAACAATCGGCAGGCCGTTGCGCATGGATACTTCGGTAACCATCGCGCCAACCGCTACCGGTTGTCCCGGGCACAAAACTTGTGTGAGTGCGACGCCGGCCATCGCCTCGGCTGTGAAACGCACCAGCGCCCCCTCCAGCGTTGCTGGGGCATTGGCGCCGATCAGCAGCGTTGGTGAGACGACGAGGCCCTGGGCATGCTCGGCGGTTTCAGTGAGTGCCTCGACGAATGTATCGTCCAAAGTCAGTGCGCTTTCGATGCCGGCGACGATCAGCAAGCGGCACGATCGATCGTCACGCGCAGCACCCTCGCGAGTGGCCGCAATTAAATCTCGCGCGTGGAACGGCATACGCGAAGGCACGATCAGCGGCCGGTTGCTCGCATGTAAAAAGGCCGTTAGCCGCGAGGTGCCATCCGATGCTAATAGGCCCAACGACGATGCACCATAGTCTAGCCCTGGCGCATCGTTGGCGACGGCTACAAATTGAGCCGCGTCAGCAGCCGTCATGACGCGCCGTACCGGGCCGTGCCAAATGTGGTTCGCGATCATCGCCGGCCCGAACGCCGCCATCGAGGCCGATACTTTCAGCGATCGCTGCTTATCGCGCGCGACATGCGTGAATCGCACCGGCGCGCCGGCCAACAACTCCATCACCAGCGGCACGGGAAATCGCACCCTATCGGCCGTGACGACCAGACCCGCCTTACCGCATTTATCGGCGGCAACCGGCGGCAAATGACATGCGATGCCGAACTCGGCCAGCAGATCCTCCGCCGCGGCCTCGATCGCCGATAGATCCACGCCCAGGTGATCTTCGCTCATGGCATGCATCGCCTGGCGATGAACAGGTATTGGTTCGGCCGCGGTCGCCGGCCTATTGCGGCGGCGTGGATTTTCAGGTGATGTCAACGTGTGCGCTCCGATCCCTCACCATTTGCGTAGCTTGACTTCGAGCGAGCTACAATCAACCTTCTCAGCTGACGTCGAAAAGTCTGGCATGCTTGTCGTTTTGAGAACAGTACGGGCGAGCACTGCCAACCAATCTCCGCTCGATATAAATCCGCAGGGACCTATTCATGGCCGACGCCGACGAAATCATCCTGAAAAATCTCGACGATGCAGCGCTCGTCGAGCAAATGCATCAGGATCTGTATGACGGCCTCAAGGATGAGGTCGTGGAAGGCGTGAACATCCTGCTGGGGCGCGGCTGGGCATCCTACAAGGTGCTGACCGAAAGCCTAGTCGAGGGCATGCGGATTGTCGGCATCGACTTCCGCGATGGCATTTTGTTCGTGCCGGAGGTGCTGCTTGCGGCGAACTCGATGAAAGCTGGCATGGCGGTGTTGCGGCCATTGCTGATCGCCAGCGGCGCACCGCGCCAGGGCAAGATTGTGATCGGCACGGTGAAGGGCGACATCCACGATATCGGCAAGAATCTGGTCGGCATGATGATGGAAGGCGCCGGCTTTGAAGTGATCGACCTCGGCATCAACAACGGCGTCGAGAAGTACCTTGCCGCCATCGAAGAGCATAAGCCCGACATCATCGGCATGTCGGCGCTGCTAACGACCACGATGCCGTACATGAAAGTCGTGATCGATACGCTTAAGGACAAAGGCATGCGCGACGACTTCATCGTGATGGTCGGTGGTGCCCCGCTCAACGAGGACTTCGCCAAGGCGGTCGGCGCTGATGCGTATGGGCGTGATGCAGCGGTGACGGTCGAGTTGGCCAAGGATTTGTTGATGCGCAAGCATAACCAGCGGCCAAACGCTTGACCGAGGGGGCTGCCAAACGCGGCTCGCTGGTGATCGCGTGCGGTGCACTCGTGCGCGAGTTGCAGTTTCTGGCAGCCCAGAGTCCTGGCCAATCGATCGACATTAAAGCGATCCCCGCTAGTTACCACAACCGGCCGGAGCGTATCACGCCGGCCGTCAAACGGCGGATCGCTTGGGCCCGGACCCGCTATCACCGTATATTTGTGGCCTATGCCGATTGTGGCACCGGCGGCGATTTGGACCACTTGCTGGAAGCCGAGAACGTCGAACGCTTACCCGGCGCGCACTGTTATGCGTTCTTCTCTGGCGTCGAAGCATTCACCGCCCGTGGCGACGACGACATGCGCAGCTTTTTCCTCACGGATTTCCTGGTCCGGCAGTTTCAAACTTTGGTGATCCGTGGTTTGGGACTAGACCGGCATCCCGAACTTCTGCCGCTCTATTTCGGCAACTACGAGAAGGTTGTGTATCTCTCACAGTTGCCGACGCCTGAACTTGTCTCGAAGGCAGAAAGTGCTGCCCGCGAGCTTGGTTTGGCGTTCGAACATCGCCATGTCGGCTTCGGGGAACTGGCGCTGGCGGTAGCACGTTGACAACCAGTTGACTTGCCTAGCGGAGCCCTGGAGATCCATACTTTGCTGTGAACTTTGTTGCCAATCGCCATCGAACTGGAAGGATACGCTCATGGCTATCGAGGACCGCAATTTCGACGCTGATCATCGCAGCCTTTCACCAAAAATCGACTTCACTCGGAGAGGAATGCTTGTGACAACGCTCGCAACCGGCTTTGCCGCTTCTGTTCAGCCCGTTATGGCTCAGACCGTTATCACGACGGACACTTCCGGTTTTGAGGCTGGCGAAGTCAAGATCAAGACCTCCGACGGCGAAATTCCGGCCTATCGTGCGATGCCGGCCTCCGGGAGCAACTTTCCGACGATCCTAGTCGTGCAGGAAATCTTCGGCGTGCACGAGCATATCAAGGATGTCTGCCGCCGCCTTGCCAAGCTCGGCTATTTTGCCATCGCACCGGAATTGTATGCTCGCCAAGGCGACGTATCGAAACTCACCTCGATGGATGACATTCGGCCCATCGTTGCCAAAGTGCCGGATGCCCAGGTTATGTCAGACCTTGATGCCGCCGTTGCATTTGCGAAGGCATCGGGCAAGGCTGATACCGCTAAACTCGCAATTACCGGTTTCTGCTGGGGTGGTCGCATTACCTGGCTCTATGCCGCGCACAATCCAGGTCTCAAGGCCGGCATTGCTTGGTACGGGCGTCTCGTTGGCGATGCGACGCCACTGACTCCGAAACACCCTGTTGATTTGGCGGCCGAATTGAAGGCGCCGGTGCTTGGCCTATATGGTGGTGCCGACCAAGGCATTCCGGTCGAGAGCGTCGAAAAAATGAAAGCCGCTTGCGCGAGCGCCAAGAAAGCTTGCGAGTTCACCGTGTATCCCGATACTCCACACGCTTTCCATGCCGATTATCGTCCGAGCTATCGCGAAGGGCCGGCTAAGGATGGCTGGGCGAAGTTGACCGCCTTTTTGAAGGCAAACGGCGTGGCGTGATGCGCCAATAGGAAGCAGTGGTTGGGTGTGCGTCGGAGTTCATCCGAGTGTTACCTTCGTGCGTAGCGCGGCGCGCGCTCGCAGCGGAAGGGGCGGACGTGAATTATCTAACTCACCCGGCGGTCCATACGGCCAACGTTGCCGGCCGTAAGAAAACCCAGATCGTGGTCGTCGGCGGCGGCGCGGGCGGCCTTGAGCTTGTTGCTCGACTTGGTGCCGAGTTCGGCCGCCAGAGTTTCGATATCATCCTCGTTGATCGCAATAAGACGCATATTTGGAAGCCATTGCTGCACGAGGTGGCGACCGGCTCGCTTGACGCCAACCTCGATGAAGTTGGTTATCGCAGCCACGCTTATCGTTGGGGGTATCGCTTTTTTGACGGCACGCTTGAGTCGATCGATCGCGATGCCGGGCAGATCGTAACGGCACCCCTCCTTGATGAGGATGGCTCGGAAATAGTCGGTCGCCATCGCATCCGCTTCGACTACCTCGTGTTGGCGGTCGGCTCGGTATCGAACGATTTCGGCACGCCCGGTGTGCGCGAACACTGCATACTTCTCGACGATCGCTCGCAAGCGGACCGGTTTCGGCAGAAACTTCTCAACCAGTGTCTACGTGTCTCGCGAATGATGACAGCCAATCCCCAGGCCGACGAGCACGTCAATATTGTCATTGTCGGGGGCGGTGCGACCGGCGTCGAACTCGCCGCCGAGCTTTACAATGCGGCCGCAGCACTGGGATATTACGGACTGGAAGTTTTCGACGAGACCCGGTTGAAAGTGACGCTGATCGAGGCTGGCCCGCGCATTCTGCCAGCTCTACCGGAGAAGCTCGCACTTGCCGCACACGACGAACTCAAGGCGCTTGGAATTGATGTGCGGGTCAACACCAAAGTGACCGAAGTCACCGCCGCCGGCGTCAGGACCGCTGATGGCTCGCTGGTGCCCGGCGATCTCAACGTGTGGGCTGCTGGCGTCAAGGGTGCGGAATTTCTTGCCAACATCGGCGGGCTCGAGACTAACCGCAACAATCAGCTTGTCGTCTATCCCTCGCTGCAGACGACGCGCGATGAGCGCATCTTCGCGATCGGCGATTGCTGTGCTGTACCAGCGGCGAGCGGTGACGGCCGCCTTGTGCCACCGCGTGCGCAGGCGGCACATCAGATGGCGGCGACCGTATTCCACAACATCAAGGCCCGGATCTACCGAAAGTCACTCAGGCCGTTCGTTTACAAGGATCACGGCTCGCTTGTTTCGCTCAGCCGCTTCTCGACGGTTGGCAGTTTGATGGGCAATCTGATCGGCGGGCGAATGGCCATCGAAGGACGGCTCGCCCGCCTGGTCTATCTATCGCTCTATCGCATGCACTTGATCGGCATTCACGGTTGGCTCAAGGGCGCGACCCTCATTGCCGTTGGCCACGTCAATCAAGTCATCCGCCCGAAGCTGAAGCTGCATTGATCATTGCCGCATCCGACACGCGTTCCGCGCGCCGGCCGGATGCGGCGGGACATTAGTTGACTTCTGCTGACCCGCGGCTGCCTCTGCCAGATCTCCCTCCCTTGTCGTCCGTGAAGAACGCCGTCTTCACGCTGTGGTTTGTTTTTTGCTCGCGCAGAGCGTGCACAACATCAGCGCAAACCAAAGCGCCAGCCATTTGAGGATGCGGCGGAAGTTGTTGCCGACGGCGGCGAGCACGGCGTTG
>JANLPY010000414.1:0-66460 GCA_031367505.1 Hyphomicrobiaceae bacterium | reverse complement strand
CATATCGACTTCATGCTGTCGAAAATCCCGCGCAATCGCTTCGTCACGGTGCAGGAGATGGCCGCGATGGTGGCCTGGATGGCATCGGCCGATAACTCATTCACGACTGGCGCCGTGTTCGATCTGTCGGGTGGCCGCGCGACATATTAGTTGTCGCATCCGACTCCGCTTCGCGGAGCCGGCCGGATGCGACGGGTGTTAGTCGGCGTAGCGCTCGGCAAGCCAGCGGGCGGTGCGCAGAAGTCGTCCATCGTCGCGACGTCCGCCGACAAGCTGAACGCCGATCGGTAATCCATCGGCTTCGAGGATCGGCACGTTCACGCACGGATTACCAAGGTACGTCCATGCCGCGTTGAAGATCGGATTGCCGGTTGATGCCAGTGTCTTTGGCGCAGGGCCGGTGGACGAAGGCGTGAGGATTGCTGAATAGGACGTCAACATGACGTCGATGCGCCGGGCGGCATCCTCGCGGGCATTGACGGCTTTGACGTACGTTTCGGCGCTGACTTTGCGCCCCGCTTCGATGCGGGTGCGTAAGGCTGCGCTCATCGCGTCGCCGGCTTGATCGGCTAGAGCGCCGTAGTAAGCGGCGTTTTCGGCTGCCTGTACGATACCGGCGTTTGCCGCGACCGTTTCGAGTGACGGCATGTCGATTTCTTCCACCAGATCGCCTAGATCAGCGATCAGTTCGGCAAACGCCTCTTTGGCAACTTGATCGGTCAGGTGCCAGGCCGGTGTTTTGATGTACGCGAAGATTGGCTTAACCGGCACCTTCTCGGCCGCCGCGCAAGACAGGTTGGGCCGGCTGCGCAGGTAGCTGCCAGGGTCGCGCGGATCATGCGCCGACAGCGCATCCGCGATTAGGGCCAAATCCCCGATCGATCGGCCATACACACCAACGGTGTCGAGTGTGTGCGACTGCATGGTGACGCCGGTGCGTGAGATCAGCCCGAACGTCGGTTTCAAGGCGAAGATGCCGCAGAATGATGCCGGGCGGATCACTGAGCCGCCGGTCTGCGTGCCCAAAGCGAGCGGAAACATCGCGTCAGCGACGCCAGCAGCCGAGCCGGACGATGATCCTCCAGGTGTATGGCCAAGATTGTGCGGATTGCTAGTTGCGCCGGGCGTGGTCGACGCCATCTCGGTGGTGACCGTCTTGCCGATGATGATGGCGCCGGCATCACGTAAGGCCGCCACGCAGGCCGCGTCTTCATCGGGTTGGCGACCTTTGTGGAATTCGCATCCGTTTTGAGTTGGCATGTCGGCGGTGTCGATGATGTCCTTGATGCCGACGGGAAGGCCGTTGAGGGGGCCGACACCCTTGCCCGACTTGCGGGCCGCGTCCGCCGCGCGCGCCTGCGTCAATGCGTGCTCCGCATCAAAATGGGCGAAGGCCTTCACTTCCGGCTCGCGCGCAGCGATACGATTAATGCACGCCTGGGTGAGCTGCTCGGAGGTAATATCGCCGCTATTCATCTGCTGCATCGCAGCGGTAGCTGTCAGCTGGGCAAGGTCGGTCACAAGTATATCTCCATGAGCGCGTTCGAAAGATGAGCCAACGTCGCTCGAAAGTCCTTTCAACACAACTCTTCGCTCGCGCAAGTGAGCATTGCGGACCAGTGTGATCGCCCATGCAGTGCGCCGTTCAATTGACGGACTTTCATCCGATCCTGTAACGATCCTGTGAAAGAGCTACACAAGGAAAGCCCGCCATGTCCGGCAATGCCAATCTTTACGCCCATTTCGAGAAGAGCTGTGCCACGCATGGACCGCAAGTGGCCTTTGAAGTGGCGACGAGCGATCCAATCACGTTCGCCCAACTTGCCGGTAACGTGTCGCGGATGGCAAATGCACTCGTCGCGCGGGGCGTCCAGCCTGGCGATCGCGTAATGGCGCAAGTTGAGAAGTCGATCGAGAATGTATTGTTGTACCTGGCGAGTTTAAAGGCCGGCGCAGTATTCAGTCCATTGAATACTGCCTACACATCGACCGAACTCGAGTATTTCATTGGTGACGCCAAGCCAAAATTACTCGTGGTTGATCCAGCCAAACAGGCAGATCTCCTGCCGATCGCCACGAGGGCTGGCGTGGCGTTCGTGGATACGATGGATTCACACGGCCGCGGATCGCTGGCGACGCTAGCTGCAACTCAAAAACCTTCACACGAAACGGTCATTCGCAAGCCCGATGATCTGGCAGCACTTCTTTATACGTCGGGCACGACCGGCCGATCCAAGGGCGCGATGATCACGCATCTGAATTTGGCGTCGAATGCGCTGACATTGCAGGACTATTGGGGCTTCACATCGAAGGATGTCTTGCTTCACGCACTGCCCATCTTCCACGTTCACGGACTGTTCGTCGCGATCAACACTTCACTGCTGGCCGGTGCGCGGATGATCTGGATGCCCAAGTTCGAGCTTGCCGCAGTGTTAAAGGCGCTGCCTGATTCGACAGTCATGATGGGCGTGCCAACGTTCTACACCCGGCTTCTCGGTGATAAATCCTTTGGACCCGAGACCTGCAGCAAGATGCGACTGTTCATTTCGGGCTCGGCACC
This sequence comes from Hyphomicrobiaceae bacterium, assembly GCA_031367505.1. Taxonomy (GTDB): domain Bacteria; phylum Pseudomonadota; class Alphaproteobacteria; order Rhizobiales; family Hyphomicrobiaceae; genus JAKFWF01. Next base: position 63,900 of record JANLPY010000414.1, on the reverse strand, counting down.
GTTGCTTGCGGAGACGCATGTCGAGTTCGAGGCGCGAACTGGTCACAAAATCTTGGAGCGCTATGGCATGACCGAAACCGGCATGATCACATCCAATCCCTATCAAGGAGGGGAGCGTTTGGCCGGGACCGTCGGCTACCCACTGTCTGGTATTTCGGTTCGAATTAGCGGTGAGGACGGCAAGGTTTTGAGCAACGGTGAAGTCGGCGTGCTCGAAGTCAAAGGGCCCAACGTTTTCAAGGGTTATTGGAATAATCCCGAGAAAACGGCGGAAGAGTTTCGCTCCGACGGTTACTTTGTCAGCGGCGATCTCTCGATAGTGGCCCCCGACGGTCGGGTCAGTATTGTTGGCCGCGCAAAGGATTTGATCATCACCGGAGGGTTCAATGTCTACCCGAAAGAAATCGAGGATGAGCTAAATGCACTGCCCGGCGTTGCTGAGTCGGCCGTGATTGGCATCGCACATCCGGATTTTGGTGAAGGTGTGGTTGCCGTTGTCACGCCTTTAGCAAATGCAAAGCTGCAAAATGAAGCTGAAATCATTGCTCATTTGGCCGGCCGGTTGGCAAAATTCAAATTGCCAAAGCGTGTATTCGAAATGGCAGACCTGCCCCGCAATGCCATGGGCAAGGTACAGAAGGCTGAATTGCGGAAAGTCTACGAACGAACATTTAAACAATAGCAGCGCGGGGGCGGCAAGAGTATACGCAACTACTCGTTAAGTTTGGGCTTCTGCCGATTTTGGGGCTTGAACATAAGGTTGTAATAAGGCTGCATATTTGCACTTAATGCAGACAGTTGAAATCGGACGGCACATGCCATGAATGCGATGACAATCGGTGAAGCCAAGAGTGACGGCGCGAACCGCGATGTCGCCGACGAGAAAATGGAACAGATCCGCGATCTTCTGTTCGGCGAGTTCCAGCGCGAACACGACCAGCGGGCCAGTCAACTCGAGGTCCGGATCAGAGACCTCGAATCCGAAGTGCATCGTCGTCTCGATGCTTTGCAAGCTAGGCTCGATGCTTTCGCTGGTGAAAGCCAGGCAGAGCGCCGCAGTACGTTCGATGAATTAGCCCGTGGTATCCAGGATCTCGGCGAACATGTTCGCCGAATCCCGCGACCGTGAAGTTCGAGTAGATCATGTCGCAAAATGTAAGTCGCCTCAAAGAGTTATTGTTCGATCGGGAGAATGCGACGCTAGCGGAGCTGCAGGGGCGCGTCGCCAAAGTCGCTGCTGCCGAGCAGGCGAGCCGCGAGGAACTCGCTCAGGCCCTGCAAGCGTCTGTGGCAGCGGAGGCCGCGAGCCGTGTGGAACTGACCCGGCGTGTCGAGGGGTTGTTCGAGCGAACGGGCTCCGAAGAGCGGTTTAGATCGAGCGTTGCGGCGGTACTTGATGGCGCGCTGCGTCAGGCAGAGGTGGAGCGGCACGATCAGTTGTCGCGCGCCATGGCACCACTTGTCGTCAAAACGATCAAGACCGAGCTACGCAATAGCCAAGACGAGATGGTCGAGGCGCTGTACCCGATCACCGGCCGTTTGGTGAAGGCTTACATTGCCAGCGCCATGAAGGATTTGACCGACCAAATCAATCGCCGGCTCTCTGGCGGTTCCAATCCGGTGATGCTGCGTCTGCGAAGTTGGATGACCGGGCACTCGGTGGCGGATTTGGCGTTGGCCGAAGCCCAACCGCTTGAAGTAGCAGAGCTGTTCTTGATCAGGCGCGGATCGGGAGAGCTCATGCAACATTGGCCTGAGGGTCCGCAAGGCGCCGGCGTGCCGTCCAATAGTGACATACATTTAAGTGGCGTGCTGGCTGCGATCAACGATTTTGCCGCGCAGGCACTCAAGGACAATGGTGGCAACCTGCGCACGTTTGCGCTCGACGATTATCAGATGTACTTGCGCTCATCTTCGACTTGCTTACTTGCCGCAAAGTGCCAAGGATCGCCGCCTCCTGGAGTTGAAGCGATACTGGACGAGGCCTTTCTAAGGTTGATCGAGGAAAACCAGAAGGTGCTTGCAGGCGACTCCGCCAATTTGCCAACGGATTTCTTGGTGCCATTCGCAAAGCTCTTGAAGCAACGCCTGGCAGAACGCCACGAGGCGATTTCAGCTGCTGCGGGGTTGGGATTTAACCCTCTCAAGGCGCTCGCGATCATGGCCGGCTTGCCGTTGGTACTGTTTGCCGGCTGGAGCTATTACAGCAGTTACGAGACGGCGCGCGTTCGCGACATTGCCACGCAATTGATTTCGGCTTCGTCGCAGTTGACCGGCTATCCGACGCAGCTTGATGTAACGGCGCGTGGACGCGAAGTTTCGCTCACCGGGCTGGTGCCAACCACTTCGACCAAAAGCGATGTCATCGACCGCTTGCGCAGTGCACTGCCCGACTCAACAATCAACGACAGATTGACGGTTCTTCCCAATCAGACAGCCGAGTTAGAGCCACAACTGACGACCTTCCGGCGCAATCTGGCCGGCTTCGAAGGTGAGGTTCTTCGGGCGTCTCTACGACGGACCCTGACACGGGCCAGCCGTCGCGTGGAGCAAACGCTCCCGGAATTAAACCGGCTCGACCTCGCCGTGTCCGATGGGAAAACTCGCGCGGCAGCGCAAACGATCAAAACCAATATTGAGCGCGCGTCCTCCGAATTGAAAAAGCTGCAAGTGCGGATGGGCAGTGGCGGCGTGGACATAGCGCAACTCTCTGCTCTGTCGGCTCCCATGCATGCGGTATCGGAGCAACTCAAAGCAGCAAGTGCCGATCTGACCACGTTGCTAACCAAGGGCTCGTCGGGTCCGACGGCCGCGCACGGCGAGGCGGCACCAAATGATGTCGCCGAGAGCGCGGAAGAGTTGGGGGCCGCCGCCGAACAGTTGGCAGCGATCGCCGTTGCCGTTGCCCAGTCGGCTGGGATAAAACCGGCACCGGTCGTCGTGCCAGCTCCGGTGCAGGTCATCACCCCGCCGACTGCGCGCGAGCGTTTGGAAAAGTGGGTTAAAGCGAATGCGGTGTTCTTTGGCGACGGCATCGAATTTCGCAATGCGCAAGGGGCGGAGTTGACGATAAATTCGGCGGCTCGCTTAATTCGCGAAGCAGGCGCGTTTGTGCGCGTCGTTGGTTATACCGATGAGCGTGGCAATCAAGCACGCAACACATCGCTGGCTCAGACCAGAGCGCAGAAGATCTTCGATTTGCTTGTTGAACGCGGCGTGCCGCGCCAGTCGATGGTCGCCATCGGCCGGCCGGCCGGTGCTGAGATTAGCTCGAACGTAGGCGCGCAGAGCCCTAATCGCCGGGTTGAATTCGAGCTAGGGTTCGAAGGCGAAGCGTCGGAGTAGTCATGCGGATCGCAAAGATCTTGCTGTTGGGAGAGATCGGGGTCGGCAAAACCTCGATAGCGCGCCGCCTTGTGTTCGATCAGTTCGAAGGTGAATACAAAGCCACGATCGGGACGGATATCTATCGATATGAAGTGGTCCCGTCGCCGTCGAGCGTGCCATTCCATTTCGTGGTCTGGGACACCGACGGCAACTTCGGCGATACCATCTTCCGTCATGTTTATGCCCGTCAAGCGGATGCAGCCCTCGTTGTTGGGGACGTTAATCGAGCCACCACATTGGATGCTGCGGTTCGATTGGGAACGGCTTTCATGGACGCGTTTCCGGGGCGGCCTTTGACTTACGTAGTGAACAAAGTCGATTTGCTCGATCCGCCGGGCGTACCACCGGTATTGCCAGATGCGCTGCACAACGCACAGGTTCCGGTCGTGCTCGCCAGCGCCAAGACCGGCGAGCATGTCAAAGACGCCTTTGCACAACTTGCTGCGATTGTTGCTCGCCGTGGCTGAAGTGCAAAGTGAGGCAAAGGATCTCGTCGAGACCTGCGATCTGCTCGCAGGGTTTGGCTTTATGGGGATGGTCTGGCTAACGTCAGATCTCATTCCCATAAAGAGGTACGGCGACTTGGCGGCGCTGGTACCACCGAAAGCGAAGGTCACGGACTCCGTCATGGCCCTCATGGGAATGGACGATGCTTTGTTCGATTTAATCGACAAGCCGGGCGTGCGTTTCGAAATGCCAAACGTCGGTCTACCCCAGGCCGGAGGGGCTGGACGACGTTACAACTATCACGTTTTTTGGCTCGCCCCGCAACGGCAGTTCTTGCTGTTGATCGCATTGGTGGTTTCCACCGGCGATCTTGAGCTTGGGTTGGCCCAGCAGGTTCGCGCGCGCATGATCGTCGAGGCTGAACTGGCCCAACAATCGAGGGCGCTAGCAGCCGTCAATGCCGAATTAACGAGAGCCAATCGCGACCTCGCAGAATTTGCCTATGTGATCAGCCACGATCTCAAAGCGCCGCTGCGTGCAATGCGCTACCTCGCGGGCGACCTTGAGCGCGTTGTTGAGCAGTCGGAGGCGACCGATCCGAAAGTATACACTGCGCAAATACGCACTCAGTCTCTACGCATGTCGCGCATGTTGACCGACCTGCTCGCCTATTCCAGGATTGGCCGTGAAACTGAAGCGCTGGAAACCGTCGATACCGACGCTTTGATACGAAGTATTGTCGTGTCCATGCCAACCCCCGCCGGAATATCGGTATCGGTCATAGGTCTGTGGCCACGGATTCAAACATACACTGCCCCCCTTGATCTCATACTGCGTAACTTGATCGCCAACGCAATCGGCCATCACGATCGATCCGAGGGCCACGTTAAAGTCATAGCGCGCACCGATAAAAATGCCCTTGAAATCGAGGTTAGCGACGATGGGCCCGGAATTCCGCCAGAGTGGCATGAGGCCATCTTTCAGCCATTCCGCACTGTCGCTAGTAATCAATCAAGTGAGCAAAGCGGAATCGGATTGGCGTTAGTGCGGAAAGTCGTTGAAACGAGCGGTGCGGCCCTCACGTTGACGTCAGATCCTGCATTGCGTCGCGGCTCGTCATTCAAGTTGAGATGGCCACTGGTCGCTATAGGCTGACCTAAGCGATCCCATTGACCGATTAAAGCACTTCTCGCTTTCTGGATATTCTCATATATGACTATCCCGTATATCTGGAGGCGACAGTGAGTGCAGGTGGCTCCGGGCCCGGAGGCGATTTTCTCGCGCGTAAAAGCGATGCGACCAAAATTCGTCAATCATTGCCCAAAGTCGATGATGTCTTGATAGTTGAAGACGAGGCGTTCGATGCGGATCGCCTGCGTGCGACGCTGCACGTTATGCTCGGCTACGACCTGACGATTAGGCGTGCGCCGACGCTCGGCAGTGCGCTCGATTGCGTGATCGTGCGCAAACCCGATATCATTTTTCTCGATGACTACTTGAAGCCGAACGACAACTCTTCGCATACGATCCCGTTCCTGCGGCATGCAGGTTACGAAGGACCTATTGTCGTCGTCAGCGGCGAAGTCGATCGGCAGCGGAAAATATTGCTGATGACGGCCGGTGCATCGGATGTCATTCACAAGGACGATCTCGATAGCGTGCGGGTCGCCGAGGCGCTTGCACGTGCGTTCAAGACCGAAGGTGAAGGCAAGAAAGTAGACCCAGCAACGGACAAACCGGTAAAACGCTGACACAAGACTTGGCGCTCACCTGACCGCTACGGGCCGATAACCATAGAGCCAGTCATAGGATGCCATGAGCCGATCGGCCGGCATGGTACGCAATGTGAGATTACGAGCTGCGGCCATCGCACCACTCAAGTGGTAGATCGTGCCGTTACGAGCCGCCGCATTTTGAACCCGCAACTTCCGGGGGCGTCGTGATGCATCATAGGCTGCAAAGGCCGCCTGGTAATCCAATGCCGCGTCAATTGCTCTGCCCAATGCCTCGGCATCCTCTAGAGCCATTACGGCGCCTTGGGCTAGAAAAGGCAGGATTGGTTGTGTCGCGTCTCCAAGAAGGGTCGTCCGATCGCGCGACCATGCCGGCAATCGCGGGGTCGTGACCAGCGACCATTGCCGCCACGTCGTTGCCCGCTCAACAATTGCGAGCAGCTCGGGTGCCAGCCCAGTTAGCTTGGTCAACATCGATCGGGCATCGATTGCCGTATTCCAACCTTGTGGACGAGCTACATCTTGAGTAACGACCACGAGCGCAATTTCCGCCCCTCCGCGCACCGGATAATGAACCACGTGAGCACCCGGCGCGAGCCATATTCCGACGTGCTGGCCCAGGTGTTGCGTGATTGCAGTGTCGTTCGCGATGACCGCCCGCGTGGCGGTGCGCCCGCTTGACGTCAAAGGAACGTCGCCGAACGTGAGGCGCCTGACGCTCGAGTTGATACCATCAGCGCCAATTAAGATATCGCCCGTTGCGTGACGGCCATCGCTGGACGTCACGGACACGCGGTCTGCCGCCACATCGATCCGCGCTATTTCAAAGCCCAGGGTAATATTGGCATCTGCGTTGCGTCGCAGTGTATGGGTCAGCGCGGCGTGCAGGTCGGCGCGGTGAGCGGTCCAGTAGGGCGCACCGTGGCGATCGGCGATCCAATCTCCCAACGGAAGCTGGGAAAGCAATTTTCCGGATCGGCCATCGCGCATGCGGATCGATTGAGGTTGGCCAACGGTGGCGACGAGAGCCGGGGCTACACCGAGTTCGTGCAAAATGCGCGTGCCATTGGGGCCGATCTGGATACCCGCACCTGCTTCGGACGCCTCCAGCCGCCGTTCCAGTACGCGGCAGCGCCACCCCATGCTGGAAAGCATCAGTGCAGCACTGATGCCGCCGATACCGGCGCCAGCGATGAGGGCGTTGCCCGGTTTCACGCGGCTTTCACGATGACGAGGCAGTCGGCCGGATCGCTCTCGGTCGAGTTAAGCCGTGGATCGTGCAGATAAAGTGTCGAGCAGTAGGGGCACAGCACCTGGTTGTCGCCGCCCATGTCAAGGAAAACGTGCGGATGATCGAACGGCGCGCGCGCACCCATGCACTGTAATTCTTTGACGCCGACGAAGATTTTCTCTGCGCCCTTGTCGTTGGCGAAATGGGGAACCAGCGCTGCTGCCATTGGATGTCTCTCTTCGAAACTGCGATTATTGCCCAAACAGGGGCTGCTCACTGTGAGCGCAATAGCTGGTCGCGCATCATGGCCTCCGGTGTCAAGCCGGGTGTTGTGGCCGCAATAGTCTGCGCCACAGAAGTCGCCGCTATCGTTTTGGCTGGTAGAAACGCTACTGCCGGGTTCTTCTTCGAATGGCCCTCAAGATCTTTCAGCAGCGTTGCGGCTAACGGCACGCCGACCTGGGCCGCATGCAGATTGCGCGTCCACACATCGGAGGTCGACCCCGATCCCACCAAAACAACGTAGGAATAGGCAGCACCGTTGGCGAATTGCAGGCCACCCGCGATCCAAGTATCGACGGTGCTGTTGATATCATCAGTCACGGACGTACCGGTTTTCGCGAAGTGTAAGCGCAAGTCGTTGCGGCGCTCGGCGCACCAAGCAGATAACCCCTTCAATGTGCCGTGTGATTGGCCACCGACTTGATGACAGATCGGCGCTTGCAGCAAGGTTTTTAAGAGGCCCGTCGCCTCCCGTTTGATCACCTTGTTGGGCACGATATCGGTCGAGCGGTCGCGCTCGGCCATAGCCGCATGCTCTGGAGCAACGAAGTCGTAGTTTCGAACCAAAGTTGGCAGTCGAACGGGCTTGCTACCATGATCCAACAAGCTGGCCAGCACGACACCGGCCATTTGGTGGACACGCTGCGGCGAGCCCGTGATCAGGCCGCGGACGGCGGCCGTTGAAGGAGGCGTCGCCGCGGCCGTGCCACCGCCGGGCGGCATGTTGAAGCCAAAGATCTCGATCAACTTGGCGATGCGCTCCTGGCCGAGCTGCGCCGTTCGCCATTCGAGCGGACGGTTGAGCGAACATGCGAATGCGACAATCGCCTTCCGGCCGTGGGCCTCGCCGCCCGTTGGCCCTTTCTCGCATGTGTCGATGCCTTGGGCCGGCGCTTCGGTGTCGGTGTAGAGCGTATCGATGCGGTCCTTGTGCTCATTGGCGATGGCAATGGCCGACAGGATCTTACCAGTCGAAGCGATCGAGCGTGTTTCGCGCTCGCTCTCGTATTGACCTGTCTCCAACGAACGCGCGGTTGGAGACCCAAAGTATGATGCGCTCTCTCCGCTGTCGTAGTATCGGACGATTTCACCTTTTTCATTGGCCGCAACGACGATGACATGCGGGCTTCTGCGATCGGCCGCAACCTTGGTCGGGTCGAGCGTCCAACCGGGATTGAGCTTGGAACCCCATTGTGTGTCGAGCTTGGCGAGTTCGCTGCGGACATTCTCGCGGAACCCGAGGTTCTCAATGACGTCGAACGTCGTCTTCACGCCGCGCACATAGTTGCGCCAATCGAATCCGAATGCCTGCTTCATTTCCTCGCGGATGCCGAGGCGAGCGGCCGGAATCAGTGCGTTCGCACGGATTGTCGGGCTCGCATGTGCACGCCGGGCGAGCGTTGGCGCATAGTGTTCGAGCGCCTCCTGCAGCTTCGGCTTGACCTTCGGGTCGGGCGGCCCGCTCGCCATCGCGACAAGCTCGAAGATGATCTTCTTTTGCTCGACCTCATCTGTGATTAGTTTTTCCGCGCAGGTACGCGCGCGAACTTCCGTAATATAGCGCCAGCGGTCGAGCCGAACTTCATTTAACTTCTCGTTGCCTTCGAGCAGGATCACTGGTTTGTTGACAGCGGACGCCAAAACGTACTGCTCGGCAATGGTCAGGTCCTTGGCTTCCTTGGCAAATAGCACGCGAGCGGTCATCTCGACGCCATGCAGCGGGGCGCCACCCGTTCGCTGCGCCAACCAGATGTGATTGGCCGCCCACTGCTTCAGCGGCGTGTCGTCGCCACCGCGCGTGAGTTCGTGGTAGATGACGGGGGCCAGCCACCATTCAGTGATTTTACGCTTGAGCTTGGTGAACCCTCCCTCACTGGCGCTTGGCGGCGTCTTGTAAATGACGCGGGCGAATTGCATCGGCAGTGTCGAGCCGCCGACGCCGAGACTTGGGCGTTTGAGCGCAATCGAACGGCGAATCGTCGAGTAGGGGATTTTCAGCACGCCCAGCAGATCGATGCCGTAGGGGTTGAGCGCCGTGCCGATGTAGCGGTCTTCGTGGTAGGCGAGGCATCGCCAATAGTCGTCAGGTACCTCGCGCACCGGGATTGATTTGTGGTCGGGATTGGCGGTGTAAGTGCCAACTTCGATCGCGGCATCGGTATAGTTCACGTCGCGCCGGCTATCGAGCCGTGGGTCGAACGTGCCGACGAAGTTGCCGCGCACATCATAAACAGCGGTCGCCAGCCAACGTTCGGCGTCGTAACGCAGCTTATCTGACATGAAATAGGCGCCGACCACCCCGCGAATGGGCGCGACGACGTAGACGAGACCAAGCGCAAAAACGAGATAGCCCGCCGTGCCCCAAACCACATAGCGCAGTGCTCCGAGGCGTGGATTGAAAACGACGCCTGTAATCAGGGTGCGACTGACCCATACCGGAACCGCTAGGATCAGTTCGCTCAGTCGCAGCAGAATTCGAAACAGAGCGAGCATTGGTTGGGGACTGGCCGGAGCACATCAGAGGCACCGTGTGCAGTATGCGGCCTTTGTGGCATGCGTGGGCCTGATCTGCGGCGGAAACGCGCTATCCGCTGACGATGCCGAACTCACTGAGTGGGATAAAATCCACCAAGTCGTTCATTGCGACATCGCCTGCGTGTTCGGGAATATCGATCAACCCGTCTGCCGCTCGCAATCCGGAAATCAGTCCCGAGCCATCCCGGGCAAATTTGTCTACCGCGAGCCCCGCGGGAGTTTCAACCAACATGCCGCGCCAAAACTCGCGACGGCCGGGTTTGCGATCTTTGAATTCGAATGCGGCGGGAAGTTTGTAGCGTCGCGGTTCACGCCACTCGCCGCCGCCTAGTCGCTGCAGAAGCGGAAAGGCGTACATCAGGAAACACACGAACACGGCTACGGGATTGCCCGGTAGTCCCACGACGATACACGGGGCAACGCCTAGGTCCGCGCGTTGGATTTGCCCGAACATCATCGGGCGGCCAGGTTTGACCGCGATTTGCCAGAAATGGCGCGATCCAAGTGCGTCCAATGCTGCTGCCATATGGTCTTCGTCGCCACGGCTGGCGCCGCCGGTCGTAATTATCACATCGAAATCGTTCGCGGCTCTCGCAAGATTGTTGCGAATTTCGCGTGCGTCATCGGGCCAAATGCCTAGGTTTTCGACATTCGCACCGGTCAGCGGAACAAGCGCATTGAGCATCGGCGTATTGGCATCGAACACGTGACCATGAGGGAGGTCACCGGTTCCGGGCTCGCGAATCTCGTCACCACTTGCAACAATGCCAACGCGCAACCGCATGAAAGACGGCACCTCAGCCAGCCCGATCGAGGCCAACGCAGCTAAGTCCTGCGGCCGCAACATATGGCCGGATTCGAACAATCGAGTTCCAGCAGCTACATCCTCGCCGGCTTTGCGGACATTTGCTCCGCGCTTCAAGCCACCAGGAATAGCGACGACATCGCCATCGATCCGGCAATCTTCCTGCATCGCGACGGTGTCGCTGCCGGTGGGCGTCACGCCACCCGTGAAAATGCGTGCGGCTGATCTTGTCGTTAACGCCTCACGCATCGGGTGACCGGCAGTCGAGCGACCGGCGAGCGCGAAATTTGCCCCTGCCGTGCGATCATAGCCCTCGTAAGCAAAAGCATATCCGTCTACCGCTGAGTTCGTGTGCGCTGGCACTGGCGCGTGCGCCACAATTGGCACTGATAGGCGGCGGCCAGCCGCGACCGCGAGTGTTTCGGATTTGTTTGTTGGGATAATGCGCGATTTGAGAAGGCCGATGGCCTCGGCGTGAGTCAAACGCCGTTCGTCATAGGAAAAGCAGTCGTCAATTGCCCGGAGCAACATAGTGTAGCGAGCCTATGATGGAACTTGTATCCAACCATAGCACCGGCTAGGCGCGACACCTAATGTGCGCTATCATCAGAATTCAGCCCTAGAATTCAGCAATTTTGCGCCAACTACTGTGATTGCATCAGGACAAAAAGTCCGATGCCCAGTGCCGGTCCCAAAAGGGTCGCAACAACCATCATAATAAACGGCTTGGCTACCATGACTAAAACTCCCGCAACACTACCTTACAATGATTGACAGTCTTCAAATTACGAACAGTCTGTCAAAAGTCGTCTGTCCCTCAACATGCGACTTGACAATCAGCATACAACAAGTTGCCAGTTTTTACCACATATATTTTCTTAACGGTCACAATAACGTCGACGGTATTCTTTGAAATGACTATTTCGCAGCAAGCAAAGAATCTTTGTTGATTCAAAAGAAGAAAACGCAGGTGCATGCTGCGTTGCACTGTCACTCTCTTTTGCACCGCAGCAGTTCGATTTCCAATGATGCATCGTTCAATTAAGTATGTGGCTTATCGGCCACCGATGAACCTCAGTCATCGTATGTCAAATAGTCGAAGTTGCTTCTCGTCTTGGCCCTTGGTTTCGTAGGCCAATTGCTCAATCCGATCGAAAGGCACCTGCTCGGCCATGATCAACGATCGCTGGGCTTTGATCGCGCGGACGTGGTTTTCCTGGACGAGATGGAATTCACCGACCGTTTGGTTCGGCAAAACGCGTGCCGGATCAAGTCCGCTCTCGCTTTGGAAAGCGGCTCGCAGCTTCTTGAGCGCGGTGTCTTCGCGCACCCGCCCGATGAACCAGCTCGTTACCTGATCACGGCTCTTGTAGTCGAGATCGCCTGGCGATTGCGTGGCGAGCATAATGCCGAGGCCAGCCGAACGCGCCCGCTTCAGCAGGCTTTGCAGCGGCTCAGCTGTCGCTGGTTTCGCGTTCGCCGGGATATAAAGGTCGGCCTCGTCGAACATGACGACCGCCTGCAGCTCATCGTTTGGATTGCGCTGGCAAAAGCGGAGCGCTTCCGACAAGAACTGCGCCACCCAGAACAGGATGTTTTCATTGTCGCCAAGGAAGCCGGTGTAGATCACCGACAGGCGTGTACGGCCTTCACGCGCATAGGGTCCAATGCCGAGCAGGGCTTCCATGCTGAGGCTCTCGCCGCCGCCCTCGAACAACGCGGCGTTGCGGTGCCTTAGGCTGTCGAGTTGTGCGACGAGATCGCGCCGGATTTTACCCGATGGATCCATGCGTTGCGTGCGATCGGTAAGTTCTGGATCCTCGTCCTCAAGAAGCACGATGAGGTCGGCCAGCGTCACCTCGCGACTATAACGCGAACCCAGGATGCGCAACGCGACCGAAAGCGTGCCTGACTGCTTCTGGTGCGTCGCTGAGTTCTTCAGATGCAGCATGTCGCCGAGCGCCGCTGACGAAAGGTTCGCCAATAACTGTTGCTCGTGCTCGGGCAGTTCGTTGATGCCGTTCGGCAGTAGCGTAATCGACATAGGGCGGCCGGTCTGCCGCCCCGGTGTGTAGACCGCAACATCAATGGCATCGGCGAGCTTCTCGCGTTCGCCGCGCCGTTCCTGGAACTCGTTTTCGTTGGCGCGCCATACATCGGGATTGGCGTAGCTGCAGAGATCGCCCTTGCGATCGAGCAGGATCGCCGGTGTGCCGCGCAACAGCAGTTGTTCGATGAGGCTCAACGCCAACGTGGTCTTGCCCGAACCCGAACCACCGAGCACGGCTGCGTGCCGCTTGAGAATACCTTTGTTGAGGGTGACCGCCTTGCCGCCACCGCCGATTTCGCGTCCGGCAACGATGCTGTTGGCGTTATCGCCGTTCTCATTGAGGATCACGGACAGCGGCAGTTCATCGTCATTGGCTGGCACCGGATCTGGCTGGCCATCGGCGGGGCCGGTCCATTCGGTCCAGGCGCCTGGTGCTGGTGTCTCGTCGGAAAGGTCAGCTTCGCTTGTGAATGCTGCTTCGCTTGCCGGGGCGGCAATTTCCTGACGTACGGGGGGACGTGTCAACAGATCGAGACGCAGCAACTGGACTAGGGGAGCCAGCCCGGACAATAAACGCGCCTGCTCGAACCATGTGCGGAAGCCAGGGTCGAACCGATGATGCGCGTGGAATTCACGCACTGTCATCATCCGCTCCCACTCAGGAATCGGAACGAGGATCGAGCGACCGCCGCCATCCCGGAACTTTCGAAATGCCTGCGCCGTCTGGTTCTTCTTGTTTGGTGGGAAATCGCTGGCCCGCAGCATGAAGCAGGCGCGCCCCTGCATCGATGCCAACACGCGATCAAGCTGGCGCTTGAGCCCGCCACCCTGGGTCGGCCGGTTGCAAAGAAATACGCGCGCCTCGTAGTCGAGCCCGTTGCGTTGGCCGACTTTTACGTCGATGGCCGGTAAATCATCGGCAAGCTCAAGCCGCTCGATCGAGAGCGTCACAGCGCCCGCCCATTCGTCCTTGGCCAAGCCCAATGCCGTGACGAGCACGTCCATCAAGTCGTTGTCGGTCGATGGGATCTCGGCTTCCGAGGCGTTGGCAAAGCGGTGCCACATGTCGCGGAAATCGATCGTCATATCGTGATGGTTGTCGTCGGTATCGTCGTTGCTGGATGCAAAGCCCAGAGCTGCCGCAAGCGTCGAGATGAAGCCGACTTTCTCCGGCTCGGCGCGGCGTTCTTCTTGTTCGTCGCCCTGATCCGAGCGCAGCCGGTTTTGAGCGTGTTCCAGAAGCCGGCGTGTCGATAAACCGCCGAATTCCTCGAAGAACTGTGGCCCGAAGAATGCCGACGCATCAGGGAAACTCATGCCACCGGCACGCGTATCGGCGTCGTGCGCGAGGCGCTTGGCGATGATCAACCGGGCTTCCTCTGGCGTGCGCGTTTCCAGCAGCGGGACCGGACCCGATTTCTCGATCCGGTCGATGTAGCTCTGCGCCAGCACGCCGCGCACCTGACCGTAAAAATCCTCGAGACAGGAAATCAAGATGATCGAAGTCGGCAGCCGGTTGGCAATCTGGATCAGATCGCGCGCGGCTTTCTGAAACCGTTCCTCGGCATCATCGAAAAATCGCAAATCTTCGACCTGATCGATGCAAAACACCAACGCGGAGCGGTCAACGGTCCACATCAGCTTGCCGAGGCTCTCGATGATCTCGAAAGCGCGACCGTCACCGGCATTGGGATCGAGCGCCGAAACCGCTGCAAGGCTCAGCTCGTTCAACGGGCGACCGTACAAATATTGCCGCACGCGCTGGTCGATGCGCGGATCGCTGCGCTGCAAGTATAACAGCGCGCGCACGATATTGATGTCGAGTTCTTGTTCGGAAAAGCGCGGGCTGGCGATGATGTCATCGGCCAACGCGTGGATGAATTTGGCGAGCTTCGCCTCGTCGTATGTGCCCTCGCGCAACTTCTCGAGATCGGCCGCACTTACTACGTCGGAATCCTCGACCAAGCGGCGGGTGAGACGCGCCAAAGCCGTCTCGCCACCCTCATCGGGGTCGTAGGGTTTTTCCAAAGACGCGATCAGCCGCCGCAGAAAATAGTCGGCATAACTGGTCACGTCGGGCGTCATCTGCGCATAGCCGAAATAAGCGCACCCCCGGCGATGGGCTCCAGTCCGCAGCGCCCGGATCAAATGCGTTTTGCCAGCACCAGATTGGCCGTGAAACAACAGGATGCGTGCTTGCGACTTCGCACCCTTTTGCGATGTCACCGCATCAAGCAGATCGTAGAACTTCGTGCGTGCCTTCTTGTGCACTTCCTCGACGTCCACCGGATCGGCGCACCAAATGTCATCCTCCCACGTGATCGAGTGGTCGAAGGCGGCCGCGAGCTGACTTGCGGCTTGGGTCTTGGAATTATTCGACTGCATAAAACGGGATGTTCCTGGATGCTCGAACCGAGCAACTGTTCTCGATTTAGTCTTCGACGCGCACGAAATGCAGCACAGTGTTCTTGAAGACGAGTGCGGATTGTTGAATTCGCGGTAACGAGCGGCGATCCTTGAGATCAGCATTGGCCAGGACAACGTGCCCCGTCCGGTGCGCCTCGGCCAACATGCTCTTGAACTCGATTTCGGTCAGTCCCCAGTCCGCGTGCGCGGCCGAGAGAGCACCCCAAACGTCGCTGATATATGCTTTGCGGTTGCCCGGCCAGCCTTCGGCGCGGGTCCCGGCAACTGCTTGTACCGCTTTGGCGAAACCCTCTAGATCGGGGCGCGATGCAGCGGCCGGCCGTGAAGGCGTGGACACAGTCGCGGCCGGCGGGGCTTTGGGAACCGCAGAAATCGTGGCGGCCGTTGCGACTGACGTGGGAGACGGGCTCGACAGTTCGCCGACGAACCGTCGCAGAATGGCTGCACGAAGCGCTTCCGCATCGATTTGCGGGCTGCCCACGGCTTCCGCGGCGAGCGCCGCAATCAAGCGTGCGTCGGTGCCAAAATCTCGCGGCTTCTGTGCCAATTGGCCAGCCAGCATCCGGCCAGCTTTCGCCGAGATACCGCCGCCCGCGTCCAAGCCACCTTTGATCGTGTTGCCGAATGCGCGTTGCAGAGCAGTTACAACCAAGGCGGTGCGCAAGCGAGCGGGGCTTGAACGACTGCGTGCTGGCAGGTTGAGAGACCTCTGCAGTGTGGCGGCGCGCAAGCCATCCGGACGGGCAAGCAGCTTCAATTTAGCCGCCGGTTCGTCCTGAATTCCGAGTGCCACTGCCACAAGACGCACATCGCGGATCTCTGACCATGTGAGCTTCGCAGGCTTGTTCGTCGGTTTGAGTCCAAGTCCTGCAAGTGCGGCAGTCATGCCAGTTTCGGTCAGCGTCAGGCGATTGCGGACTTCTTTGGCGAAATCACTCGTGCACAATGCCCCGATTTCTGCGTCGAGTTTGGCGCGAAGCTCGGCCGGGGAAAGCCGGTGTGAGGAAAGGAGCCCCAAATCCTTTGCCAACTCTGCCCTGGTCGCACCACCGTCGACACAGGCGCGCGCGGCAACCAACAGCCGCCAAGTGCGACCGAGCGGTACATCCACCGGATTCGGTTGCGCTTCGAGCGCAGCTGACGCCATGGCGCTTAGCCTTTCCGGCTCTAGAGTTTGCTGTTGATAGCGAAGCGTGCGGCCGCGAATCACCTCGCGTTCGGAGGAATAGTGCGGCCTGGCGCGGGTTCCGCCAAGGGGGTGTGTCAGAGGTCACACACCGATCTATCCGTTTGCTCAATTCTGCGGCAGAGAATTTCCTTGCTGCCAACCCGGGTTGCGTTTCATCTTCACTCAAAGCTTTGGCTAGCAGCCGCTACGAGTTGTAGGTTCATCATATGACTTGGTCGATTATCGCGCGTGACAAGGCCACCGGACGCACCGGTATTATAGTCGCGACGAAATTCTTCGCGGTCGGCAGTCGCGTGCCGCACCTAAAGACCGGCGTCGGTGCGGTCGCATCGCAGGCATTCGTCAATCCATTCTATGGGCCGCAAGGGCTTGCTCTATTGCAGGCAGGCGCTGCGCCTGAGGATGTCGTGAAGCTATTGACCAAGGCCGACGAGGGACGTGATCATCGCCAACTGCATGTGATGGATCGCGACGGCCGCTTTGCGGCCTATACGGGCGCTGCCTGCGTCGATTGGTGCGGACATTGTGTTCACGATCACGATGGTTTTTCGGTTGCGGGCAACATGCTGGCCGGACCAGAGGTGATCGCCGAAACTGCGCGAATCTATGATGTGTCGATGGACCTACCGTTCGCTCGCCGTTTGATTGCCGCGATGAAGGCCGGCGAAGCGGCTGGCGGTGACAAACGCGGGAAACAATCCGCTGCGTTGTTGATCCACGACGATCAGGATTACTCGTTGCTCGATCTGCGGGTCGACGACCACGCTGATCCACTTGCCGAGCTAGGCCGGCTGGAAGGCATCGCCCGTGAACGGTGGGTGCATTTCCGCCGGTTCATGCCAAGCCGCGAAAATTCTTCCGGCCTTGTTGATCGTGCAACGCTTGACGCTCAGATCGCGAATTCGATCGCCGAAGGCTACGAATGACCGCAAATGCCTTGTTGCGCGTCGATGATCTGAAGATCGCCTTCGAGGGCGATCGAGGCCGGCGCACTGACGCCGTCACAGGAATATCCTTCGAGATCGGACGTGGCGAAACCTTGGGCGTGGTCGGTGAAAGCGGTTGTGGCAAGAGCGTGACGGCGCTGAGCCTGTTGCGATTGCTGCCACGCGACACCGCGCGTGTCTCGGGGTCAATCACGTTTGAAGGGCGCGAGATCCAAAAGCTACCGGAGCGCGAGATGCAGGCGCTGCGCGGCAATCGATTGGCGATGATTTTCCAAGAGCCGATGACATCGCTCAATCCATCGTACACGGTCGGTGACCAGATCGGCGAGGCCCTCGAACGTCATCGCGGGTTATCAAGCAAGGATGCCCGCATCGAAGCCATTCGGCTGCTCAAAATTGTGCGTATTCCGTCGCCCGAAACGCGTGTCGATGTTTACCCGCACAAGCTGTCTGGTGGCATGCGGCAGCGTGTGATGATCGCGATGGCGCTCGCCTGCGAGCCGGCGCTGCTCATCGCCGATGAGCCGACCACCGCGCTCGATGTGACGATCCAGGCGCAAATCCTCGATTTGCTCCGCGATTTGAGCGCTGCCACCGGTACGTCAGTGCTTTTGATTACGCACGATCTGGGTGTCGTCGCCGAGATGTGCCAGCGGGTCATTGTGATGTATGCCGGCGAAATCGTCGAACAGGCACTGGTCGGTGATCTGTTCGCGCGGCCGCAGCATCCCTACACCGTCGGACTGCTGGGCTCGATCCCGCGGTCGGGGGATGCGAGGGCGCGCCTGTCCTCGATCGCCGGCATGGTACCGGCATTGACGGCGGAGCTGACCGGTTGCCGGTTTGCTGCGCGTTGTCCGTTTGCCGACGATCATTGCCGCACGGTGCCACCGCCGCTGATCGACACCGGTGCAGGCCACCTCTCACGCTGTTGGAAAACGCCGTTGGAGGCGCTCGTCGCATGAGCGAACCGCTTCTTTCTGTTCGGGACCTGACCAAGCACTTCATCGGACATCGTTCGCTGTTCGGTGCGGCCCGAGCTCACGTAAAAGCCGTCGACGGCGTCTCGTTCGAAGTCAAAGCCGGGGAGACGTTCGCGATCGTCGGCGAGTCCGGTTGCGGTAAGTCCACAGTAGGTAGGCTGGTGCTGCGGCTGATTGAGCCGACATCGGGTTCGGTGAATTTTGCCGGTGAGGACATCGCATCGATCGCGCCAGCCGCACTGCGCGCGTTCCGCGCCAAGGCGCAGCTGATCTTCCAAGACCCTTACGCATCGCTTAATCCGCGTATGACGGTGGGCGATACGCTGGCCGAACCGCTGATGCTACACACCGATCTGTCGCCAGCCGATCGGCGCGGGCGTGTTGGAGAGCTGCTCCAGACAGTTGGGCTCAAGGCCGAGCACTCGCAGCGATTTCCGCACGAGTTTTCAGGCGGTCAGCGCCAACGCATTGCGATCGCACGTGCACTGGCGCCAGGCCCCAGGCTAATCGTGTGTGATGAACCGGTGTCGGCATTGGACGTATCGATCCGTGCCCAAGTGCTAAACTTGTTGCAGGACCTGCAACAAAAGTTCGGGCTGGCTTACATCTTTATCAGTCACGACTTGTCGGTGGTTCGCCACATAGCGGACCGGATCGCCGTTATGTATCTCGGCCGCATCGTCGAAACCGCGACCGCCATTCAATTGTTTGCCGAACCGCGCCATCCATACGCGCGCGCTCTGTTGTCGGCCATACCCGTCGCTCAACCGGCCGCCGTTCGCCATCGGCAGTTGTTGCCGGGTGATCCGCCAAGCCCAATCGATCCGCCGGCCGGCTGCCATCTGTCACCGCGCTGTCCCCACGTGCGCGACGTTTGCCGAACCATTGTTCCCGAATTGGACAAGGTGAGCGACGGTCACGCCACCCGGTGCCACCTCTGGCGCGAAATTGCCGCCTCTGGCACGGTGCGAGCCGACGCCGAAAACGTTTCGCCTGAACTCATGCGTTTATTCGCGCGGTTCGAGGCACCCGTCACGACGAATGATTAGTGGAGAAACTTCGATGAGACGACACCTCCTTGTCCTGGCAGCGCTTCTGCTCCAGATGTTCGCACCGGCCAGTGCTCAGACGACGCTGCGCATTGGATTGGCCGAAGACCCCGATGTTCTCGATCCTACGCTCGGGCGCACCTACGTCGGCCGTATCGTGTTTGCTTCGATCTGCGACAAGCTGTTCGACATCGACGATAAGCTGACGATCGTTCCGCAATTGGCGCTGGGCCACGAAACGTCGGCCGATGGCAAAACGGTCACCATCAAACTGCGGCCTGGTGTGAAGTTCCACGACGGCGAACCAATGGATGCCGAGGCTGTCAAATTTTCGCTGGAGCGACATATCAATTTTCCGAGCTCATTTCGCAAGCCGGAATTGGCCGCAATCGATAAGGTCGAAGTCGCCGATCCTCTGACCGTTCGCTTGTTGTTGAAGAACCCCTTCTCGCCGTTGATCGCGCAGCTATCAGATCGCGCCGGCATGATCGTGTCGCCGAAAGCTGCGACCGCAAGCGGCGATAAGTTCGGCCTCAATCCGGTGTGTGCTGGCCCCTACAAGTTCGTCGAGCGCGTGCAGCAAGATCGCATCGTTGTCGAGAAGTTTGCCGATTATTGGGACGCCAAGAATGTCTTCATCGACAAGGTCGTGTTCCGGCCGGTCGTCGATTCCACAATTCGACTGGCCAACCTCAAGTCCGGCAGCCTCGATTTAATTGAGCGAGCACTGGCGACCGACATCAAGGAGATCAAGGCTGACGCCAAGCTCAAGCTCGCCACGCAGATCGAGATTGGTTATCAGGGACTGACGCTCAATGCAGCCAACGGACCGGCGGGCATCGACGGACCTTTCGGCAAGAGTGCCAAAGCGCGACAAGCCCTTGAAGCGGCAATCGATCGCGAAGCCTTGAACCAGGTTGTATTTAACGGTGAAGCGCTGCCGGGCAACCAGTGGATCAGCCCGCGCAACCCGTACTATCAGGAGAAGTTCCCAGTTCCGAAGCGCGACGTTGCCAAGGCCAAGAAGTTACTTGAGGAGGCCGGGTTGAAGGCGCCTGTCGCTGTCGATTTCATGGTTCCGAACAATCCGGAATCACGGCAGGCAGCCGAAGTCATCCAATCGATGGCGGCCGAAGCCGGGTTTGACATGAAGATCCGCGTCACCGAGTTTGCCACATCATTGAAGGAAGCCGAGCAGGGCCGCTTCCAAGCCTACTTCATCGGGTGGTCAGGACGCGTCGATCCCGATGGCAACATCTATGTGTTCATGAAGACGAAGTCGCCGCAGAATAACGGGCTCTATTCGAATGCCGAGGTCGATCAAGGGCTCGACGATCAGCGCAAGGTATCAACGCTCGCCGAACGGAAAGCCGTGTTTGAGAAGTTGACGGCGAAGTTACTCACCGATGGACCGATCATCTATCTCTATCATCGCCCTGTGATCATCGCGCACTCGATCAAGCTCGACGGTTATAAGCAGTTGCCCGACGGTCTTGTTCGCGTCACCGGCCTGAAGCTGAAGCCGTGATAAAAAGAAACGAGCCAGTACTTCAAGTTGACATTTGGTATGACCGACAGGTGATCGAGATGCCTCACTTTCACCCCACGCGTTCCCGGAAAGCCCGCACCGATGTTGGGGTCTGAGGAGATCTTTCGGGCGGGCTTGTCCGGGATCTTTACCTGTCTCGGTCGGGCAAGATCGTGCCTTACAGCAAGCGGTAAAGACCCCGGATATTCGCCGCGCAACGGCGCGTCGAGTTCCGGGGACGCGTGGGGAGGGAGTGGAGACCCTCAAAGCCGCCCACTCGAGGCCCCGCTATGCTGATGTTTCTTGGCAAGCGGTTGCTGCAGTTGTTACCGACTCTATTCTTTGTGTCGGTGATAATTTTCGGGCTGCAGCAACTCTTACCCGGTGATCCGGCGCAGGCGATGGCTGGCGAAGAGCAGAACCCGGAGGTGCTCGCGCAGATCCGGAAGCAGTATCATCTCGATCAACCGGTCCACGTGCAATATGTGTACTGGGTCGGTGGTGTGCTCACAGGCAACCTGGGCGAGTCGATGCGGCTGAAAGAGCCGGTGCTGAAGCTCGTGGCGCAGAAGTTCCCCGTCACGTTGCAATTGGCGTTGATGGCGATCGTCATCTCACTTGGTATCGGCGTGACGGCTGGGATTATCTCGGCAGTTCGCAAGAATACTAAGCTCGATTATTTCGTGAACGTGTTGGCGCTCACCGGAATCTCGACGCCGAACTTTTGGCTCGGCATTATGATGATCTTCTTTTTCTCGGTGTACTTGGGGTGGTTGCCAGCATCCGGTTACGTCAGCCCGTTCGAGGATTTCTGGCAATCGATCCGAACTACGATCATGCCCGCATTCGTGTTGGGCAACTCGTTTGCCGCAGTGCTCATGCGGCACACCCGTAGCGCAATGCTACAGGCAATGACTTCCGATTATGTTCGTACCGCCCGCGCGAAAGGGCTCGCCGAACGGGTCGTCGTTCTCAAGCACGCGATGCGCAATGCGTTGACGCCGGTGATCACACTCGGCGCGTTAGAGCTCGGCACGCTGCTGTCAGGCGCAGTGCTGACTGAGCAAGTGTTCTCGATTCCGGGCTTCGGCAAGTTGATCGTCGATAGCGTTTTCAATCGCGACTATGCGGTGGTGCAAGGCGTGACGCTGGTGACGGCCACGACCTACATCCTGCTCAATCTCGCAGCCGACATTGCCTACGTCCTGGTCAACCCGCGACTGAGGGACTGAGCTATGGCAGCCGTGACCGATAATATTGCCAGCACGCTCGCGCAGCCCGCGGACGAAAGTCCGATGCGACGCGCGTGGCGGAGGCTCGTTCGCCGCAAGAGTGCGGTGATCGGCCTCGTCATTGTCGTGTTGCTCGTTCTTCTTGCGATCCTGGCACCGATGATCGCGCCGTTCGATCCAGCACAGCAGGCATATGCTCATATTCGCAAGCCGCCCTCCTGGCGCAATTGGCTCGGCACCGACGAGTCCGGGCGTGATCTGCTCAGCCGCGTGATTTTCGGTGCGCGTGCCTCGTTGTTGGCCGGCGTCGTGTCTGTCGCGATTGCGGTTGGCATTGGCGTGCCGATCGGCATGCTCGCTGGCTATCGCGGCGGCTGGACCGATGCACTGATCAGCCGCATCACCGACGCCATGCTCGCTATTCCGTTTCTCATTCTGGCGATCGCACTCGCGGCCTTCCTCGGGCCATCGTTAACCAACGCCATGATCGCAATCGGCGTTACCGCTACGCCGATTTTTGTGCGCCTCACGCGGGGCCAGGTGCTCGTCGTCAAGACCGAGGATTACGTCGAAGCGGCGCGCGCTGTCGGCAACAATCCGTTTCGCATTGCCTTTCGTCACATATTACCGAACATCGCGCCGGCTCTACTGGTACAGGCATCGTTAACCATTGCTGCGGCGATCATCGCCGAGGCGTCCTTGAGTTTTCTCGGGCTTGGTCAACAGCCACCTGCACCCTCCTGGGGTTCGATGCTCAATACCGCGCAGCGCTTTCTCAACAACGCACCGTGGATGGCGATATGGCCCGGCCTCGCGATTTTCCTCGCCGTGTTGTCGTTCAACCTGCTCGGCGATGGGCTGCGCGATGCGCTCGACCCAAAAGAACGTTAGAGCCGATACGAGATTGACGGGAATGCCGCTTCTGCGCGACGTTGTTGCCAACCAAAGCAACCGGCAAACGACCATGGCAAATCCATTCGAACTCACCGAAAAAACGGCGCTCATCACGGGTGGCGGACGTGGCATCGGCCAGGCGATCGCTCTCGGTCTCGCGGCCCAAGGCGCGCGCGCGGTCATTGCCGGGCGAACTCAAGCGACGCTCGATGAAACGCTTGAGCTGCTGCGTAAATCCGCTCCTGAGGCCGATCACTTCGCAATTCCAATGGATGTCAGTCTCGAGGCCGACGTGATGCGAGCCCGCGACGAAGTGCTGACGAGAGCCGGCCGCCTCGACATTCTGGTCAATAACGCCGGCATCGATCCGCACTACGCGTCGATGGAGAAAACGACGCAAGAGAGTTGGGACCGCATCGTCGACGTAAACCTCACCGGCGTGTTCCGCTGCTGCCGTCTCCTCGGCTCGACAATGATCGAGAACAAGTCCGGATCGATTATCAACATCAGTTCAATCGCGGGGCATATCTCGCTGAAACGGCAAGTGCCTTATTGCACGACCAAAGGTGGCGTTGAGCAGTTGACCAAGGCGTTGGCCAATGACTGGGCCGAACACGGCATTCGCGTCAATGCGATCGCCTATGGGTTCGTGGACACTGACTTGACCAACAGCATCCTGTCGCATCCAAACATCGGGCCGAAATTCCTCAGCCGGGTGCCAATGGGCCGCTTTGGTACGCTGGACGATGTGGCGGGTGCGGCGGTGTTTTTGGCGTCGCCCGCAAGCGGATACGTGACCGGTCATAGCCTCGTTGTCGACGGTGGTTGGACAGCGGCGTGATTGCCATGCAGCCGATCGATGCGTCTGCCTTTCGTCCATTGGCCACCACGATCCCGCAAGACTGGCGGAAGTTGTCCGATTATTTGCTAACGCATGGCTTCTTCTTTGATGCCGCGAGTTCACCGCCCCAGTTTGCCGGCGGGTTCGGCAATCTGAATTACCTGTTCGTCATCGATGGCGCGCACTGGGTCTTGCGTCGACCCCCGTTGGGGCCTATTCCGCCTGGCGCCAACGATATGGCGCGCGAGTATCGGGTGCTGTCGGCACTGAACCCGGTTTTCACATTAGCGCCGCGTCCGTTGCACTTTTGCAGTGATGCGAGCGTGATCGGCGCTCCGTTCTTGATAATCGAATTTCGACCAGGATTGATCATTCGGGACAAACTGCCGACCGGACTGTCGTCGATGGCAGTGGGCCCGCCATTGAGCGCCAGACTTATCGAAATTCTGGGCGGCCTACATGCGATTGATACGGCTGCCGTCGGCCTCGGCGACTTCGGTAAACCGGAGGGGTTTCTCAGCCGCGCGGTCGATGGTTGGGCCAAGCGCTGTGCCGTTGCTTGCGATGGCGAGATATCCGCGGTGGCGAGCGAAATTATTGTATGGCTCCGGGCGGCGCCGATGCCAATCGGCGGCGTCTCGCTGCTCCACAACGACTTCAAACTCGACAACATGATCCTTGATCCGCTCACGCTTGCGCCGCGCGCTGTCGTCGATTGGGACATGAGCACACGCGGTGATCCATTGTTCGATCTGGCGACGCTGCTGAGTTACTGGACCGAAGCCGACGATCCACCCTGTATGCACGACATTCGGCAGATGCCAACGGCGTTGCCGGGGTTCTACACGCGCGCGCAAATGATTGATGCCTATGCCAACAAGACCGGCCGGGATGTCTCGGCGTTCCGGTTCTACCGCATTTTGGCGATGTTTAAGCTGGCGGTGGTCTACCAACAACTTGGCGCGCAATGGCAGCGCGGCGCCACCAACGATCCCCGCTTTGAACGCTTCACCGCGTTGGGTGCTTCGCTGCTCGACTTCACCCACGATATCGTGCAAGGGCGAGTTGACTAAAGCGACTCTCATGCGCGCGCTCGTCGTCAGTCGCACCAAAGCCGAAGAACTTACGGCAGCTGTTAAAATGCATATACGACAATTGGTTACACACAATATTCTTCTGTGTATGACTATTGTGAAATATTGACCCCAACGACTAAGCTACCCTGATCGTTAAGTTAGCGACCAGGGTAGCTGAGCTGATTCTTGCAATTTTGTATGGCCTGTGCCATATACAGTTTGTTCACTCCCAGCAGGTGCGCCTGTTGGATAGGTCGTGGCGCGAGCCACGGCCTTTTATTTTTGGTAATGGATTTGGATGACCAGAATCATTGCCTACGTTGATGGATTCAACCTCTATCACGCCATTGATGATCTCAATCGGCCCACTATTAAGTGGCTCGACCTGAAAGCTCTCATCACTTCGCTTGCGCGACCGAAAGAAACCGTGGCCGAGGTGAACTATTTCTCGGCTTACGCGACGTGGCGGCCTCACGCCTATCAACGGCATATCGAATACGTGAAGGCGCTAGAGTACACGGGCGTCAAATGCATCATGGGGCACTTCAAATCGAAGAAGCGCACCTGCAGGTCATGCGGGGACCAATGGACAGAGCACGAGGAAAAAGAAACCGACGTTCATATTGCAGCCCGCATTGTTGTGGACGCCTGCGAGGACCGGTACGATCGCGCCGTGCTGATCACCGCCGACAGCGACCTCGTTCCTGCCTTGGATATTGTCCGGGCGCGCTATCCAAAGAAACAACTTTTTGTGGTCGCTCCACCGAAGCGGTTCAGTCACGCACGTGGTTTAAAGCCTGCGATGGAACTAACGCCAGGACGCCTTGCAAAATGCCCATTACCGCTCACGGCTACTGATCATACCACTGAGCGCGTGCTCTTTCGACGTCCGCTCACTTATGTATGAAGTGAGGATCAGGTCTTGCTTGAAGCCCCTAACCAGCCAATTCCTCACGCAGCATTTCGAGTTCGAGCCATTGCTCCTCGGCCTTGGCCAGTTTGTTTTCGGCCTTCTTCAGGTCTGCTGCCGCAGCATTGAACACCGCGACGTCCTTGGTGAACAGGTTCGGCGTGGCGAGCGTGTTCTGCAGTCGCGCGATATCCGCGTTCAACTTGTCGATCTGACCGGGCAGTGTTTCGAGCGCATGCTTTTCCTTGAACGAGAGCTTGCGCTTTTGTGCATTCGGCATGCTCACGGACGTACTGGAACGGGCAGCGCCACGTTCGGCCTTGAAGTCGGCTACGGTTTTGCGGGCATCAAGGTCGGCGCCTTTGCGCTGAGCAATCATGTCGGAGTAACCACCGGCATATTCAGTCCATACGCCATTGCCCTCAGCCGCGATAACACTGGTCGCGATCCGATCGAGGAAGTCGCGGTCATGGCTGACGAGTAAAACGGTGCCGGTATATTCGTCGATGAGCTCCTGCAACAGATCGAGCGTTTCGAGGTCGAGATCGTTGGTGGGCTCGTCGAGTACGAGGATGTTCGACGGCTTGGCCAGCACGCGAGCCAGCAGCAGTCGCGCCCGCTCGCCACCGGAAAGTACGCTCACGGGGCTGCGTGCCTGCTCCGGCTGAAACAGGAAATCCTTCATATAACTTGCGACGTGTCGCACTTGGCCGTTGACGGTGACCTTGTCGCCCTTGCCGCCGGTCATCGCCTCGGTAACCGTCCACGCCGGGTTCAGTTCGTCGCGGCGCTGATCGAGTTGCACGAGTTCGAGATTGGCACCGAGCCGCACCGTTCCTGCATCGGGCGCCAACTCGCCGATCAACATTTTGAGCAGCGTTGTCTTGCCGGCGCCATTTGGCCCGACCAGGCCAAGCCGATCGCCACGCATCAAGCGGAGGCTGGCATCTGCGACGACCGCGTTGCCTTCGAACGATTTCGAAATGCCGATCGCCTCGACCACGAGCTTGCCCGAGGTCGAGCCCTCGGACGCCGTCATCGTCACATTGCCGGTGACCTTGCGAGCCTCGCGCTTTTCCTGGCGCATTTCAGCGAGCAGCGCGACGCGTCGAACATTGCGCTTGCGTCGACCGGTGACGCCACCATGCATCCATTGCTGCTCGCGTGCGATTTTGCGATCGAGCTTGTGGGATTCCAGTTCTTCTTCTTCCAGAACTTTGTCGCGCCAGGCTTCGAACATGCCGAAGCCCTGCTCGTTGCGGCGGGTGACGCCACGATCGAGCCAGATCGTCGCCTTCGACAGATTTTCCAGAAAACGTCGATCATGGCTGATCAGAATGATTGCGGCGCGCAGGTTCTTCAGTTCTTTTTCAAGCCACTCGATGGCGGGCAAATCGAGATGATTGGTCGGCTCGTCGAGCAGCAGAATGTCCGGGCGTGGCGCTAGCACGTAGGCCAATGCTGCGCGGCGCGCTTCGCCGCCGGAGATGTGCGCTGGATCTTCTTGCCCAGTCAGCCCGAGGTCGGTCAGCAACGCGATGGCCCGATGGTGGTCATCCTGGGGCCCAAGTCCTGACTCGACGTACTCAAGCGTTGTCGCGAAACCGGAAAAATCCACTTCCTGCGCCAAATAGCGGGCTCGCGTGTTCGGGTGCATGAAACGCTCGCCCTTATCGAAGTCGAGGCCGCCAGCCGCGATTTTCAATAGGGTGGATTTCCCCGAACCATTACGGCCGACAAGACAGATGCGATCGCCGGCCGTGACCGACAAGTCGGCTCCGGTGAGCAGCGGCGTGCTGCCAAACGTAAGGTGGATGTCGCGTAACGCAAGGAGAGGCGGAGCCATGATCTCACAATTCAAATGTTGAGGAGGCGCTGGTAAGCGCTCACAGCGGCTTCTGCCACATGCCGCTCGGTGAAGCCATCCAGCAATCTGACGCGTGCTGCCGCACCCATGCGCGCAGTTAGTTTCGGATCGGCAATAAGCCGCGCCATCGCGACTGCAAGTGCCGTTGCATCATTTGGTGGAACGATTAAGCCTTCGACACCGTCTCGAACGAAGTATCGGCAACCCGGAACGTCGGTTACGATGAGCGCGCGTCCAGTCGCTGCGGCCTCGAGAAGTGCGCGCGGCAGCCCCTCGCCGCCACGCGACGGCACCACGGCAAAACTCGTTTGCTGCCAGAATGCCGCAGGATTATCGACGCGGCCGTGGCAGATTATTCCCGGCGTGCGTCCCCAAAGTTCAAGTTGATCTTGCGCGATGGAGCGCGGATTGGCTACGTCCGGTGTGCCGCCGAGCTTCAATGCCAGCGGGATGCCACGGGCAGCCAGCATGGTGTGGGCTTCGACAAGAACATCGACGCCCTTGGTCCACACCATGCGGCCAAGATAGCCGGCAACTGGCGGATGAAGCGTTGGAACTGGCGTTTCCGGGATCACATCCGGGTCGACGCCAGCTCCTCCCAGGATCGTGACATCGGAGCGGTTTGGCCAATCCTTGCCAACCACTCGATCGGCATCATCCGGATTTTCGACGAGTAGTGCCGTATCGTTTCGGCGCATCAGCCGTGTGATCAGCCGGAGCGTCATGCCATAGAGGGAGAAATTGCGACCGGTTGAAGTGGTGCCGGCGAAGCCGACGCCAGTCAGGTGCATCATCAGTTTGGTTTTGCCTGCGCCGCTCTTCGCAAGCCACGCGAGACCTGTCAGCGCGATCGGCTTCAGGGCAATGGCATGCACGACGTCTGGCTGTTCCTGGCGGATCAAGTGCGTCAGACCGCGAACGATTCCCGCCTGCCGAACCGGATCAAACGACGCGCGCTGGAAATCGAACGGCATCACGCGAGCGCCCAGTGCTTCGAGTTCGGTTTGGCGGCCAGAAACCGTTGTTACGACCACCACATCGCCGAACGCCGCAACGAGGGCGCGAATGATTGGTTGGAAATGCGACAGCACAAACCAGTCCTCGGTGACGCACAGCATCACTTTGAGAGGACTGCCAGGACTTTGGACGGTGTGTGGTTGCTGCATGATTGGCCTTCTCGTAGCACGCAACCCACCGATGCAAGTGTGTGGTTGTGTCCGTCGGTAATTCAATCTACGTATACGTTAAATCAATCAAATAGGAACCAGGGGCCATGTCGTCGTCCAATGCATTGCAGATCACCGTGCTTCCCGGCGACGGTATCGGTCTTGAGGTGATGGAGCCGTGCCTTACGCTGTTGGCTGCGGCGGAGAAGCGGGTTGGCGGTTTTTCGCTGAACATGAAGGCCGAACCCGCTGGTGCGGTACACTATCGCGATACCGGAACTGCGCTACCCAAGGCGACATTGGAGGCAGCGTCGAAAGCGGACGCGATCCTGCTGGCGGCTATGGGCTTGCCATCCGTGCGCTATCCCGATGGTACCGAGATCATGCCGCAAGTGGATCTTCGCATGGAGCTTGGACTTTACGCCGGTGTGCGTCCCGTAAAGACCGTTCCGGGATTACCCGTCGTGCTAGCCGATCCACGCGCCGCCAACCTCGATTTCGTGTTGATCCGCGAATCGACGGAAGGTTTGTTTGCCACCAAGCAAAAAGGCGCGGTGGTCAATGATATCTGTGCCACGGAAACGATGGTGATAACGCGCGCCGTGAGCGAACGGCTGTTCGACTTCGGCTTCAAGCTGGCAGCACATCGCAAAGCGCGCGGGAAGCCGGGTAAACTGACGCTTGTCGACAAGGCGAATGTGTTCATTTCCTTCGCTTGGGCCCGAACAATCTTTGATGAACGCGCGAAAAACTTCCCCGATATCCAAAAGAGTTACGCCTACGTCGATGCGACAGCGCTCGACATGGTGCGCCGCCCCTGGCTGTTCGACGTGATGGTGACCGAGAATATGTTCGGCGACATCCTGTCGGATCTGGGCGCTGGCTTGATGGGCGGCATGGGCATGGCCCCTTCCGCCGACATTGGTGACAACCACGCGATGTTCCAACCCTGCCACGGTACCGCGCCAGATATCACGGGCCAAGGCAAAGCCAATCCAACGGCGATGTTCTTGTCAGCT
This sequence comes from Hyphomicrobiaceae bacterium, assembly GCA_031367505.1. GTDB lineage: Bacteria > Pseudomonadota > Alphaproteobacteria > Rhizobiales > Hyphomicrobiaceae > JAKFWF01. The sequence goes on along the minus strand of JANLPY010000414.1, from coordinate 34,302 downwards.
GCCATGATGCTCGAATGGCTCGGCGACCGGCACGGCGATACGTCTCTACACAAGGCCGCTAACTTGATCGAGGCGGCGGTCAGCCAAGCCTACCTCACGCACAAGTTCGTGCCCTTCGAGATGGGCGGCCCGGCTGGCACCAAGGAGATCACCAACGCCGTGTTCGACGCCCTGAAGGTTGTCGATCTGGACGCCATGACGCCGGTGTAAACCTGGGGACAGTTACCGCGCAGCGGATAACTGTCCCCATTCTTGCAGCCAACTGTCCCGCTATAAGTCCCTATGCTAGCTTGAAGTATAGCTGTCATACGAGGCGGCTAAGCGCACAATCGTGCCCGACAGCGGCGCGAGCGTATCGAACCGGGAGGTTATCTATGAAGCTCAAGAATTTACGCGAATTGTTGGCATTGGGCGCGGTTGCGCTAAGCGCGCTCCCAGCACTGGCGCAGACCGAAATCCAGTGGTGGCACGCGATGACGGGCGCCAACAACGACGTTGTCGTTAAGTTGGCTGAAGAGTTCAACGCATCGCAGAAGGATTACAAGGTCGCACCCACATATAAGGGGAGCTACGCCGACACGATGAACGCCGGCATCGCTGCGTTCCGCGCCGGCAACGCGCCGCACATCATGCAGGTGTTCGAGGTCGGCACAGCGACGATGATGGCGGCCAAAGGCGCCGTCAAACCGGTGCAGGACCTGATGAAAGACGCGGGCGAGCCGTTCGATCCCAAGTCATATCTGCCGGGCATCACCGGTTACTACTCGACGCCTAAGGGCGAGATGCTGTCGTTCCCATTCAACTCCTCGTCGATGGTGATGTGGATCAACAAGGACCAGCTTAAAAAGGCGGGCCTCAACGCCGATGCGCCGCCGAAGACCTGGCCTGAAGTATTCGAAGCCGCGAAGAAACTGCGCGCCTCCGTTTCACCGACCTGCGGGTTCTCGACCGCCTGGACCACCTGGGCACATATCGAGCAGCTATCGGCCTGGCACAATGTGCCGCTGTCGACCAAGGCGAACGGTCTCGACGGTTTCGACACCGAGCTCAAGTTCAACTCGCCGCTGCATGTGAAGCATCTGACTAATCTGGTCGAGCTGCAGAAGGACAAGACCTTCGATTATGCCGGCCGCACCAATGCTGGCGAAGGCCGGTTTACTTCCGGCGAGTGCCCCATCTTCCTCACGTCGTCGGCATTCTACGGCAACGTTAAGGCGAATGCGAAATTCGAGTTCTCGGCCGTGCCGATGCCGTACTATCCCGATGTTGCCGGTGCCCCGCAGAACTCAATTATCGGCGGCGCATCGTTGTGGGTGATGGGTGGTAAGAAGCCCGAGGAATACAAAGGCATCGCCAAGTTCTTCACGTTCCTGTCCGACACCGACCGGCAGATGAAATTGCACATCGAGTCCGGTTACCTGCCAATCACCAATGCCGCTTACGCCAAGACCCGTGCATCCGGCTTCTATGAGAAAAACCCTGGCCGCGACACGCCATTGGTCGAACTCGACAACAAACCGCCGACCGAGAACAGCCGTGGCCTACGTCTCGGCAACATGGTGCAGATGCGCGATATGTGGTCGGAGGAAATCGAGGCCGCATTGCAAGGCAGCAAGCCGCCACAGAATGCGCTCGATGACGCCGTCGCACGTGGCAACGTCGTGTTGCGCCAATTCGAGAAGAGTGTGACGCGGTAATTCAACCAGGATGTCAGACCGCAAGGTCTGACATCATTTCGCCCGGCATCGATTAGTTTACATGGCGGCGCATTGCACCCAGTTCCCCGACCCTCCTTGTCTCTCGCATGGCACCTGAGCACATCAAGCGGGGCCGCCAATCTTGGCGCATTGTCGAAAGCGGTATAGCTTTATCCTCAAGGCCGCAGATCAATTGCGACCAGATTTGGGGAGTTGCGCTCATGTCCCTTTCGATACGCCAGATCCATCCGGTGTTCGCAGGTGAGGTCTCCGGCGTGGATCTCACGAAACCGCTGACCAAGGCGGAGGTCGCCGCGATCGAAGCTGGCATGGACAAGTACGCGGTGCTGGTATTTCGTAATCAGGTCATCACCGATGATCAGCAACTGGCATTTACGTTGAACTTTGGCGACATCGAGAACGCCGAAGGCGGCAACATTACCAAACGCAGTGAGTACCGCTTGAAAGACGGTATGGTCGACGTTTCGAACCTCGACAAGGACGGCAAGCCTCTCGCCCGCAGCGACCGCCGCCGTATGTTCAACCTCGGCAATCGGCTGTGGCACTCGGACAGCTCGTTCCGTGCGACGCCGGCCAAGTACTCGATCCTGTCCGGCCGCGTAATCGCAGACGACGGCGGCAACACGGAATTTGCCGATATGCGTGCCGCCTACAACATGTTGGACGACGCCACGCGAGCCCAGGTTGAGGATCTCGTCTGCGAGCACTCGCTGATCTATTCGCGCGGTTCAATGGGATTTGCTGATTTGACCGACGAGGAAAAGGCGCTGTTCAAATCGGTGCGCCAGCGCTTTGTGCGGACCCATCCAGTGACCGGCCGCAAGTCGCTTTATCTGTCATCGCACATCGGCACGATTATTGGTTGGGAGATGCCGGAAGCGCGCGACTTCATCCGCGATCTAGCCGAGCACGCAACACAACGTGAGCTGGTCTATGTTCATCGTTGGCGGCCGAACGATCTCGTCATGTGGGATAATCGGCAAACCATGCACCGTGTTCGCCGGTTCGATGAAACGAAGCCGCGCGACGTGCGCCGTACAACTGTTGCAGGCGACGGGCCGACAACTCCGCAAGCGGCATGAGGGTTGGCTGTTGTTAGTTCAACGAGGGATCACCCGAACACGCCAAGAAGTAGAACCGCTACGCCAACTATGATCAATGCCATACCGGCTTTCTCCCGGCCACTCGTGTCCTGCGAAAACACGCGCTTGGATAGCGCTTGGGCAAAGATCACTTCAACGAGCGCTAGTGTGCGAACATTTGCAGCGCTGGTTAGGGCAAAGCCGATAAACCAGCATTGCGAGGCGAACGCTCCCATCAACCCGGCGAACAACGATTGGCGCCACGCACCGATGCTGGTCATCAGCGCTGGGCGATCCCGCAGCAGCATCCAGGCCACCAGTACCGCTGTCTGAATCGTAAGTCCGAGGGCGAGAGTGGTCGATGCTCGAACGAGGAATGATCCGTCGGCTAGATTGGTGATGCCGCCGCGAAAGCCGACCGCCGCAATGGCGAAGAATGCGCCGGCGAAAATGCCAAATGCTGCCGGTTTCCAACCACCGGCTTCGGCGGCCGCGCCTGGTTTCCAAGACATCAGGCCGACGCCGATCGTTGCGATAATGCAGCCGAGTGCGCCGTTCACGATAAGAGTGTCGCCCAAAACCAGAAGTCCAAATAGCGCGACTTGTACCGGCTCGGTCTTGGTGTAGGCGGTCGTGACAGCAAAGCCGCGGTCGCGCATCGCGGCCAGCATCAAGCCGGTGCCGAGGATCTGTGCCATCGCACCGATAATCGTGAACGTAATTGAGCGCGTCGTCATGCCGGGGACACTCGACCCGGTAACCAGCAGCGCCGCCCCGAGGAACAGCAGGCCGAACGGTAAACCATAGAGGAAACGCACTTGCGTCGCGCCGACGGTGCCGAGTGAAGCCGTCAAGTGGCGTTGCATGGCATTGCGCGCGGTTTGTGCAGCAGCGGCGGCAAGCGTCGCTGGAATCCAAAGCAGGGTGGTCAGCATGTCGGTTCTGTCACTTGGGCAATGGTTGAAGATGTGCGTGAAGCTCGTCGAGGAAGCCCTTGAGATCCTCGGTCATGTGATGGATGTGCGACGGCGCCTTGGTCCAGCCTTTGATCTTCTGCTGGATCGGATGATCCATGTAGGTGGAATGGACCAGCACCGTCGTCATGCCGAGGGCATGCGGCTGTTCAAGGTTATGCGGCATGTCCTCGAACATCGCCGCCGTCGCGGGCGCTATGCCCAACGATTTGACAAAGCCTGCATAGGCCGGGGCGTGCGGCTTGGGCACGTAATCGCAGGCGACGATATCGTAAATGTCGTCAAATAGGTGGAGCATGCCGAGCTTGCCGGCGACGCGTTCCGCGTGACCGCGCGAGCCGTTGGTGAAAATCAACTTGCGGCCGGGCAGCTTGTCGATCGACACCGCGAGTTCGGGACTTGCGTCAACTGGCGTGAGATCGATGTCATGCACGTAGTCGAGGAACGGCTTCGGGTCCATTTTATGGACTTTCATCAATCCCGACAGTGTGGTGCCGAATTGCCGGTAGTAGCTCTTCTGCAGGTGCCGGGCATATGGATAAGGCACGCCGAGGAAACTCGAAATGTACTCACCCATGCGGCGATCGACCTGTGCGAAAAGATCGCACTGCGCCGGATACAACGTGTTGTCCAGATCGAACACCCAAGTCTTGGTGCGTTCGAATCCGCGCGCAGTCATGTCACCGATTGCCAAGATGTCCCCGCGAGCGTTGAAACCGCATTATCCACGCTTATAGCCGCAGAAGCGGGTGCTCTGCCACTTTCGATTGGGCCTACCTGGCCTGAATTTCGATGCGTCAACGGCTCAGACAGTAGACACGCGACAAATCCGACCTTATCCCAACGCGATGATCAAACGCCTCTACGATTGGATGATGGGTCTCGCCGGCGACCAGCGCGCGCCGCAAGCGCTATTTTGGGTTGCTTTCGCGGAAAGTTCGTTTTTCCCGATTCCGCCGGATGTGATGCTCATTCCGATGATCTTGAAGGATCGCTCGAAGGCTTGGCGCTATGCAGCACTGGCCACCGTTGCCTCGGTAATTGGCGGCTTGGCCGGCTATGCGATCGGCTATTTCTTGCTCGAGAGCATCGGCCGGCCGGTGATCAATTTCTATGGTTTGTCCGCCAAGTTCGAGCAGGCATCAGCCTGGTTCAACGAGTGGGGCGTTGCGATCCTCATTATCAAGGGCATGACGCCAATCCCCTACAAGTTGCTCACGATTACGGCAGGCGCTGTCCACATGAACCTGCTGGCGTTCATGGCAGCCAGCGTGATTGCGCGTTCGATGCGGTTCTTTCTAGTGGCTGGATTGCTCTATTGGTTCGGCGAACCGATCCGCGTTTTCATCGAGCGCCGGTTGACGCTGGTGACAACGGTTGGGGTCACATTGCTCGTCGGAGGCTTCGCCGCGGTGAAGTTTCTAGTGTAGAATAAGCGTCGTCCGTCACGTCATCGAGTACCGCGTAAATGCTCTCTCCTCCCACCGATGCCCACAAAAACCCAGCTTATCGCTGGGGTGCCCTGACGTTGATGGCAGCGCTTGCCGGGATTCTGATCGCGCTGGGAGCTCAATATTTTGGTGGCATGGTGCCGTGCCCCCTCTGCCTGCAGCAACGATATGCATTCTATGTCGGCATCCCGGCCCTGTTTATGGGGCTGGCCATGATCGGCGCTGATCAGCATCGAAACGCGGCAATTATTTTCATTCTGGTGTCCATTGCCTTTCTCGCCAATGCGGGGCTGGGCGTCTATCACGCGGGTGCCGAGTGGAAGTTTTGGCCAGGACCTGACACCTGTGCTGCCGGCGACTTCGCGGCGGATGCCAAAACATCAATTTTAGAACGCCTCAAGAACGCTAAAGTTGTGCGTTGTGACGAAGCGGCCGGTCGATTTCTGGGGCTTTCCTTCGCCGGATGGAATGTGTTTCTCTCCACAGCGCTATGCATCGGGGCGTTGCAAGCTGCTTTTTCTGTGCAAAACAAAAACTAATTAAATCAAATAGTTAGCTGCGATTTCCTTTCTTGCCGTGCAGTTTTTGACAATCCTGCAAGCACGTTTATCAAACGACCACCAGAATTCCTCGTCGCAGTCACTTTTCGGCCACGAGAGGGGTATTAATTCTCCCTTGTTCGCGGAACACAGAGCGAACGGCGGAGTTGAGTTAGTCAGGTGCGAGCGTGAGGCGAGTAATGCGTAGCTCAAGTCGACCGGTTGGTGCCGGGCAGTCAGAGTTGAGTAGCGTTGAGCGTACTGCCAGCGTCGTAGCATCCAACTCTTCAGTATCGCGTATGACACCGTCGGTCGTGTCTGAGGAATGCGTTGTTTCCAGTGTCACTTTCGTAAAGCGTTGCGTACCCGTTGCGTCAGTAAAGCGTCAGTTGCGTAATGTTGTGTCGCCTTTTGTTGCGTCCGCGTCGCCTAGAGACGTGCTGTCGAGCACGCTCAAAGAATGCAAGCGAGCCGCTGTTGCGAATAAGTCCAAGCGTACGTTGGAGCGGCTCGCCCACCATTCAGTCCCAGTTGCTTTGCGTCAGTCCGAGTTGCGTAGTTCTGTGTTGCATTGAGTAAAGTGAAATTGAGTTTGTATGAATTCGGTTGGGTAGAGTTTCGTTGCGTTTAGTAAGTGTGCCGTTGCGTACCGTCGCGTTTGTGAATGTCGCGTAGAGCGTTGCGTTCGTTGTTTTGCACCGCGTGTCCGTAAAGGTGAATCCCATGGCGTTTAGTTATCGTAACTTTGTCGGGAAAGTCGTGCCGCTCAATGCGGTTCGTTCAGATGACAATACCGATTGGCGTCAGTTGAGTGGCGTGGCGTTTCAGATTTTGGCAGATCTCGATCGTCGTCGGCAAAAGCTCGCAGTATCCCCCCACCCCGAGCCACAGTCGAAGGCAGCTTAAAAGCCCGAGTGCCAAGTGCATTGTCTAATTCGGAAAGAGCAGGATTGGCTCGGTTGATAACGGCTTCTTTCCAATGAGTAGGCAGACGCATTTAGTGTCAGGACCCGTAGTCCGAATAAGCATCACTGTTCATGGTTCCGCGTCGTGATGCATGCGCGCTGAGTGCGTCTGCCTTCAAAGTTTCGTCGCTTAGTCGACGAGCGTGCGTAAGCGTACATGAGTACCGGGGCGCAGCGTTAGATTGACTAGTCATGCGTCAGTCGCGACCTCGATCACTTGCAGAATTTGTGGCTTCCCAGTGCTGCTCGCGTAGGTCTTCCAACCATTTGAGGAATTGCTATGTCGCCATCGAACGTCAATCCGCTGCAATGGAATCAGGCACTCGGTCTTTCGCGGCAAACGTGCGCACGAATCTTCCGGGATGGAGGAACCGCCGTTGATGCGCTGGCCGCATTTGGCATCAAAGTTCCGCTTTCGGAGCAAGTCGATTGGAGCCCGTGCGGTTGATCGCGCAATCGCTTTGTTCCGCCGCGACGCAACGCAAGGCAGCCTGAACTCTGCAGGTTTGTGCTGTCTCCACTTTGGCTATTTTCGCTGTGCCTTTACTCGGCGCCGAGAAACAGTGCCCTTCTCTCTCTCTCTCTCTCTCTCTCTCTCTCTCTCTCTCGCCTTCTCTCTGTAAATAACTCACCCCTGTTGCATTCCTCACGGATCCTGCATCAGGGGCTTTTTTTATGGATCGAGCTCGGTATCCCAATACAAATAGTCGAGCCACGAGTGGTGCAAGTAGTTGGGCGGGAACAGGCGTCCGTTGCGGTGCAACTCGAATACCGTCGGTCGATACGGATGCTGCATCGGATGCATGCCTGCGACATTTGGCATGTCACTGCCTTTGCGCAAATTACATGGTGAGCAAGCGGCGACCACGTTGTCCCATTTCGTCATGCCACCACGAGCACGTGGCACGAGATGATCAAACGTCAAATCATGCTTGGCGCCGCAATACTGGCAGGTGAAACGGTCGCGCAGGAATACGTTGAACCGCGTAAAAGCTGGATAGCGTGCCGGTTTAACGTATGTTTTGAGTGATACAACACTTGGCAGCCGCATCTCGAACGATGTGCTGCGAACGCACCGATCGTATTCGGAGACAATGTTCACGCGGTCGAGGAATACGGCCTTAACCGTATCCTGCCAGCACCACAGCGAAAGCGGATAGTAACTGAGTGGCCGGAAGTCGGCGTTCAGCACCAAGGCCGGACATTGATCTGGTATCGTGGCGTGAGCATTCACGTGCAAGATTCCCATCGGTTTCCCGTCGGATCGGTCTCGCACCCCCTATCCGATGTCTATGCCATACTAGCTTGCCATGTCAGTTCTGTGAAGCTCCTTGAATTATCTGGAAGAATTATTATGCGGAGAAGTGTTATTAGCTGGCAATACCGTCACGCTGCTTAGCCTCCTTATAATACGCCCAAAGCAGTCTGGCGGCGACGGCGCGCCAAGGCCGCCACCTTTCTGCTATCTCGAGCAATTCCTGAGCATTCGGTCGCGTTTTCAGGTTGAATGCCATCCTCGCGGCTTCCTGCAACGCCAAGTCGCCAGCGGCAAACGAATCAGCTCGACCCAGGCAGAACATCAAGAAAATATCGGCAGTCCAGGGCCCGATCCCAGAAATATTGGTGAGTGCATCGCGCACCGCTTCCTCAGTCATGAGGTCAAATCCATCAAGCGCCAAACTTTGCTGCATCACAGCATCGGAAATGGCGCGTAGCGTTCGAATTTTAGGGCGCGACAAACCAACGGCTCGCAGTTCCACATCTGAACTCGCCAAAATCGTCCGCGCATCCATCGGATTGATCACTGCCGCGAAGCGATTCCAAATCGCGTTGGCACTCGCCACTGAAACCTGCTGCGAAATGACGATGCGGGCTAAGCCCTCGAAACCCGCTTCCCGGCGGCGCAACGGCGGATCGCCTGCTATATCGTGCATCTGCCGGATGAACTTACAGTTGCGACGCAGCGCGCGAAGCCCATCGCGAACGTCGGAGTCGACATTGATGACGCGATGGGCGGGTCTGATAGCAGAGCTTGGCTTTTTTGCCATTTCTGAAACTCAGTGACACAAGGAAACGTTATTTGTTCAGCACTTGCACTACGCTACAATCGGACAAGCGGTGGCCCGGTTGTGGAATAACATCATAAGGCTTCGGAAGGTGCGGTTCATGTCCAATTTTCACCCGAAAAGAATGGTGGTCGCAGCTAGCACCGCGCTCCTTCTTATAGTCTGCCTAACGATGCAGGTCGACACTGCGACGGCCGCCACCGCAACTGAGGGGTGGTCGAAGTACAGGAATGAGCGGTTCGGGTTCCAGCTCAGCTATCCTGGCGGACTTTTTATCAAGAAGGATACGCCCAATAGCGAGAGCGGCGCTTTATGGACGTCAACCGACGGAGCCGCGCGCCTCCTTGCCACCGCCACGCCGAACGAGACATCCGAGACCTTGGAATCCTATCGCGAGTTCGTCATGCGTGAAACGTATGCGGACGCCAAGTTCGACTACACACCACAGCGTGACAACTGGTTTGTCTTGTCCGGACAGAAAGGCGACATGATCTTCTACGAACGCATAACGTTCGTTTGCCAAGGCCGCTTCATCTACGGGTGGCAGGTGAATTACCCGGCCGCGCAGAAGCGCAAGTACGATGCCATCGTCGAGGCTATACACAACACCTATAAGGCTGGCCGCGGCGAGGGTGGCGCCTGCGGTACGTGACATCGGCACAAGAAATCTAGACCGGTGATGATAGCCACGCGGCACTGAGATCAATCGGCCACACGCCAGACGAAATCCACCGTTTGATCGGCATTAGTTGATCCAATCGTGACGGGCGCGCGCGACAAGCACGAATTTCGCTTGTGGATCAGCCGCTTCCAAGCGTAAACTGATTGGTATGCGAAGCAGTTCGATGATGCTTGGCGGAGCGCCGCAAGGGGTGTTCGGGTGAAGAAGCGCGGAAAAGCGAAGCACAAGGGCAAGTCCAACCGTCCTGCCGCGGTCGCCAGATACAATATTCAAGCTTCAGCTTCAGCATCTGCGGTTGTGACGAGACGGAGTGGCGCAGCGGTTGCTTATCCAGCTGATGACCGGCGCGCTCTCGTATTGCTGTTGCTTCCAGTCTTGATTGTCGCGCTTTTCCTGAGCGTCAATCATGCGTTGAAGCCGGTTGGCCGATGGATCGAGGCAACACGCGCGTATCCTGTTCCAACCCCTATCAAAGCGCCAGGAAATGCAGCGATTGCGCAATTGCCGGCTATTCCGGCCCTGCCGCCTGCGGGGCTTCATATTCCCATTGTTGTAAGCGTGCAGCCTGGGCGCATTGAGTTGTCGCCGCTGGAATTGCCGAAGCAGGCGCCGGGCATCGCGCTTGCACCTATCGTTGAAGGGCCGGTAACTCAGGTAACGGCATTGCTCGTTCCGCCTGTGCCTTTTGCTTTACCGTCGTCGGCCCCTGATGTGGGGGCCATGGCATCTAAGCCTGAACTTGCCGCACCACAGGTAGCCTCGCTCATTGTCCCGCCGGCGCCGTTTAGCTTGCCTAACAAGCCACCGGCCATTTCACTCCCCGGCAGCCGAGCATCGCCCGAGGTGTGTTTGCCCGCGATCAAGCAAGCAGCGATGGTGGGTCCAATCCTGCCTGCCGAATTCGGTAACAAACTCGCAGCGGCTGCGAAGGCCCAAACGACCGACTTCGTTATTTACAACGCCACGTACAAACGCATTGCTTATCCGATGGGAGATATTCCCTCCCTCTATGGCTCGTGTTCCGATGTGATCATTCGCGCTTACCGCTCGCTCGGTATTGATCTGCAGGTTTTAGTCCAGCGTGCGCGGGTCGGAAGCGGTGATCCGAATATCGACCATCGTCGCACCGACACTTTGCGAGCATTCTTTAGCCGTCACGGAGAATTAATACCGGTTTCCAATTTCCCCGAGGATTATAAGCCGGGCGACATTGTCACTTATTATCGGCCGTTTAGTCGTGTTTCGCGGGCACATATTGCGATCGTGTCCGGCGAGATTGGCCCCTCGGGCAGGCCACTTATCATCCACAATAGAGGATGGGGACCGCAATTGGAGGACGCCTTGTTCGTGGACCGCGTCACTGGCCACTACCGTTTTTCAGGAGTATCACAGCTAGCGCACGAGCAGCCGTACAAATCGCGGCGCATTGCTCTGCCAATCGCATCGCAGTCTTCCGATAAGTCTTGGTCCGAGCGAGTTGCGACTTCATCGAATAAGTCTCGAAGGACGGGTGTCGCCCGGGTCGTTCAATAAAATCCTCTAGTCGTAGATATAACTAGATATTAACCAATTTCGCATTGAGTTAAGCGAACCAAATTCAAAAATGGACCGGTGTCACAATTGGGCTTAATTGGTGGCATCTTCATCCTTGAACAAATGTGCGAATAAGCTCATCTTGAATAAATTAACGTTTTTGCGAAGAGACCGTCGCTTTAAACAGTTTCAAACAGCGTTCCCGGCCCTCAGTTAAACCCGGCGTCACCATGCGATTGCTTTCTCAAATCTTGTCGTTAAGCCCGCTCGGGTGCTGGCTTGGACAGCGTCCCAAGCTGATCGGCAAAACTGCGTTTCCAACCTTATTATCAAGGGAAACGCATTGGCAGCGGGCGACCTCGATCGTCGAGTTGTCTTTGGCGCGAGCAACGGACGTGCTGACAAATCAATCAGCAGCCTCGCGTCAGCTGGAGGCAGCGGAGTATGCGTTGCACAGCTTGCTGAGCGAGCTTGGTAGCATGATGTCGACGAGCGTCCGGTCGCCCTTGGAAGCGCGGCAGGCGGTGGCGCACGTAGGCAATCGTGTTCAGAGCGCACTTGCGGCCTGAACGAGCATGAGCGTGACAGGGCGATCAGCGAATTGCGAGCCCTGACACAATGATTGCGGCCGAGAACACGGCGAGAATCGTCCCCAACGCGACGGCGCCTGAGGCAGAGTTGACTGCCCGGCCGTTGCGCGTGGCAAACAAGTAAGCATTTGCGCCGGTCGGCATTGCCGCAAATAGGATCAGAACCGCCGCCGCCATCGGTGACATGTCAAAAATCTGGGTCGCCAGGAACCAGGCGAACGCGGGCATCACGATTAATTTCAGTATTAGGATGAGGGATAGCGTCGGTGCCTGTCCCTTGATCTCGAAATTGACAAGGCTGAGGCCCAGTCCGACAAGTGCGGTTGCGACACTGGCCTGCCCCAGCAAGAGCAACGCGCGGTCGAGTGCCGGGTGAATGCCAAGTCCGGTCAGGCGCCAAAGCGTCCCGGCGACAATGGCGATGATGATCGGATTGCGGGCGAGCTCATTGGTAAGCTCGGTCATAACGCTTGCAACCGTCGACTGGCGTTCCTCGCCCGACAACGCCTGATGCAATGTGCCAACAAAAAATAGCACCGGGGTATGCAGAGACACGAGCATAGCCGCTGGAACCGCAGCGCGGTCGCCGAATGCAGCGATCGACATTGGAATGCCCAGCATCACGACATTGCCGAAGCACGCGCTCATGGCGATTGATGGCGCATCGGCAGGGGGGCGTTTCAGTACGTGAATAACTGCGAGCGTCGCGATCAGCCAAGTGATTGCAACCGCGCCGAAGAATGCAAACCACAGATCAACTGCTGACTGTTCCATCTCCAATTTCGCCATCGTGCGAAACATGAATGCTGGTACGGCCATCGTAAAAGTAAAATCGTTTAGCGCCTTCGCTGCATCGTTCGCGAAATAGCCAAATCGGCCGGCAGCAAAACCGAGCGCTATGAGCGCGAACACCGGAATAACAACGGTAATCACACTCGACATGTCCAACCACTCCTCACAGTGCGTGTTGACTTAAGACGTACAAGATGATGGCGATGGTGACCACGGCAATAGCGGTCGATACGGCGATTGAAGCCGACACTGAATTTACCGCCCGTTCATATCGAGTGGCGAACAAGAATGCATTCGCGCCGACCGGCATGGCGGCGAACAGCAGAAGGATCGACGTCCACAGCGGCGGCAGATCGAACACCGCGGTTGCAAGCGCCAGCGCGATGATTGGGTATACGACCAGCTTCAATATAACGATTAGTGATAGGGTAGCGGTCTGGCCCTTGATGTCATAGGCCGATAACGACAGCCCCAACGAGAATAGTGCTGCCGGCACTGCCGCACCCGCCAGAACGTCGAGCAATCGATCGAGCATCGGCGTGATACCCAAACCGGTGAAGCGCCACAGCGTGCCAAGTATCAACGGCACCACGATTGGGTTGCGGATCAGATCGAGTAGGACTTGGCGCAGCGCATTGAGTGAAGCATTTGTGCTGGCACCCTTGTTGCGGCGAACGAACTCGATGTGCAGCGTCGCAATGATCCAAAGCAATGGCGTATCGATCGAGACCAGCAGCACTATTGGTGCCGCCGCTTCCGAACCGAAGGCCGTCATGGCCAACGGGATGCCAAGCATGACCGTGTTGCCGAACGTGGCACCCATTGCGATCGATGGCGCGTCGATCGCCGGCCGGCCGAGTAGTAAGCGCGTCGCCACTGTGGCGATCGTCCAAACAATTACAATTGTTGCCACATAGGAGGCCGCCAATTTCCATGGCGATCCGGGCAGCGGTCCGATGGCCAGCATTGCCTTGAAGAGCAGGGCCGGCATGGCGACTTTGAAAGCGAACTCAGCGATTGCCCGGCCAGATCCATCCGACAGGTAATTTGCCCGGGCGGCGGCGAAGCCAAGCCCGAGTACTCCGAATACCGGTACGACAATATTTATGATTGCAAACATGTGTTGGATTGCCATGAACCGGGAGTTCGAGAGCTCGCATTAGCAAATGCGCTTCGAGAATGCACCGTTGAGGGATGCCGGTCAGCCTTGCGCGGGCGCGCCTCGATTTCGAAACAAGGTGCTTGCCATTCGGGCATCGTGCAGACAGACAATTCACCAATCATCGTGACGCTGGTCTTGCTTTGAAAAGGAAATCGCCATGAACAATATCGCATTCGTCGGTTTGGGTGCCATGGGTCTGCCGATGGCCGAAAATCTGGTCAAGCAGCAGTTGCGAGTGACCGGCTTTGACATGCGGCCTGATGCAGTTGCGAAGCTAGTTGCCGCCGGAGGGCACGGCGCGCCTTCTGCGGCCGCTGCCGCGAAAGACGCGGATGCGCTGATCGTTATGGTCGTCAATGCCGATCAGGCGGAAACAGTATTGTTCGGTAGCGGCGCTCTCGCGGCATTGGCCCCGGGTGCGACGGTGATTGTCATGGCAACGTGTGCACCATCGCGGATCGCGAGTATCGCAGAACGGGTCGCGGCCACTGGACGGAGCTTCGTCGATGCGCCGGTGTCGGGCGGTGTCGTCGGCGCGACCAACGCTACACTGACCATAATGGCGGCAGCGCCTAAGGCCGTTTTCGAGCGTGCCAAACCTTTGCTCGTGGCGATGGGCTCGAACCTGTATCACTTGGGTGAGACGCCGGGCCAAGGTGCCGCGATGAAAACGGTCAACCAATTGCTGGCCGGCGTGCATATCGCTGCTGCCGCCGAAGGTATGGCGCTGGCCGAGCGCGAGGGCATCGACCCGGCACTTGCTCTCGAGATCCTGTCGGGATCGGCGGCATCGAGTTGGATGCTGAAGAACCGCGGCCCCCGCATGGTGGCAGACGATGGCCAAGTGACCAGTGCTGTCGATATATTCGTGAAGGACTTGGGGCTGGTTCTGGACGCTGGGCGCGCAGCGAAGATGGGGCTTCCCCTGTCGGCCGCCGCTCATCAGCTTTTCATCGCCGCATCCGGCATGGGGCTCGGCGGTCGCGATGACAGCCAAGTGATCGCGACCTATCGCGCGCTAGGCGGCAAGAAAAAAGGCACCTGACCCGCAAGGGTCAAGTACCTTTTGCACGAACGCAAATGCTCGTTACTTCTTTTTCTTCGCTTTTGCTTTCTGCGTCAGAGCCGACGCAGCGGCGGTCTTGGCGTCCTTGCTGGACTTCGGGTTGCGCAAAACCTTCGAGGCAGCGCTGGCTGCTTTCGTACCGGTCGCCTCGGCGCTATGAGCTTGCGTCAACGCGGACGCGGCAGCCTTCTTTTCCGAGCGGCTTGAGGCTGGATCAGCAAGGACCCGCGCGGCGGCCGAGGCTGCTGCTTTCCCGGTCATTTCTCCTGTTGGTTTCTTCGCCATGTTGGCTTTGCTTTCATTTTGTTTGAAGACGGAATGTGCTCTGAGACAGCACTTATGCGAATCGGAGGAGATCCTCAGCACTCGCATGCCTGCCGAACCTAGCCCAACCGTTGGCAAACCTAGCGCACCGCTCGTATCATCGCGACAACAAATTAGAGGGACGACAGGGAAAGTGCGATGGCAAATCAAGTTGTGCTGGGAAGCTATGACTACGTAATCATCGGTGCGGGGTCCGCCGGTTGTGTACTCGCCAATCGCTTGAGCGCCGATCCGAGCGTTACTGTTGCGTTGCTAGAAGCTGGTGGCCGAGACACCAATCCATGGATACACATTCCGGCCGGATACTATCGAAACGTGCTCAACCCCCTGATCACTTGGCAGTTCGGATCAGGCCCGGAGCCGCATCTCGGCGGGCGAACGATCAACTGGCCACGCGGCCGTGTACTCGGTGGTACAAGCGCGATCAATGGATTGCTCTATGTGCGTGGTCAGTCACACGACTTCGATGTTTGGCGTCAACTGGGTAACGCTGGTTGGTCATTCGCGGACGTCTTGCCGTATTTCAAACGCGCCGAATGCCAGGAGCGCGGGGCTGACGAGTTGCACGGTGCCGATGGACCGCTCGGCGTTTCTGATTTGCATATGACCAATCCGGTTTGCGAGGCGTTCGTAAAATCCTGCGTGGCCGAAGGAATACCGTTCACCAAGGATTTCAACGGACCCACTCAAGAAGGGGTTGGCTACTATCAGCTCACCAATCGCAATGGGCGGCGATCGAGTACGGCGGTTGCCTATTTACGCCCGATCAAGTCGCGGCAGAATTTGCATGTCATCACCAACGCCGAGGCGCAATCGATTATACTTGATGGCCGGCATGCCACCGGCGTGCGGATTCGTCGTGGCGGCGCCATCGAAGTGGTTCGTGCGCGACGGGAGGTGATCCTGTCGGCTGGCGCAATCGGATCGCCGCAACTGCTCCAGGTGTCGGGCATTGGGCCAGGCGGGGTGCTCAAGTCGGCGGGCGTCGATGTGCGGCATGAATTGGCCGGCGTTGGCGAGAACCTGCAGGATCACTATCAGGCCCGATTGGTCTACGAGATGAGCGCGCGAGGTAGCCTCAACGAGGTCTGGCATAGCCGTTGGCTGCAACTATTGACGGGCATGGACTACGTGTTTCGTCGCCGGGGCATGCTGACTTTCGGCGCGGGCGTGGTTGGCGTGTTCACCAAGTCGACGATGTCGGTCGACATTCCGGATATTCAGTTCCACTTTATTCCGCTTTCCGGCGAAGGGCCGGGGAAGGGCTTGCATAAGTTTCCAGGCGTAATCGTATCGGTCTGTCAGCTTCGTCCGGAGAGCCGCGGTTGGCTGCGGATAACATCGCCCGACCCGGCGGTTAAACCGTCGATCGTGTCGAATTATCTCGAAGCTGATATCGATCAGCGCGTGCTGCTCGACGCCATGAAGCTGGCACGTCGTATCGTTGCAAGGTCGCCGTTTGCCGATATCACGGTACGCGAACATGTGCCGGGCCGCGAGCACACGAGCGATGACCAATTGATGAAATTCGCGCGCGATATGGGCACCACGATCTTCCACCCGTGCGGCACCGCGAAGATGGGGCGCGATGCAAAGGCGGTGGTCGATGAAAGACTTCGCGTGCACGGTATTTCTGGATTGCGCGTTGCTGACGCC
Organism: Hyphomicrobiaceae bacterium; assembly: GCA_031367505.1. Taxonomy (GTDB): domain Bacteria; phylum Pseudomonadota; class Alphaproteobacteria; order Rhizobiales; family Hyphomicrobiaceae; genus JAKFWF01. Next base: position 17,702 of record JANLPY010000414.1, on the reverse strand, counting down.
TCAATCATGCCAACGATGACCTCGGGCAATACGAACGCGCCGACGATCATGATTGGCGAAAAGGCAGCCGACATGATCGCCGAGGATGCCCGTGCCAATCCAGCCGTTGCCGCCTGAGGAAGATAGCCAATGCCCGCGCTGGATATGGAAGCCGAGTACAATAACCGTGCGCGGGTGGCCAACTCGCCGGCCATCATGGCGCGTTGGGCTGAGGCGGCGGAGTTGGCGCGTCGCGAGCTGCCCGGGGAACGCGATATCTCTTATGGCAACAAACCTCGGCAGGTCTTCGATTTTTATCCCGCCGACGTTGACCAGGGTGCGCCGCTGGTCGTCTATATTCATGGCGGATATTGGCAGCGTGGGCACGGCCGCGACTACGCGTTCGTCGCGCGTGAACTACTGGCGCGCGGTGTGTCCGTGGCGATCCCGTCGTATTCGCTGTGCCCCGAAGTGCGGATCGGTGACATCGCTGATGAAATTGCAATTTTGCTAGCTGGTTTGTGGGCGCGAACCAAAGTGCGCCCCGTGCTCGTTGGTCATTCTGCTGGCGGACATCTGGCCGCGTCATTGATGGCGCGCGGCAAAATTGAAGGTGCGCCGCGCGATTTGATAACGGCGGCTTATGGAATTTCCGGCGTATACGATCTGCGCCCGCTGGTGGGCACGTCGCTCAATGATGCGTTGGGGTTGGATGACGCGGCAGCCAAGGCTGTCAGCCCGATGTTGGGGCGGACGCCATCCACCGTGGGCAGCTTTGTCGCCGCTGCCGGTGGTGCTGAAAGTTCGGAGTTCATTCGTCAGGCGAACGATTTTGCGAAGCAGTGGTCGGCCACAGGGATGGCTGCCGAATGCGCCATCATTCCTGACGCCAATCACTTCACGATCGTCGATGAGTTAACGCGGCCGGAAAGCGCCATGCTCGATCGCATTGTCGCGATGGCGGAGGCGGCTGCGGCGTGAGATTTTGGCGTTACTCCGCCGCACGCAACCTCGATGTTTCGCCACCTAGATTGCGTTCCATCGATCCGCAATACCAATCGACAAACTGCATGACACCGGTTTCGTGGACAGGCGAGTATGGTCCTGGTTCGTAAGCCGGCGAGCGGATACCCTCGGCGTTGCGCTCGACAAGGGCCATGTCTTGAGCATTGGTCGCGGTCCAGACTTCGGTGAGCGTTTTAAGGTCGTAATCGCGCCCCTCGACAGCGTCCTTTGGCACGAGCCACTTCGTTGTCAGTTGCGTCTCGGTGGCACTGATCGGCAAGCAACGGAAACTCAAAGCGTGATCGGCGGTGATGTGGTTCCAAGTCGACGGACAATGATAGAGCAGGACATCGCCGCTGTTTTCATTTTGTGGCGCACGGCCAAGGCGTTTTGAAACCGCTGGCTGACCGGTCATCGTCATCGAGCGCGCCTCATCGAGAAACGGCAGACGCATGACGCGGTATTGTGCGTCGGCGGCAATCTTGAATCGTCCGGGCAGGCCCTTTGCCTCCCAGTGTTCGACGAAGCTTGCGACTTGGTGCGCATCGGCAGCGGCGTCGGGGCCGGCGTGGACGGGAGTATCCGGGAACGTGCGGCAGAGTTCGGGGTGCGAGCCGACGCAGTGATAGCACTCGCGATTATTTTCCATCACGAGTTTCCAATTGCCTTTCTCGATGATCGTCTGCTCTTGGGCAACCTTGGTGTTTGCAAGATCGTAAGGAGCGAGATAGGGCTCGACCGTGGCGCGGAATGCTTCGAAGTCGGGGGCATGTTTTGCAACGCAGACGAAAATCCATCCAGCCACGCTTTGCGCATGCACGGTTTTTAAGCCGTGACTAGCCGGATCAAAATCGTCGCCCATACCGCGGGCCCGCGCCAAACTGCCGTCCAGTTCGTATGACCATTGATGATAGGGGCACACGAAGCGGCGTTTGACGTTGCCTTTCGCGGCGTCGCACACTTTAAAACCGCGATGCCGGCACGAGTTGTGATGCGCTCTGACGGTACCTGATGCGTCGCGATTGACGATGATCGCGCAGTCGCCGATCGAGAATGTGAAGTAGTCGCCCGGATTGGTGATTTCACAATCGTGGCCAGCGAAAATCCATTCGCGATAAAAGATCGCGTCGAGTTCGATCCGAAACAACGATGGATCTTGATAGAACGACTGGTTCAAGCTGTGGTCGGGTTTGCGATTTTGCAATTCACGCAGCGTATCAACGGGGGTCATTGCCGTAGTCTCCATGGCAAGCCAGCTCTGCGAAAAGCCTACTCCAATTACTGTAATTTGGCTGTTCAATTTACGACGATTTCGCGCGCGCTTCCGGCCGTTCGGAGGCGTATCCTCCTTCCAAATCGACGATTAACGTGCAAGCTAGTCTCGATTATACACGAAGGGGCACGACAAGATGTCGGACGATACGTTACGCCAGCAGGCCTTGGACTACCACGAGTCCGATCCGCCAGGAAAAATCGCCATTCACGCGACGAAACCGGTTGCCAATCAACACGATTTGGGTCTGGCCTACTCGCCCGGCGTTGCCCACGCTTGCATGGCGATTTTTGATGATCCGGCGAATGCGACGCGCTTCACCGCACGCGGTAATCTCGTTGGCGTCATCACCAATGGCACTGCCGTTCTTGGTCTCGGCGACATCGGTCCATTGGCCTCCAAACCGGTGATGGAGGGCAAGGCTGTTCTGTTCAAGAAGTTTGCGGGCCTCGATTGCTATGACATCGAGATCGACGAAAAAGAGATAGGCCCCTTCGTCGAGGCCGTGGCACGCCTCGAGCCGACATTTGGCGGCATCAATCTCGAAGATATCAAGAGCCCCGAATGCTTCGAGATCGAGCGCCAGTTGCGCGCGCGCATGAAGATCCCAGTGTTCCACGACGATCAGCACGGCACCGCAATTGTCGTTGCCGCTGGTATCGTCAATGGATTGAAAATCGTCGGCAAGAATATCGCCGATGTTAAACTCGTGTGCTCGGGAGCGGGAGCGGCCGCTTTGGCTTGCCTCAACCTTCTGGTTAGCCTTGGGCTCAGGCATGACAATATAGTTGTCTGCGATATCAAGGGTGTCGTCTACAAGGGCCGCAAGGAGCTGATGGACCCCTATAAGGAGCCTTATGCGCGTGACACGAATGCACGGCAATTGGTCGATGTGATCAAAGGCGCCGATATATTTCTAGGGTTGTCCGCCGGCCGTATCGTCACCAAAGAGATGGTTGTGCAGATGGCGGCCAAGCCGCTGATATTTGCTCTCGCCAACCCCACGCCAGAAATAATGCCGGAAGACGTCAAGGCCGTCCGGCCGGACGCAGTGATCGCCTCGGGACGAACCGACTATCCGAACCAAATCAACAACGTCTTGTGTTTCCCGTTCATTTTCCGTGGTGCCCTCGATGTGGGTGCGACGACCATCAATGAGGAAATGAAGAAGGCGGCCGTTGTGGCTCTGGCCTCAATTGCCGAGAGCGAAGCATCCGATGTGGTGCTGTCAGCATACCAGGCAGAGACTTTCGTTTTTGGACCAGAGTACATCCTGCCCAAACCATTCGATCCGCGTCTCATTTTGGAAATCGCCCCGGCCGTTGCGCGAGCAGCGATGGAAAGTGGCGTCGCAACCCGGCCCATTGCTGATTTCGAAGTCTACCGAGAGAAACTCTCGAGGTTTGTATATCGCTCGGGCTTCGTGATGAAGCCGGTGTTTGACGCGGCCAAACGCGAACATGCGCGTTCGCCCATGCGCCTGGTGTTTGCTGAGGGTGAGCACCCTTACGTGCTGCAGGCGGCACAGCAGGTCATTACGGAAAAGCTCGCACGGCCCATTCTGGTCGGTCGTCGCGAGACCATAAAGCGTATGATGTCGCATCTGGGATTGCGCCTGAAGGTTGATCGGGACTACGAGATTTTCGACCAGGATAGCGATCCGCGTGTGCCGGCGATGACGGTCGAGTACGAGCGTTTGGTCGAGCGTCAAGGTGTCTCTCCTTCGCATGCGAGACGCATTGTGCGTGGCGGCGCCACGGTCACCGCTGGCTTGCTATTAAAGCGCGGCGATGCCGATGCCATGATCTGCGGCGCGGTCGGGCGCTATCAGACACAGTTGCGGCACGTTTCGCAGGTGATCGGTAAGCGCGGCGGGGTCCGTGGTTTCGCCACGGTCTCGGGGCTGATCTTGCCGACGGGACCATTGTTCATGGCCGATACGTATGTCAGCTATGATCCCGATGCCGAGCATCTTGCGGAAATCGCGTTGCTGGCAGCGGAAGAAGTGCGCCGCTTCGGCATCGTGCCAAAGCTGGCGTTGATGTCGCATTCCAACTTCGGTTCGGAAAGCACCACCTCAGCGGGCAAGATGCGCGAAGTACTGGAGATCATTCATTCCTGGGCGCCCGATCTCGAAGTCGAAGGCGAAATGCACGCGGATGCGGCGCTCTCACCTTTCATCCGTGATGAAATTTTCCCAAATTCGCGATTGAAGGGCGCGGCCAACTTGCTCATTATGCCAGGGCTCGACGCGGCCAACATTGCTTTCAATTTGCTGAAGGTCGTTTCCGGCGCGATCGTGCTTGGGCCGATCCTGTTGGGGGCAGCCAAGCCGGTTCACATCGTCACCCCATCGGTAACGGTTCGCGGGTTGCTCAACATGAGTGCGATCGCAGTGGTGAATGCAGCACGCGAGGCAGCTAAGCCTTCGATGGGTGCTGCGTAAGAGCGGGTGAGGGGTAATTCTTAGTCGCGCTCTTTGTCGCGCAGATCGAGAGTTCGCTGAAGTGAAATTGCGGCGGAGGCATATGCTTCCTGCCGCGCCACGTTCCAGTAGCGCAAATCGCCGAGCGCGATCGGTTCGCCTGTCACGGCACAGCGCACAAAATCACCGTTCGCCAATACCTTGAAGTCGCCATCACCGAATTGAACGCGCGCTTCACCACGCGTGCCGAATAGCCGATCGAAACGGTTCATGCCAAATCCCTGTCGCCCAACTGTTAGGGCCTATATACCGAGAGCGGCTTTGTAGCCAGCAATGACACTTCGTCAACTTGAAGGGGCGCGTCAAGGTGAAGTGGCCGGATTGATCATGGTAAGACTTAGCTGCAGGCGGTAGTGCCCTCAAGTGACATTTCCTAGTGATCCGACTTTTCGGTCTGGGGAGGAGCTGGCGTCCAACCCTTATTTCATTACATCAGCCAGTGCTGCGGCGGCGTGGTCGATGTCGGAGCGGCTTACATCGAGATGTGTCACACAACGAATTCGACCGTTCGGCCCGCCGAATGCGCCCATTCGGACATTTTTCTTTAGCAACGCAGCGCATACCTCAGCTGATGTACGGCTCGCAGCGTCAACCCGGAAAAATACGATATTCGATTGCGGTTGCCCATTCGACAATGACAGGCCGGGAATTTCGGCAATCTTCTGCGCGAGCAATTTTGCATTGTCGTGGTCGTGGGCCAGCAATTCCATATTGTGATCGAGCGCATATAGCCCGGCCGCCGCTACGATTCCTGACTGACGGAGCGCGCCGCCGATGCGCTGCTTCCACCGCCACGCTTCGTGGATGAAACCCTTTGTTCCGGCCAGGATACCGCCAACGGGGCAGCCGAGGCCTTTCGACAAATCAATCCAGGCGGTATCGACGTGTTGGGTCATGGCTTTGGCGCTGATACCGGATGCGACAACGGCATTGGGTAATCTGGCACCATCCATGTGGACCAGCAGCCCGCCCGCGCGTGCGGCGGCAGCGACCTCGGCAATCTGCGCTAATGGCCATACGCGGCCGCCGCCCATGTTGGCAGTCTGCTCGATAACGAGAAGGCGCGAGCGCGGCTGGTGACGGCTGCTGGAATCGCGCAAGGCGGCCGTTACATCCTTGGCGGTGAAAAGCCCCATATCCGACTTGATCGGCCAAGTTTGCGCTCGCGACAACGCAGATGCACCGCCCGCTTCAGAGATGAATACGTGTGCGGTATCGGCGGCGATGATCTCGTCGCCGGCTGTGCAATGGACCGCCATGGCAATCTGATTGCACATCGTGCCGGACGGTAAAAACACCGCGGCTTCCTTGCCGAGCATATCGGCCACTCGTTCTTCGAGCCGCTTTGTCGTGGGGTCCTCGCCGCGCTGCTCGTCTCCAACCTCCGCCTCAGCCATCGCACGGCGCATGCCAGCAGATGGTCGTGTCTGCGTATCGCTATAGAGGTCGATGAAGCCGTTGTGCGCCATGTCAGTTCCGATGTTGCGGTCGACGATGACGCAGCAAAGCGCGCTTCTGTAAGCGACGCAACCCTTCAGGCGTGTGTAGGAGGCTAGACGCCAGTGCCCGCCAGAGCCTAAGAGACAAGTTCAGCGCCTGAAGGCGGCTAAATCCATTTCACAATAGGAGCCAATTCCATGCAACTCGGCAAGGATGTCGCAGCCGTCGTCACCGGTGGTGCCTCGGGTCTCGGTGCCGCAACCGCCCGTGCTCTCGCAGCGAAAGGCGTCAAGGTCGGCATTCTGGATCTAAATGAAGCAGCGGGTGCCGCGCTCGCCAAGGAACTGGGTGGAGCATATGCCGAATGCGACGTGACCAGTGAGGCGAGTGTGGACGCTGCGCTGGCCTCGGTCCGCGCGGCGCATGGTCAGGAGCGGATCCTCGTCAACTGTGCCGGCATCGCCGTCGGCAAGCGCATTGCCCGGCGGGTGAAGGAAACCGGCGCGATCGAACCGCACGATATCGCGACGTTTGCGAAGGTCATTCAAGTGAACCTCATCGGCACGTTTACCATGATCGCCAAGTGCGCGGCCGGCATGATGAGCTTGTCACCGCTGGAACCCGATGGCGAGCGCGGCGTTATGATTTCGACCGCCTCGGTGGCGGCTGAGGATGGTCAAATGGGTCAGGTGGCGTATGCCGCTTCGAAAGGCGGGGTTCAGTCGATGATGTTGCCGGTTGCGCGCGACTTGTCGCGTGACGGGATAAGGGTGTGCGCAATATTGCCCGGCCTGTTCCACACGCCGATGTTTGATGGATTGCCAGAGGAGGCGCGGAATTCGTTGGCAGCAACGGTGCCGTTTCCGTCGCGCTTGGGTCACCCATCGGAATATGGACAATTGGCCGTTCACATCGCGGAAAATATCATGCTGAACGGTGTGTCCATTCGATTGGACGGCGCTATTCGGCTTGCTCCCAAGTAAACTTGGGAAACAGATATGCCGTGTGCGGAGTTGGCATGGTCGTTGCTACCTCTTAAGGTTCTGTTAATGCAACGGCGTTTATCGCCGCGATCCGAGTATGTGACTGATGCGTGTTTTGGTAAATTGGCTGACGAGTTGGCCCCGGCGATTGCGGATTGAGTATGCTGTATCGCTTTATGCACTGCTGGTTGCCGGATTGTGCCTGGCTCTCGTTAGCGCCGCAGTAAGTGTCGTACAACAGGCGGAGGGCCCCGTTGGCAGGCTGATGCAGCTTGGCGATGCGGACAGCGGCGAGACAAAGGTTGCGCAAGTCACGACCGCCTCCTCCGTATTGGAGAGTGACGCATGGTTGCAAAATCTGAAGGCTGAATATCAAGCCAAGGATCGTGGGCGTGGCTCACGTCCCTTGCCAACAAGCAGCGGATTGTTGGGTGAGGGTGGCAGCGGTCTGTTAGATGACAAATCACAGTCATTGAATGACGTTGGCTCGCGTCGTTCGTCGCAGCAAGGTGGCCATCGCACAGTGTGCGTCCGGATGTGCGACGGATATTTCTGGCCAATAAGCTTCGCTACCGCTGAGGATAACTTCGAGCGCGATCAAAGCGTATGCGAAAATAGCTGCTCGTCGCCCGCGAAGCTCTACGTGTATGAAAATCCGGGCCAAGAGCCCGAGCAAATGGTCAATTTGAAAGGCCAGCCATACTCGAAGCTTTCGACCGCTTTCCTGTTTCGAGCCAAACTAGATCAGAGCTGCAAGTGCAATCCCCATCCATGGGAGAAGGAAGCCATGGATCGGCATCGTCGCTATGCAGATGAAGCGGCCAAAAAGAAATCGATGCGGCAGGCCGAGGCGGCAGGCGAGGCCAATTCAGACAAGAAATCGAAGGGCGGCCAGAGCGCGAAACGAGCTGCCAATTCTGCGCAGAACGAAAAAGCGACGACAGCTAATCTGACGTTGAAGACGATCGATGCTAAGCCGACGGTCAACTCCAATGTTACCGGCAATTTTACGGGCGTTGGGCTATTGAACAACGCAATTGCACCGGGTGCCGATGGCGGCACGGGCAAGTATCCACGTATTGTGCCTGGGCCGGTTTCGATTATAGCCGGAGTTCGATCTGCTTCTGTCGTTACTGATAATGAACAGGTTGATCAGGCGACCAACGTCGAGCAGGTAAAGCGTAATGGAGACGATGCAACCGCTGTGGTCGCTCCAAAAGCGATCGCCAAGGGCGGTGTAAAAGTGACGCCCAAACATACTGCCAACAACAGTAAGGGGTTGGCTTCGGCTAAGTCCAAGCAGGTTTTAGATGCACCATCGATGCGATTGGGAGCCCATGCAGCCGCTTCGCAGGGCATGGGCGCCATAGAGATAGCTGCAGCACCGGGCCTTTCCAAGCAGTCGCGAGATTGGCGAGTTGCGATATTTTCGGCCCGTTGAAAACCGCTCACAAGAGATTGTTAGCCTAACTCGGTCATAACTCGCGACGGTAAGGTGCCCAGAGCACCCATTTTGCGTGAGTTGATGGCACATGCGGTTTCAGAATTGGTTGCGGTTGGCTGTTCTGGCGGTGTTGGCGGCAGTCGGAACCGCCGGATCTTGCGGGCCGGTTCACGCGCAGTCATTTTTCGAAACGCTGTTCGGCGGACCCAATTCTGCGGCGTCCCAGCCGTTAGCCAGTGGCCAGAACCGTTTGCTGCCGCCTGGTGCTGGCGGCGCCATTGTCAACAGTGGAGCAGCCGTTCGCATCGAACTGTCTGTGTGCGTATGTGCGACGGCTTCTATTGGCCGATTAGCTTTTCAGCATCACGCTCCAAGTTCTATCGCGACGCGAATACCTGCTCATCGAGTTGCAAGTCAGAAGCGAAGCTGTTTCATTTCCCCAGCAATGGCGGTCAAATTGAAGACGCCGTCGATCTTACCGGGCGTGCCTATGCCCGCCTGCCGGCAGCATTCAAGTATCGAAAAGCGTTAGTGCAGGGCTGCACCTGCAAGCCCGAGCCGTGGTCGGACGCTGAGCTTGACCGGCATCGCGCATACGCAACCAATGAGGGCGCTACAAGGCCGGGTCCTGTCGGGGCCGCTAAAGGGGAGCCAAATCCGGTGCCTGCTCTATCGGGGTCGCAACAGTCCGTTTTGGTATCGGATGCCAATTCAAATAGCGCGGAACCGGTTTCAGCACCTGAGCCCGCAATTGTCGCTACTGCGACAAAAACACCGTCGAACAGGACGGCAAAAAGTGCGACGCCGCGATCGACTCCGGCAACGGGCGAGGCGCCACCAAGCCAAGTTGCACGACAGCGCATCCAGGCAAGTGCACCGCTTGCCCTTGGCCAAGTAGCCCAGGGGCAAGGCGGATTTTGGAGTGGCGGCCAATCATCAAATTTTTCGTGGCCAGGCGATGCGCCGGTTCGTGTACGTTGAGCTGACGTCGCTATATTGCCCGGTTTGACTGGCAAGCGACGGGAGTTAGTTCAGCGTCACGCGAAGTCCTCCAACGAGCCGGCCCGCATGAGCCCAACCACCTTCGGCGTCCAACCCATGCCGCGCAAGCGCGCAGCGGTCGTGGTATGTTTCTTGGCTATTTGCCTAACGGGTGGGGCACGTGCGGATTCTAAGCCCGACGCCTCAGCCGATGCGATCGAGGTGGTGCAGGTCGACGCCAAGCGGATCAGCAGTTTCGGAAAATCGTCGCCGGGATCTCAGACGTTCGGCAAACTCAGTTTTCGCGGCGGGCTCGTGTTGACCTCTCCTTCATCGTCGTTTGGTGGCTGGTCTGGCCTCGAAATCGATTCCGATGGCCGCAAATTTTTGGCGATATCGGATGCCGGAGTATGGATGACGGGGCAGCTGACCTATGATGGTTCGGCGCCTTCGGGCATCCGCGATGCGCGCATCGGCCCGATCACAGGCTTCGGTGGCGCGCCGCTTCTGAAGGACCGCGACCGGGATGCGGAAAGCGTGGTGCTGGTCGAAGGTACGCTTTCCAAGGGGCTGGTTCTCGTATCATTCGAGCAAAATCATCGGATTGGAAAATTTCCGATTACAGAGAAGGGTTTAGGCGCCCCTATCGGTAATTTGACCTTGCCGCCAGACGTGCGCCGGCAACAGCGAAACAAGTCGCTCGAGTCGGTTTGCATTCTTCGCGGCGGCCCGAACAAGGGTGCGATCATTACACTGTCCGAGCGTTTTCCCGACAAGACCGGCAATCAGCATACGGGTTGGATGCTACCGGCCGGTAGCGCTGCAACCGCATCCGCCTGGACCACGCTCACCATTCGCAATATCGACGGCTACGATCTCACGGACTGCAAGAGTTTGGCGGATGGCAGCCTACTGGTGCTTGAGCGGCGATTTCGCTGGAGCAGCTGGTATGAGGGCGTCAAGATCCGCCTGCGCCGGTTCCAGCCATCGGAAGTGCGCGGCGGCATCTTGATGGAAGGCGAAGTTCTGCTCGATGCCGATATGAACTACGAAATCGACAATATGGAGGGGCTGAGCATTCATCGTTCACCCAAAGGCGAGACCGTGCTGACTTTAATTTCCGACGACAACTTTAGTACGTTCGTCCAACGAACGGTTCTGCTTCAGTTCATCCTAAACGATGTGGCAAACCAGGAAAAACCGCAGGCGGCGGTGCGCCGGTAATTGCGGACACTCCCTGCATGCGGGCACACGCGTAGAACAAACGCAGAAAAGCCCCGCGTCGGAATGACAGCGAGGCTTTATTCTCGAGTTCACGCCCAATTGCGAAAGATCAGGCAGCCTTGGGAGCGGCCGCTGCAGCTTCGGCTTTAGCCTTGGCAATCTCGCGCTTCAGCTTCAGGCAGCGAACCGACAAATCATCATCGCCAGCCTTCAGTAGGAAAGCGTCGAGGCCGCCGCGATGCTCGACCGTCTTCAACGCATGCGCACTGACGCGCAAACGGAAACGGCGGCCACCAAGCGTGTCGCTGATCAGCGAAACATTGCACAAGTTCGGACGAAACTTGCGGCGCGTCTTATTTTCAGCGTGGCTGACATTGTTGCCCGACATGGGCAACTTGCCAGACAACTCACAACGCCTCGTCATGACAACCAACTCCAATTTTCGCGCGTGTCTATGACAGGCGCGGATGATATCGTCGCGTTATCGCTCGGGAATGAATCACGGGATAAGCGGCTGGCGGCGCAAGGCCCCAGCAATTCCAAATTGGTGTGTACGGGGGCTGCGCCGTCTCGTCAAGACTTCCGCTTGCTTTTTGACGCTTTGCTTACATTGTGGCAGCTACCGGCCGAGCGGTTTCTGTCGCAGACCGCGACATGGACGCGACATAGAATCGACCAAAATCGAACCTAATCGGCGCTCAAAGGCTCGGCTGTTGGGGCGAGTTAGGTGTAAACGAAGTCTGGGGGCCGTCGTCGTATGTTCAATAAATTCGGCTCGATCGCCGCTGTAGTTGCAGTTGCCGCTGCTTTGCTCGTCGACAATCCAGTTCGCGCCGAAGCAGCGCAGTCCTGGCCAATCCAAGTCACATCCTCCTACAAATTGAATTTTACGGGCTTTGGCGAGATTGGCAAACTTCAGTTTCAGAGCCGTATCGAGGGCTCGGACTACACATCGACCGGCACTGCCGAGGTCAAGATCCCGCTCATTTACACGTGGTCTAGCAATCTGGCCGGCAGCGGCAAGCTGTTGGCCGACCAGCCAAAGCCCCTCGTGTATTCGTTCAGCAGCAAGGGAAAGCCCCTTATTGGCGGCACGAAAACCAATTCGATCCGGATGAGCTTCAAGGATCATGCGATCAATCAGGTCAGCATCGTGCCACCAAGCAATCCCGGTGGTCCCAAATATGTGCCATTGCTGCCTGAACATGTGGCGGAGGCGCTTGATCCGCTCACTGCGGTGATGATGTTCACGCGTGCGACCAGTGCTGCACCCTGCGACCGGCGGATGAAGATTTTCGATGGCAAACAGCGCTTTGACTTGATCTTGACCCCGGCCGGCCAACAGAAAGTGGCGGAGACGCGCCCGAGCGGTCAGCCCGGCGTCGGATTTGTGTGTAAGGTTCGCTATGTGCCCATTGCGGGTTACAAGAACAATGATGAAACGAAGGCTGCGACCGAAAAGACCGACATCGAAGTCGCTCTTCGCCCGGTGCCCAGTGCGAATTTGCTGGTGCCGTATCGCGTGACGGTTGCCACTAAATGGGGAACGGGAACTATGCTGCTGCAGCGCATGGATATCGTGGCACCAGGCCAAAAGCAGATCGCGCTGGTTCACTAAACAAGTACGCCGATCCGGAGTAGAGATGGACGTACTTTGCTATTGCTGCTTGATCTGGCAGCCCGCCTCTGCAATGGCAACGGGATCAACTACCCACAAGGCTCGGGAAACTAACTAAATGCCCATCAATTACGAGACACGCAGCCGCAATGTTACGGCTGTGTTGGGTCCGACAAATACCGGCAAGACGCATCTCGCGATCGAGCGGATGCTTGGCCACAACACCGGGATGATTGGTCTGCCACTGCGGCTGCTCGCCCGGGAGGTGTACGACAAGATTGTCACCCGTGTCGGCGTCGACAAGGTTGCTCTTGTCACCGGTGAAGAGAAGATCAAGCCGGATAGCGCGCGCTATTGGGTGTGTACGGTCGAAGCCATGCCGCGCGAGATCGACGTCGATTTCGTCGCGATCGATGAAGTGCAGCTGGCTTGCGACCCGGAGCGGGGCCATGTCTTCACGGATCGGCTGCTGAATTCGCGCGGGCGTCAGGAAACCCTGCTGCTTGGCGCCGGCACGATGCGCGACGCAATTGCCGAGTTGATCCCGGGCGCAAACTTTATCTCGCGGCCCAGACTTTCCAAGCTCACCTACGCCGGTCAGAAAAAAATTACCCGGTTGCCGGGGCGTACGGCCATCGTGGCGTTCTCGGCGAGCGAAGTTTATGCGATCGCGGAACTGATCCGTCGCCAGCAAGGTGGAGCGGCAGTAGTGATGGGTGCGCTGTCGCCACGTACGCGCAACGCGCAGGTCGCGCTTTATCAGTCGGGCGATGTGGATTACATCGTCGCGACCGACGCGATCGGCATGGGGCTCAATCTCAACGTGGAACATGTGGCGCTAGCCGGTGTCCGCAAATTCGATGGGCAGAACCATCGCATGTTGACGCCGGCCGAGCTGGCGCAGGTCGCCGGTCGCGCTGGCCGGCATATGAACGACGGCACGTTCGGTGTTACCGGTGACGTCGAACCACTCGATAATGAGCTGGTTGAGCGCCTGGAGAATCACCAGTTCGATCCGGCCAAGTTGTTGCAATGGCGCGGCCGCACTCTCGACTTCTCTTCGCTCGACAATTTGCATGCCAGCTTGCGCCAGGCACCGGGCGAGCCGCGTTTAATGCGCGCGCGCACAGCTGATGATCTGTTGGCTCTTGAAATGGTGAGTGCCGATCGAGAGATCGCTGATCTAGCGCGAGGCGCGCCGGCAGTGTCGCTGCTTTGGGATGTCTGCCAAGTTCCCGACTACCGCAAAATATCGAGCCAGAACCACGCTGAACTCGTCGCCACACTCTACAAGTCGATCATGACGGGCGATCGCAAGATCGACGAGGATTGGTTTGCCAAACAGGTGGCGTTCTCCGATCGCGTCGATGGCGACATCGATACCTTGTCGAACCGTCTCGCACATATCCGCACTTGGACGTTCGTTTCCAATCGCGCGGATTGGCTGAAGGATCCGTTGCACTGGCAGGGGCGCACCCGCCAGATCGAGGACGCATTGTCGGACGCGATGCATGAAAGCCTGACGCAGCGATTTGTCGACGCAAAGACCAGCGCCTTGATGAAGGGTATGCGCCTTAACGAAGAGCTGAAGGCTGAAATCGCCGAGGACGGCGCGATCCGAGTCGAGAACCATCCGATCGGGCGGTTGCGCGGCTTTATGTTTACACCGGAAGCGCAAGGCGAAGGCATCCACGGTAAAGCGTCTCGCAATGCCGCGTCTCAGGTGCTTTCCAAGGAACTGGCGATGCGTGCGCGTCGCGTGGCGTCGGCAAAGCCTGACGCATTCAAGCTGACGCGGACCTGCAAGATCTTGTGGCGCGACGAGGAGATTGCCCGTCTAGAACCCGGCGAAGATCCGTTGAAGCCGCAGGTCGTGCTGCTCGTCGACGAACATCTGCAAGGCCCGGACAAAGAGAAGGTCCAGGAACGGTTGAATGCCTGGATGGCCGAAAACATCGCCATCAAGCTCAAGCCGTTGGTTGATATTTCGAAGGCCGACGATGTCGTTGGGCTCGCGCGCGGCATCGCGTTTCGGTTGACCGAGAACTTCGGTGTGTTGAAGCGCGAGAGCGTTTCGGATGAAATGAAGTCGTTAGATCAGCCGGGCCGGGCTCAGTTGCGCAAATATGGCGTACGGTTCGGCGCGTTCAACGTTTACTTCCCGCTGTTGCTGAAACCAGCGGCGGCAGAACTTCGGCTTGTACTCTGGCTGTTGAAGAGTGCGGCGGCGCATGGCCTCTCGCTCGATCAATTGCCTGAACCGCCACGTCCGGGGCTGACCTCCCTCGTCGTTGACAAGGCGCTGCCCGAGCCGTTCTACCGGGCCTGCGGATATCATGCTTGCGGGCCGCGCGCGGTGCGAATGGATATTCTAGAACGGCTGGCCGATTTGATCCGGCCGCTGATTGCTTGGCGAGCGCCAGCCGACAATCCGTCTGCGACTGCGCCCAAAGGTTCGACGGGCGATGGCGCTTTCACTGTCACTCCCGAGATGATGTCGATCCTGGGTTGCTCACCCGATGAGCTTGGCGAGGTCTTGAAGACCCTCGGCTTCTGGAATGAGCGACGGCCGAAGAAGCTAAAGGCTCCGATGCCGGTTGTCGTCGCGGAAGCGCCGGCGACAGAAAGTGCGACGGTAGCCGACGGCACATCGCCAGCGGTTGCCTCTGAAACAACCGCGTCAGCGGATGAGCCTTCCGTTGTGACTGTTTCAGAGCCGCCGGAGGCTGCGATCGCTGCAACGGATATTCCGGCTATCGAAGCCAGCGTCCCGGAACCATCGGCGAACGCTGAGACCGCTCATTCGGACGCCGAGGCTGCGGCAATGGCCGGCGAGGCGGTTGCAGATGCCGAAACTGTTGGCGAAAAAATTACTGCAGCCGAACCTGTTCTCGAAGAAGTTTGGCGTCCGCGCCGTCGTGGTCGCGATGCCCATGTGCGGCCGGAACGGTTCAAGCGAGCCGCCCCATCAACTGAAGGCGCCGAAGCCCAGGCCGATCGACCGAAACGTAATCGCCGGCGTCCGTCGGAGGGTTATCGAGCGCGTGAAGTTGTCGCCCCGGTCGCGGCCGATGGCACGCCAGCTCAGGCTAATCCCGACGATTCAATTGCAGCGTCACTGGCAGGTGAGCCCGGCGCTGAGAACGTTCGCGTCGATCGCAACGCACGTCGTCGCGATGGCAACCGGAATGCCGATCGCAAACCTGCCGAGGACAGTAATCGGGGGTATCGTGCGCGCGAAACCAAGCCGGATGACCGCGACAAACGGGCGGCTGGCCCGGCAAAGGACAATAGGCCCGGGCAAGGCGACCGTGGACGTAGCGATCGGGATCGTGGTGACCGCGGGCGCGGCGGCGATCAGCGCGGACGGGAAGAGCGTCGCGTGCCGATGACTGTCGTGTCGTCTGCGCCGGCCAAGAAGCCGGGGGCGATCGATCCGGATTCGCCATTCGCCAAATTGATGGCTCTGCGTGAGGCGATGAGCAAAGGTACATCCGAGACATCAGGCAAAACATGAGCCTGCCATGAGCGCACGGGGCGACGATGGTGCTAGCGCTGCCGGCGCCGGTCGTCGCGTCGACCAGTGGCTGTGGTTCGCGCGCGTGGTTAAGTCCCGGACGCAAGCTGCCGATCTGGTGTTGGCCGGCAAGGTTCGGCTCAACCGCGAGCATGTCGAGAAGCCGAGCATCACCGTCAAGATCGGTGATGTTTTGACCGTGACGGCACACGAGCGAGTGCGGGTACTGAAAGTGGCGTCGGCCGGTGTCAGGCGAGGCCCGCCAGCCGAAGCGGCCACGCTATTCGAGGATCTGACGCCGGTACCTGTTCCACCCACCGCCGAAGAAAAGGTCGCGGCCGGTCAAGGGGCACGTGAAGCCGGATCGGGACGGCCGACAAAACGCGATCGGCGCACGCTGGAACGCTTTCAACGCAGCGGCGATGAAGATTAAGGTCAAGTTCGCACTCAGGATCTTGCAAAGCAAAAGCGCGCGGACGCAGTTGTCAGTTTGCGCGTAACGGCTATCATCGACCCTATCAATAATAACGCTAGCCCGGAAACGCCATGTCCCAAATCACTCGTCGCACCTTCGCGCAAGGCGCGCTCAACCTCGGCCTCGCTAGCGCAGGAGTGAGCCTCTCCGCGATAAGCTCGCATGCTCAAGATGTGTATCCCGCTGGCCGCACGATCAAGATCGTTGTACCGTTTGCGCCTGCCGGCGCTGCCGACATCGTTGGCCGCTTGATGGCCGATCGACTGGCGAACAAATGGAAGGTCACGGTGCTGGTCGAGAATGTGCCGGGTGGCGGCGCCAACATCGGTATCGATCGCGTTGCCAAGGGCGCTGCCGATGGCACGCAAATACTGATCATCCCGCCGAACATCACGACCAACCCATTCCTGTTCGATAAGTTGCCCTACAATGCCGAGACGGACATTATCCCGCTCAGCCAAGTGACCAGCTTTCCAAACCTTCTGTGCGTGCGGCACGACCTGCCGGTGAACTCGGTTGCCGAGCTGATCGCCTATGCCAAGGCCAATCCCGGCAAGCTCAACTATGCGTCGTCGGGCATTGGCACCACCATCCATCTGTCGGGCGAGTTGTTCAAGAACATGACCGGCATCGAAATGACCCACATTCCTTACAAGGGAAGTGCGCCAGCGGTGAATGATTTGCTCGGCGGCCAGGTCGATCTGATGTTTGATAATCTGCCCTCGATCATCGCGCATGCGCGAGCCGGCAAAGTAAAGCCACTCGGCATCACCACGCTCAAGCGCTCGCCGACAGCGCCTGAATATACGCCGGTTGCGGACACCGTGCCGGGTTACTCGGCCGGCTCGTGGTTCGGCGTGGGGGTAAAGGCTGGCACGCCGCAGCCGATCCAAGATCTTATCGAGGCGACGGTGCGGGAAGCGTGCACCGAGGCGATGGTCAAGGACCGGCTCGCGAGCCTGCAAGCCGAAACGATCGGGTCGAGCCGGACCGAAATTGCCGCGTTCATCGCTGGTGAGCGGAGCCGTTGGGGCAAGTTGATCACAGACCTCAAGATCAAGGGTGAGTGAGCGCCTCGATCGATCGTGATGGGTGTCAGACCCAGAGGGTCAGACACCCATCACGCGAGACCCATTTGTCGTCCGTGAAGAACGCCGTCTTCACGCTGTGGTTTGTTTTTTGCTCGCGCAGAGCGTGCACAACATCAGCGCAAACCAAAGCGCCAGCCAGTTGAGGATGCGGCGGAAGTTGTTGCCGACGGCGGCGAGCACGGCGTTG
>JANLPY010000399.1:0-3287 GCA_031367505.1 Hyphomicrobiaceae bacterium | reverse complement strand
CCGCGGCGTCGCCACGAAATATTTGCCGAGCTATCTCGGATGGCGCAGGTTGATCGAACGCGAAGGCGAAAACTTTTCAGCCGAACGATGCCTCATGCAAGCCCTGCTTCACGCCGCAACTTGAAAGTCGAACAGAGCCATGAAGAACTGCTGCGCGAGATCGAGCAAGCAGTAGCACCGGTCTCCTCGTGGAAGACAAAACACTTCAATAGCATTTTTGAGATGCGCCTATATCGGATCGTGCTCTACGCGGTGCTGCGCGCAACGAAGCCCAAGGTGGCGATCGAAACCGGTGTGTTGCACGGCTTGACGAGCGCATTTCTCTTGCGCGCGCTTGAGCGCAACGGACATGGCCGATTGATTTCAATCGATCTGCCATCGTATCCCACAGCCGCGATGCCCGCGAACAACGACGGTTACGTTGGCTTCCTCCCGCACGGCAAAGAAGCCGGCTGGATCGTTTCCCAGAAGCGGCACGGCAAGCGTTGGGATCTGCGCCTTGATGCCAGCACTAAGATACTGCCTAACCTCGGCGCGGAAGCCGATGAGCTCGGCTTTTTCCTGCATGACAGCGAGCACACCTTCGACACCATGTGGTTCGAGCTTGAATGGGCCTGGGATCGCTTGACGGACGGTGGCGTGCTGGTCTGCGACAATATCGAAGCCTCTACGGCATTCGTAGAATTCGCTCGTCGCGTCGATCGCGACACGATGGTATTTCCGGCACCAGATACTCGTCGCCATGACGCTCCGCGGTTTGCGTTAATGATCAAATAATCGTCAACGTCGCGGTTCACAGTCATTCTTTTGATCGTTTTGCGATGCATTCGAGCGATCGGCAAATTTTCCGCCAGAATTTCGACCCTCTGCGATAATTCTTTCAGGAGAACGACATGGCGATGTCAAAAACTGGTACCGGCACGATCTCGCGACGCGATTTCGTCATAGCATCCAGCGGTGGCGGGCTTGCCCTAGGCTTCAACTTAACCGACGCAGTCGCCCAAAAAACGTCAGCTTCCGGCACCGAGGTGAACGCCTGGGTCGTGATCAAGCCCGATGACACTTGCGTCATTCGCGTCGTGCGCTCCGAGATGGGGCAGGGCACCATTACAGGCCTCGCTCAACTCGTCGCCGAGGAGCTCGAATGCGACTGGAAAAAGGTGCGCTACGAGTACCCGACGCCGGGCGAGAGCCATGTACGCAAACGCGTATGGGGCGAAATGGGCACCGGCGGTAGTCGCGGTATTCGGACATCGCAAGACTATGTGAGACGCGGTGGTGCTGCCGCCCGCATGATGCTGATGGAAGCCGCAGCCCAACAGTGGAAAGTGCCGGTCAGTGAGTTGACGGTTTCAGATGGCATCATCAAGCATGCCGCGTCGAAGCGCACGATCGGATACGGCAAGGTTGCAGCCGCAGCCGCTAAACTTGCTCCGCCGGATCAGAAGGCCATCACCCTAAAGGATCCGAAGGATTGGAAGATTGCCGGCAAGCCGATGAAGCGGCTCGACACGCCAGACAAGCTCAACGGCACCAAGAAATATGCCATCGACGTCAAGCTGCCGGGGATGTTGAATGCGGCGATCAAGGCTGCTCCGGTGCACGGCACCAAGATCAAGAGCTACGACGAGGCCAAGGTCACCGGGCTGCCCGGCGTCCGCAAGGTTATCAAGGTCGATGCCGTCACCGTGGCAGTCGTCGCCGACACGTGGTGGCACGCGAAAAAAGCGCTCGACGCCCTGCCGATCGAGTATGAGGACACGCCCAACAGTAAGGTATCGAGCGCCACCATTGCCGAGCACCTCAAGGAAGGCCTAGCGCCAGGCGCTGCGAACGTGCACGCGGGCGTCAAAGTTGGTGATGTGCCGAAAGCACTCGAGGGCGCTGCGAAAAAGGTCGAGGCGGTTTACAGCACACCTTTTCTCGCGCACGCCACGATGGAGCCGATGAACTGCACCGCGCGCTATACTCCAGAGCGCGCCGAGATCTGGGTGCCGACGCAAAACGGTGAAGCCTCGCACGCGGCACTTTCCGAGGCCTCTGGACTGCCGCTCGATAAGTGCGAAGTCTACAAGATGGACCTGGGTGGCGGTTTCGGCCGGCGTGGTGGCACGCAAGATTATGTGCGCCAAGCAACGGCCATCGCCAAGGAGCTGCCTGGCACGCCGGTCAAGCTGATCTGGTCGCGCGAAGAAGATATGATGCACGACTTCTACCGGCCGATCTCGCAGTGCCGGATGGAGGCGGGTCTGGATGCTGCGGGCAATTTAACCGCGCTGCACTTGCGCGTATCGGGCCAGTCGATCAACGCGTGGTCAAATCCCGCCGCGATCAAGGATGGCAAGGACGACCGCCAGCTGCAAGGCATGCTCTACACGACGCCGGACAGTTTGCTTGGCTACACCGCGCCGAACATGCTGATCGAGTACGCGATGCGCAACACGCATGTGCCGGTCGGTCCCTGGCGCGGCGTCAACACCAACCAGAACGCGGTCTATCTCGAATGCTTCATCGACGAAGTTGCGAAGGCCGCCGGCAAGGATCCACTGGAGTTCCGCCGCGCGTTGATGGCGCCGCATCCGAAGCACTTGGCGGTACTCAATGCCGCCGCCGAAAAAGCCGGTTGGGGCAAACCGTTGCCACCGGGCGTGCATCGCGGCATCGCGCAGTTCATGGGCTATGGCAGCTATTCGGCAGCCGTCGCCGAGGTTTCGGTGTCGGACAAGGGCAAGCTGAAGGTGCATCGCCTGGTGCTTGCGACCGACAGCGGCTACGTCGTCAATCCGGACCAGGTTGCAGCGCAAATTGAAGGCGGTGTCGCTTATGGGTTGGCGGCCACTATGTACGGCGAAGTCACCGTCAAGGACGGCGCGATGGTCGAGAGGAATTTCGACACTTACGAGATCCTGCGATTGGCCGAGTTCCCAAAAGTCGAGACAGTATTGGTGCCGTCGGGCGGCTTCTGGGGTGGCGTCGGTGAGCCGACGATTTGCGTCGTCGCACCGAGCGTGTTGAACGCCATTGCCGCCGCCACCGGCAAACCCGTGCGAAACCTGCCGCTGAAGAACGTGAAGTTGGCGTGAGGCGCGGGTGGGGGCAAGGTTGGGTTAGACCAGCGCCCTTGCTGGTCGTAACCCAACAACTTCGTCGTCCGTGAAGAACGCCGTCTTCACGCTGTGGTTTGTTTTTTGCTCGCGCAGAGCGTGCACAACATCAGCGCAAACCAAAGCGCCAGCCAGTTGAGGATGCGGCGGAAGTTGTTGCCGACGGCGGCGAGCACGGCGTTG
>JANLPY010000378.1:0-21994 GCA_031367505.1 Hyphomicrobiaceae bacterium | reverse complement strand
GATCCATGCCGCCGATCTTGGCGGCTTCGGTCCGGCTCATGCCATCGCGGATCGCCGCCAGCGCCAACAGTCGGCGCACTTGCCGCGTATCGTCAGACGCCCGCGCCGCCTGACGAAACTCTCGTGCAGTCATGCCCTCTTGCAGTGCAATCGCCGCCATCACCGCCGCCCCGAATCAATTGATCCACGAGCAATGGAACCAGGAGCGCATCCGCCCGTGAATCGCTAAACGGCAACAGAGTCAGTCTTTTTGCGGACTGGTATTAGACGTTCTGGGTGAGGTGGCGGCGGTTCAAAGCAAAGTTACTGGCAAATTCGCATCAAGGCCGAGGGGCGTTTTTGTGATTAGACAGCAGCAGATTGTAGAGCGCTTCCATAATCATTTTCGCTCAGTGGTGCAATTCATGACCGCGCGGATGAGTGCAAGCGCTGCTGCACTGCCGTCCGCCTCACCTTTCTCAAAATCGATCGCGGCCTGCGCCATCTGGTTTGTGACCATGGCAAAACAGATGACGTCGCGCTGTCGCGCCGCTGCGAACGCGTAGAGTGCCGCGGCTTCCATCTCGACCGCCAGGAGACCTTCCGCACGATGCTTGGTGATCGCGGCCGCGGTCTCGCGAAATGGCGCGTCCGTCGTCCACGTCGCGCCGCAAACGACCGGGATCCCAACATCGTCGAAGGAACCTCGAAGGCGGTCCAGAAGACTTGGAGGCGCGTGGGCGAACCGAGCCGGAGCCAGATAATGATGGCTCGTCCCCTCGTCGCGCAGGGCTCGCTCGATCAGGACAAAATAGGGCGGCGGCCGTAAGGGGACGAGTTGGCCGGCTGACGTGATGTTAATGAGCAACTGGCAGCCACTCTCGAAGAGCTGTTCGGCGACCAGTACAGCGAATGGGGCGCCGACTGCGCATCCGACGACTCCGATCTCGAAACCGGGCTCATTCAGTCTGAACAGCTCAGTGTGGTAGCAGGCCCAGTTCGGGTCTTTACCTGCACGCTCGTCGCATCGCAGACGGCGCACCAGATCGCCATCTGGATCGAGAACACAAACCTTAGGCACGGGAGCATCAGTGATGCCCTTCTGCCGGCGCGCCTCGCGCAATAACCCGCTAGCTGTAAACACCGACGGAGCATCGTAGTGCTTGTCGGCAAGAATAGCAGGCTCGGATGCCGCCAATACGTCCATTCAATTCCTCCAGCATCAACAGTCCATCGCCGCTCCGGGCGGGCAGTACCGCAGGTCGCGTGATGCTGACACCTCAGTGATGCGAACACAAAGTCGACCGTCCGCTCTGCGTTCACAGGGTTTTGTAGCACGTGTGATGGTGCCAAAGCATTTTTGCTGGCGGTATCGGCAGGACGAAATGTTACGACTAACCACAACGCGATAAAGGCTAATCCGCATGACGCCAACCGCCGCCATCGGCATCATCTGCAAAACGCCGATCTCGGGCGCCAGCAAGACGCGCATGATCCCTTGGTTCGGCGCAGACGGTGCCGCAGCACTTGCCGGTTGCTTCCTTCGTGACATCGCGACCACGATCGAGGCGGTTCCCCACGCTGTCGGCAGACGTGGATATGCCGTCTACGCGCCAGAGGGTTCCGAGGGGGCGTTGAGTGCCTATCTGCCGGATCACTTCGGCCTCGTATGCCGACGTGACGCGACGCTAGGCGTTGTCCTTCTCGGCGCAACCGAGCACCTTCTGGCGGCCGGACACGATTGTGTTATCCTGGTCAATGCCGATAGTCCGACCTTGCCGCCGCAGCTACTCGAGCAGGCAATCACTGAGATCCGACGCCCAGGTCCCCGGGTCGTGCTCGGCCCCGCGATCGATGGCGGCTACTACCTGATTGCGCTGAAGCAGGCTTATGCGTGTTTGTTCAAGGAGGTGCCGTGGAGCACGCCGGAAGTATTCGCCGCGACGGCTGCCCGCGCCGCAGAGATTGATCTGCCGGTGGTCAAACTCGCCGAGTGGTATGACGTCGATGATGCCCAGACAATCCAGCTTCTGCTGGCTGAACTGCGTGGCGAGACACTCAGCTTTGAACCTAGGGACTTAGCCGGCGGTCCCGCCGTAGCTACCCGCGTGTTTCTGGCGAGTCATCCCGAACTCGCCGAGCGGATAGCCGGCCAACCTTCCGTCCATAGCGGTACGTGATGCAAAGTTGCGGCAGACTGCCATTGCAGTCCAATGCCGTCCGATTGGCCGTGGTCGGGATAGGTCTCGTTGTTTTGACGGCGCTCGGGCCATGGCTGCATTTTCACTTCGGTGCCTATGCGTTCTGGGCAATCGTCGTTGCCACAGCCGCGACGGCGGCCTGGGCTGCGGCTTCGGCCAGCGACATCGATCCGCGAATCGCCTTGTGGGTCATTCTCGCTGTAGCCGCGGCAATGCGAGCCGAGATGCTGTTCACCGAACCATACCTGTCGAGCGATCTCTATCGCTACATCTGGGATGGTCGCGTTCAAGCGCACGGTATCAATCCGTATCGCTATCTGCCTGCGGCGCCCGAACTCGCCGGGTTGCGTGACAGCGACATTTTTCCAAAGATCAATCGGGCCGACTATGCGCCGACAATCTATCCGCCAGCTGCTCAATTAGTGTTTCTCGTGATATCGCGAATTGGCGAGACCGTGATGATCATGAAGTTAGGCATGCTTGGTTTCGAGGCCCTTGGTATCGGCTGCCTGATCGTCGTCTTACAACGCCTCGGCCTGCCCACGCGCCGTATCGCTGCCTACGCATGGCATCCGATGCCGATATGGGAAATCGCCGGCAACGCCCATCTCGATGCCGCCATGCTCGGATTGTTGCTGTTGAGCCTGTGGCTATTCATCGATCGGCGCTGGCTCATAGCCGCGGCGGTCGCCACAGTTGCTGCGCTGATCAAGCCAACGGCGCTACTGGCATTACCGGTATTTTGGAAACCCTGGGACATGCGCATGCCGCTCGTCGTCCTGGGACTGGTCGTGCTGTTCTATGCTCCCTATCTCGGCGTCGGTTGGAATGTGCTTGGCTTTGTTCCCGGCTACATCGCCGAAGAAGGATATGCGGGTGGCGCCGGCTTCTGGTATCCAGATCTCCTGCAGTTCTTCACCGGCAAAATTGCCGGGATAGGCAAGATTTATGTGTTCGCTGCGGCATTGGCAATTGGCACGCTTGCCCTGTCGGTCGGATTTAGGCGCGATCGATCGCCGGCTGAATCGGTTCGGGCCCTGACGTTAATGCTGACACTGTTCCTGGTCCTGCTGACACCGCATTATTCGTGGTACTACCTCGTTGCCGTTCCATTTCTGTCGATCTACCCGCGAGCCGCTACGCTATGGGTTTTGACCGTGGGAAGCCTGCAGATACACGACGTCGTGCCGGGTGATCAAATGCCCAGTTCATACCATCGCCAGCTGGTTTTTCATTCCGCTGTTCTAGCCGCAGTCCTTTGGGATCTCCGAGCGGCATCCTTCGAAAGATCCAAGATCACAATGGGAGTTCGGCAATCATGACATCGATCGATGCGGCGGCAATTCCGCGACCAGCAGTCGATCCGCGCCGCTATCACGAGGCAGCGGATGCGTCGCGGAGCGTGATCGCCAGCAAGGAGCCGGTCTGCCTTTATCTCGAGACGACCAACCGTTGCAACCTGCTGTGCACAACGTGCCCTCGTACCTATGAGGAACTCGAACCGCAAACCGACATGAGCTGGGAGCTATTCACTAACATTGTGGATCAGATTCCAAATATATCACGCGTCGTTTTACACGGCGTTGGTGAGCCGATGATGGTGAAAGAGCTCCCGCGTATGATCCGGTATCTCAAAGATCGCGGTGCTTACGTGCTATTCAATACCAACGGCACTCTTTTGACCGCGAAGAAAGGGCGAGAGCTGGTCGATACCGGGCTCGACGAATTGCGCGTTTCGCTCGATGCCGCCGATGCCAAGACCTTTCTCGAAGTGCGCGGCAAGGATTTTTTCAATCGCATTTTGAAGAACGTCCGAGCCTTCACGGAGATGCAGGCGCGTGAACAACTCACGCGGCCGAAAGTGTCGCTATGGCTGACCGGCATGAAGGAAACGATCTCTCAATTGCCCGATTTCGTTCGCGTCGCCAATGATATCGGGGTGCGGGAAGTCTACCTGCAACGGCTGGTATTCTTTGATGAAGGGGCGATCGGCAAGGCTAGACCGGATCAGGCTCTGTTCGAACATCTATCGCGCGAAGAGGCAGCCCACCTCGAAGCGGCGGAGGCACAGGCCCGCACCCTTGGCATCACATTCAACGCCTCGGGCGCAACCGAGCCGGGGACTAGCCTAAAGAAGGCCGCCGATGCCAACCCCTGGTCGTTGTGCCGCCGGCCGTGGACCGTGATGTACTTCACTGCCAACGGTCGTGCACTGCCGTGCTGCATCGCGCCATTTTCGCAGAAGGGCTACGAGAACTATACCCTCGGCGATGCGACGCAGGCGACGATCAGCCAGATATGGAACGGGCCGGGCTATCAAGCGTTTCGTGCGGCACTGCAGTCGGCTCAACCAGCAAAGGCGTGCTCCAGCTGTGGGCTTCGTTGGAGCCTTTGACGGCCATGGACGGCGGACCGTTTGAGCGCGTTGTCGCGATCGTGCCATGCCTCAATGAAGCAGAAGCCATAAGATCCGTGGTCGCAGCCGTCCGGGCAACCGGCATCAACACCGTGATTGTGGTCGATGGCAACTCTACCGATGGAACAGCCGAATGTGCGCGGACAGCGGGCGCGCAAGTCGTCGTCGAAGCACGACGCGGTTACGGCCTTGCAATGCGAACCGGACTTGCGGCATTGCCTCCCGACACGGAAATCATCCTGTTCATTGATGGGGATGGTAGCGATCGACCGGAACAGATCCCCAATTTGCTGGCGCCGCTGTTGTTGCAGACTGCTGATTTTGCCCATGGTACGCGGCTCAAAGGCGACCGCGAGGCAGGGGCCCTGTCGCTGCCGCAGATCGTTGCCGGACATCTGGCGGGCCTTTTGATCCGCACGGTTTATGGCGTGCGCTATACAGACATGTCGCCGTTCCGCGCAATTCGGCGGACGTCACTCGACCAACTCGGCATGCAGGACGAGAGCTTCGGCTGGAATTTGGAGATGCAGATGCGTGCCGCGGCTGCCGGATTGCGCATCGTCGAACTGCCCGTAGGACAACGTATGCGCGCGGGCGGCGTTTCGAAGGTGTCGGGCAATATCACCGTCGTGGCCAGGGTCGTCTGGGTGCTGGCCACGACATTCATTCGCCTTGCTGCCACTCTGCGGCGCCAGCCTCAAGTCACTTTGCGATAAACCTCGGCGATCGTGCCGCTGCCTGCGAATGGACCGAATGGCTCGCGACGCAGCAGTGCATCCAGTCCCAGGCTCTGACCCGCGTTGTGCACGAGGAACATGGCTTGCGTGAACATCAGGAAAACATACTGCCACGGCCACTCGTGCGGGTGCTGGTAGAGGCCGAGCCAGAGATGGGCGACGAACAGGATACCGATCACCGCCATCGGTCGCACCAAAAATCCCAGAATGAACGACACGCCAAGTGCGAGCTCTGCCATGAACACGATCGGGTTGATGACTTTGATCAGCGGCAGATAGACGTTTAGCACCAACGCGCGATGAACGTCGAACGCGGCGAAGGTACTCATTTCCGTAGTCCAGTATTGAAATCCCCCGGAAACCGGCAGCGGCAGCTTCCACAGCGAGCCCTGGAACCACATATAGCCGATGAATGTCCGCATCGACCAGTTGGCGAGGTGCACGTTCGTGCGTTGTAGCGGATCGGCGACCCAATTGCGCCGTGCGATGACGAGGCCACCAATCGCCAACGCGTAGAACAACGCTACCAATAAATAGCGCGCGCCACTTCCGGCGTGATCAGGTGTATTGCCGATGAGAAAAAGCCAAGTGTCATAGAACGGATTCGTGCGCATGTTCCGATATCTCCTCCTTTGTTTTTGATTGGCCTCTTAGGGGCGCGCGAGGCGGTACGGCGCCACCCTGGTTGCCTAAGCGAATAACAATCGGCTCGAGCGCATCGGATCTCGGCTCGACCGTGCCGATGACGGCCGCATGCGGATATCCCGCAGCATGAAGCGCCGCCACGCACCTATCAGCGCGCGCCAGAGGTACAGACGCGAGCAAGCCACCTGCGGTTTGAGGATCGAACAGGGCGGGGTATAGTGGGTCGTGGCGGGCGACCTCGATATTTCGAATGGCGCGGCGCAGCCGCACGTTCTGTGGCTGCAGCGACGAAAATATGCCCATCGCCATGGTTTGCCGCACGCCCTCGAGCAGCGGCACGCGGCCAAGATCAAGCGATGCGTCGACGTTCGATGCGCGTACCATTTCAACGAGATGACCGAGTAGGCCAAAGCCGGTCACGTCGGTCGCGGCGTGAACGCCATGAGACTGCAAGATCTCGGCCGCTTTGCGATTGGAGTGCGTCATGTGGGCAAGCGCCGCCATCACCCAACGCGCCCGAGCCTTGCTCCGCATGTCCGCCGCGAGCAACGTGCCCGTTCCGATCGGTTTGGTTAGGATCAGAGCATCGCCGGCGATTAAATCGCCTTTGCGTGTGACCAACTCGCGCGTGATCAGCCCGTTAACCGCAAAACCTAGAGCCAGCTCCGCCCCCTCGCTGGTATGACCGCCGACGAGCGCGCAGTTGGCGTCGCGCAGCATCTCATTGGCCCCGATCATCATCGCCGAGAGGTCGGCCTCCACTTTGCTCTCGATGCCGTAGGGCACGGTCGCTATGGCGAGTGCGGATTGTGGTTCAGCCCCCATGGCGAAGATGTCGCCCATGGCGTGGTTCGCTGCAATCTTGCCGAAGATGTAGGGGTCATCGACGATGGCTCGGAAATAGTCGACAGAATGAACAGCAAGCTTCGAGCCGCCAGTTTCGACGATCGCCGCGTCGTCCGGTGCATCGAGACCTACAACCACGTCATCGCGTCTCGCGGGGTCGATGTTACCAAGTGCACGGGAGAGAACCGTCGCTCCGACCTTGGCGCCGCAGCCGCCGCATCGCATGGCAAGAGCAGAGATCTCCTTGATCGCAGCCTTGTCGGCAATGCCTGAGACGACGGTCGCCTCAGGTTGCGCCATTTCGGGCAGTATGTTGAATTTCGCCATGAAGCGGCGGTCAATCCAATCCTTGAGCCGCCACACCCAATCGCCCTCGAAGGCGAGCCCATTGCGCGATCCAATGGCATGAGGTCCGCCGGTTGAAATCAGATAAAGTGCGGTTCGCTGAGGCCGGTATTGCAACAACGGTTCGCCCGCAATCAAGCGCCGAATGTTGGTTGCGAGCGGTGGCCCGCTTCGAACCGCATAGACACCCGATTTCGGAAGATCGTAGCCATCGATCGAAGCAACATCACCAGCGGCAAACACGTCTGGGTGAGAGACCGATTGCAGTGTGCGCCCCACCCGGAGAAAACCATTTGCTTCGAGCGCCAAGCCCGTTCCGGCCAGCCACGGCGCGGCGGCGGCGCGCGTCGTCCAGAATATCTCATCAAGCTGGACAGAGGTCTCGCAATTGACCTGGACGCCACCGGCATCAAGCCCCGTCACGCGGCTGTTAGTGCGTACCGCGATGCTGCGTTCAGCCATGATTTTCGCGAAGCGACGACGCACTTTTGGCGGCAGCCTTGGCAGCAAGTCCGGTGATGAGGTCAGGAGTGCAAATGATAGGCGAGATGGATCGAGTCCAGCCGAGATCAGGTCGCAAGTGAGCCGATGATGCAAAGCCAGGATCAGCTCGACGCCGCCGGCGCCCGCACCAACCACACCGATGCGCGCGCGGCCGCCAGCATTCATGATCCGTGCTCTTGCGGCCTCGAAGCGGTCTAGAAAGCCGTCGATCGGTTTTACGGGAATGGCATGTTGGGAAACACCCGGCACATCGCGCGCGCTCGGCGTCGAGCCGATATTTAGCGACACGACATCATAGGGCACAGGCGGGCGATCGTGGCAGATGACAAGCTTGCCCTCGACATCAAGATCTATGACTTCGCTATTATACAATCGAGCACCGGCAAAACGCGCAAGGGGGCCTGTGTCGATGTGTGCGTCATCGGCACTGTAGAGACCAGCGATCATGCCCGGCAACATACCTGAATAGGGTGTATCCACCTGGCGGGTGATCAGCGTGAAGCGCACACCGGGAATCGGGTTCATGCCAATCATGCGCAGGACGCCGACATGGGCGTGGCCGGCTCCGACCAGCACGACATCTTTCAGGATCGGCAGCGACGACGGCTTCATCTTGGGCATCCTTGCATCACGCAGCCGCTCTTGTCATAGTGACCGAGACAGGCCCGTCAGCGAGCCGGGTCGGCAAGGTGGAAATCCGCAAGGCCCGGCGCAGCGTCCGCGAGATAAGATCGATCGATGCCGATAGCAGTATGGTCACCACGATCAAAACAATGGCCACGTCGAACCGCAATTCCGAGATCGCCGCATCGACATGATAGCCGAGCGTCGCAATGCCCAGGATGCCGAAAATTGCGCTCTCACGCACAATGATCTCCCAGCGATACAGGCAATAAGCCAGGAATTGGCCGTACAGCCGCGGCACCGTCTCATAAGCGTAAAGATCGAGCCCTCGTGGAGCATCGGGACGATAGTCGAGCGCGTCGGCGTGGCGCCCCATCAGGTAGCCGACGATGCCACCATTGTGCACGCCGAGCGCGATGATCGCCGGCAACATCGAGGGCCCCAGCAACTGCAGGAGCACGTACGCGAGCATATACTCCGGTGTCGACCGAACCACGACCAGTATGATACGCCCGGCGATTTGGCCGAAGCGCCCGGCAAACCGGCGCGAGACCAGCGGGAACAGCCCAAGCGCCAGCACCCCCATGGTCATGAGTGCGATTTGCGATAGGACCAGCGTATGCCAGATCCCCGGCAATGCCTTCGTGGTGATGATCGCCCACAGCCAGGGTCCGAGCGCCAACCATGCCTCGAGGGAGTCTATCTCGGGCTTTCGCAATGGCCAAGGCACGATATCGACGGTCAAGAAACGAACAAGGTTGGTCCAGGCTGATCCACCGCCAATGGCTTCCGGCAGGACAAGAACGCTTGCAACCAAAAGCAGGGGAAGCGTCGCGGATCGCGCCCAAAGCCGTCGCGTTCCGATCAACACAAAGAACGCCCCGAGGAGGGCGGCGGCCTGCGCATAGTGGCCTTGCTTGAAGTGGCTCTCGAGGTGAAATCCCACTGTTGGAAGGCCGACAAAGCCGAGCACGAGGGTCGAGCGCATGCCGCACTCGAGCCGATAAAGCGCATAGGTCTTGAATTTGTCGGCGAGTTCCGGAAGCCGCGCAAATGCAAAAGCCGAGATCGCCGACGACCCGATCGGCAGGACGCGGGTCGCGGCGAGGTCGGCCTCCTCGATCATCTCTGCGAAGACCTTGGCAAAGATACCTGCATAGGGAAGGGCGATGGCAAGCACGCCGGTCGCCGGTCCAAGCCCGCACACCTGGATCAATAGCAGGGCCCAGAACAGCTCATGTATCGAGCGGAGCACGGTCGCCGCGACGCGGATCGTCCGCGACATCGGATATGCAATGGCCAAGGCGAGGCCAACGCTTGCACCGATCGCCACGCCGATTACGGCGAAGGCGACCGTCCACACCACACTCCACGCCTCGATGGACAACAGATCGGGATGCAGGATACCGCTGATGAGACGGCGCATCTCGGCCCAAGGGTTCACGGCAGTAACCGCAATGTCCGCCACGGCCAGACAGGCGAATCCAGTCAACAGGAATAGAGCGCTCGTGTTGGTGTAGGCGAATCGGCTCACGAGACGCCCCCGATGAGGCCTACCAACTCACTCACCGTCACGTCTGAGGCGGGCCTGTCGAGAACCTTCCGGCCGCGATCGAGTACGACAATGCGGTCTGTGTGTTCGAGCGCTAGTGCCACGTCATGCATGGCAACGACCAGTGTCTCGTGACTGCGTTTCAGCAACTTCAAAATGTCGCCACCTTGAACCGGGTCGAGCGCGGAGACCGGCTCGTCGCCAATGAGGATCGGTCGGCCGTTATAGAGCGCGCGCGCGACGGACGTCCGTTGCTGCTGGCCGCCTGACAATGCGCCGGCCTTGGCGAAGATTTTGTCAGCCAGACCGACATCGCCCAGAATCTTGCTGATTTCAGAAATATCGTGTGGGCGGGGACGGATCAGTGTCGTGAGATTATAGACGGTCGATCTGCGATCGAGGCGGCCCATATAGACGTTATGAAAGACCGACAACGGCTTTACGAGCGCGGCAGACTGCGGAACTAGCGCGACTTCATGAGGACTTTGATCATAGAGCAGTCCGAGCAGGGTCGACTTGCCCGCGCCGCTTCGTCCCATCAACGCCACGCGTTCGCCGGCATGCACGGTGAGGTCGATATCGGAAAGTGCGGCATGACCATCGTAGGCCGCCGCCGCATGGCGCAATTCGAATAGAACTCTTTGCGTCATGACAGCCAATAGCTTTCACGTGCGCGGCCTCAGCGGCGGCTCACTCCGAGTTCAATTGATCAAACCCGTCAATTTGCCCACGTCCTCGATGGCCTTGTAGTTCTCGTTCTTAGTCGGGATGAATTTGGCCCGATCGAACATCGCTAGCAATTTGGGGTCGTCGAGTTCTAGGATCGCAGCCGTGAGTTTGCCGACAAGGCCAGTGCCGAAGTTGGCGTCGATGTCGCCGCGCGCCACCCAGTGATAATCGGGATAGGTCGGCGTTTCCCAGATCGCCGTTACCAGTTTCGTGTCGACCTTGCCGCTCTTGACCTCTGATTCCCAAACCAGATGATTGACGACGCCGACTTCATAGGCGCCAGACTGGACGAGTTGAATGGTGCGACTGTGATCGCCGGAATAGCCCACGCGTGAGAATATCGCTTCGGGTGCTTTTCCAAGTGCCTCGCGAATAAAATATTCGGGGAAGAGGCGACCCGAAGTCGATCCTCGCGCGCCAAAGGTAAAGGTTCGCCCCTGAATCTCTTTTGGAAAGCCTTTTGCAGCTTTCAGTCCTGTTGACGCATTGGCGATGATAAAACTCTTAAACTCGACGTCCTCGACGCCTTGCGCGATCGCATTTGAGCCCGGTACGGCGAGACGCGCCTGTACCCCGGACAGGCCCCCGAACCAGGCGAACTGCACCTGATCGTTGACGAATGCCGTCACCGCTGCCGGATAGCTCTTAACGGGTAAGTATTTTACTGGAACGCCAAGCTTGCCCTCGAAATACTTGGCATACTGTGTGAACCGCTCGACCAGGCGAGTCTCGTCTTCGTCGGGTATGGCGGTAAAGATCAACGCGCGTTGCTGGGCCGAAGCATGCTTGCTCAGAAAGCTGGTGGCTGCAGTCGCCGTCAAGGTTGCAAGCGCGTCGCGTCGGCTGATCATCCCACAATCTCCCAAAACATCTTATATCCATGCACACCGCAACTTCCCGTAGCCAGGTTGAGGCTGGCCGACATGGATGTCAGCTCACGTTTGGCTAAGCGTTGGACACAACTTCGTTACGAATCCGGTCCCACTCAGCAGCGTCTTCGTAACGCACCTATTCGACGGTGGCGTGGCCAACAAATGCGACACCTGAAAGTTGCACTTCACCACGGCCTTGTGACCGTTCCAGCTCATCGACGAACGTGGTCATAATCGCAGGCAAGTCACTGCCAAGACCCGCTGTCATCGCCGCCATGCCTGGCGCGAAGGCGATGCGCTCGGCAAGCCATCGGGCAGATGGCGCGACCAACAGGCTATCAACTTTTTCAACTTCGACTTTGGCGAGCCCGGCCTGGCGAAATAATTCCTTGAAATCGGCCTCCTCCCGGTAGCGCAATTGCGCAGGCAACGGCGCTGGCTGTTGCTCGGGCCTGACCGTCGATATTGCCGTGCGGAGCCTGGCGGCAAGCTCATAGCGCGGCGGATCAGTCCAAGTGACAACTGCGATGCGGCCGCCGGGGCGAACCACACGGTTCAACTCGGCGAGGCCGCGTATCGCGTCCGGAAAGAGGATGACGCCAAAAACGGATAACCCGGCGTCGAAGGTTGCATCTTCGTAAGTGAGAGCCTGGCCATCCATCACTTCGGCATCTACCGTCACTTCAGCGCGAACTGACCGTTCGACTAGTCGCTCGATCATGCGCGGTGCTGCATCAATGGCGGTAACCAGATGACCCGATCGAGCGAGAGCCAAAGCAACGCCACCACTGCCACATCCGACGTCGAGAATACGAGCGCCTTGGTCGAGATTGAGCCGATCGACCGCCGTTTTTGCAAAGGCTAGACTGAACGGCTCGAACACCTCCTGGTACACCAACACGTGATCGTCCCACAGCTGGGGCGTCTGGTCAGGCTGCTTCTCCGTCGGTATCATTCGACCTCCTTGTCGAGGCGCGGACATGGCCAGGCGCGTCAGCGAACTCTTCCTAACATGAGATGATGCATGCCAGTGACTGCTTCGACTGAGCTGACGCCAACCGCGACTCAATTTGCTCTTGGGCTCGGGTTGACCAATGAGTGCAATTTGTCGTGCTCGTTTTGCTATCGTGACCCCTCTCGCGTCGATCGACTATCACTCGGGCAGGTCAGTGCGGTCATGGAACGCATTCCTGTGCGTTCGGTCAATCTGGGCACGGGCGAGAACGGTTTGCATCCTGAGTTTCCCGAACTCCTGAGTTATCTGCGACAGCAACCGATCAAACTGACCATGACGTCCAACGGTTACTCGGTTGCGGCCGTGCCGGACGCCGATCTCTTGGCTTTCAAGGATATTGAATTCTCGCTCGATTATCCAACCGAAGGCGAACAAGACAAACAGCGCGGACCCGGCAACTGGGCACTGATCCAGGATCAGGCCGCACGCTGTCGCCGCCTCGGCGTTCCCGTGACGATCATTGCTGTGATGATGCAGTCGAATTTCGATCGACTGGCTGACGTTGCCGCCGTTGCCAAAACATTCGACGCGCCTTTACGCATCAACGTCTATCAGTCCGTCCGTACGGACAAATTCGCGTTGACCTATGACCAGTACTGGACCGGGTTCGAAACACTGTTCGCTCGGACCGATGTCATCGCAATTGGCGAGCCGTTGGTGCGCGCCATGGCCGGATTGCCGCCACGACGTGGCGGCTGCGGAGTTGGCACGATCCGGGTAACTCCAAGAGCCACCATTCAGCCATGTGTTTATTGGCCAGGTGTCGGCGTGCCATTGGATCTCTTGTTGGACGTCGGGTCGGAGGTTGTCGATTCCGTCCCGTTTAGCGATGCCCGCTCCGTACCCTCGGCGTGCGAAGGTTGCGAGCATCTCGCAGCGTGCGGCGGCGGCTGCGCCGGGCGCCGGCGACTGATGGGAGCACTGCGCGAACCCGATCCCTATTGCCCAATCGTCCGCGGCGATGATCGAAGGCTCTCCATTCGCATGGCGGCGGCGCGCGAGATGCCCAAACTCGAGAGCGCCTGCACGACGATTGTCATCGCGCGATAGCTGGTTGGCTATTTAAGTGTCACGCATGCATGCGGGGCGACATCGAGCTTCGGGTTCTGCCGAACGACGCGCTGATGACCTGTGGGCTGACTCGGCGCCGCCGTTCCGAATTGGGCAAAGCCCGTGAGGCGCTCCTGCGACTCGAGGTGTCTCCGATGGTCGACGTTCAGCCGCGTAAATGTCGCTCGCCCACCCGAGGGATTTTCTCCTTCACTCGGGCTTGATTCGCTCGTGATCTCAGCAGCGTGAGACGCCTACAGGCAGATCTGATTTGTCGCACACAGCTGGGAGGTCGATGTGGGAAGCAATTGCTCGATCCTGAAAGTTGCTTTGTTGCTGATCGGCGTAAGCGCACTTCATGGGGGCACCGCCGCTCAAACGACTTCACCCAAAGTGGTGCTTGAACTATTCACCAGTCAAGGCTGCTCATCGTGTCCCCCGGCAGATGCCCTGCTCGAGTCCTATACGAAACGCGACGATGAAATCGCCCTGAGTGTACCGGTGGACTATTGGGATCGATTGGGTTGGAAGGACACCTACGCGAGTCGCGACCACACGGACCGTCAGCAAGATTACGCTTCCGCCCGCCGTGACGGACAAATCTATACACCACAAGTCGTGGTCAGCGGCTCAGCCCCCGTTGTGGGCAGTTCTCGCTCGGGAATTGATAATGCAATAGCTGCCGTCAAAAAGTCGCTGCGGGATTCTCAGGTTGCCGTGAGCGCCCGCGAGGAAGGAGGCACACTCGTCGTTCAGGTTGGTCCGGCGCCGGTCGGTGCGGCAATATCGGATGCTAGGCTCCTGCTGGCGGCCATACAAGACTCGGGGACCGTGTCGATACGCCGAGGGGAAAATGCCAACCGGAACGTGAATTGTAATCGGCACTGCATTGCGTCAGTCAGTCGCCTAGCAACACAGCACGCCGATGTCCCAAAAGCCACTCGCGGAGCGCGGGATCAGCAAGGTCGAGTGTCTCGAGTGAGAGGCGAGGCGTCCTTGATGGCGTAGAATCCCCCGAGCACCGCCTGAGCGCGTTTCGGATTGACGAACTTGTCGGCAACCCAAACCAGCAGGAAAGCTGCTGTTGCAAGCCGGATTGCCAACAGTGAAATCTCAACCTTCGAGTCTCTTTCCATTTTATCGATCATGTTTCTGCTGTTGCTTCGATTTGACCGAGTCCTGCTGTGTTTGCTCAAGATACAGACCAGAGACCCGTTAAATCCAAGTCAGGCGAGTGTGCCGCGGACAGGATAGTTGCGTTCCTGTATGAGTTTTACGCCGCGCAGAATGCCGGCTAATTCGGGCCGCGAGAACGGCGCGTTCGAGATGTCGATGATCTGGGCCTTACCTTCAGGATTGACGACGGACAGGCCCGGTTCAGCGAACGGACGGTCGGTTTCCGGTGGCGAGCGTGGCTCGGAGATATAGAGCCCGAGCGTACGCATCTGATCGATTGTCAATCCGTATCCCACTGGGAAGCGCCAGCCGAGCTCGGCAACGTCCGCATCCGCCTTCTCTTGTGGATCGGCCGAGACAGCAACTACCGTCACTCCAGCCGCCTTGAACTCCTCAAGCAGACCGTCGAGTGTTTTGAAATAGGACTTGCACAGCGGGCAGTGCTTGCCGCGATACACGGCAAGCAACCGCCAGCCAGCCAAAGTGTTGATATCGGTGGTACCGCCACCGACCGTTTTGAATGAAATGCTGGGGAATGAAGAGCCGGCAGCGAGTTTCATTGCCGTGGGCATGGGATGATCCTTTCCTGTTGTCGAGGACCAGCGCACGACGGCGTGACCCGTTGTGCGCTGATGGATATCAAGTTGCGCTCGTGGCGAGATGCTTGAAGTTGTGCTTGCGGGCCTCGGCATCCATCTCGGTCTTGAAAGGGAACTTATCCTTGAGGGCCATGGCACGCGCGGCAGCGGGTCGCGCCATGATCTCGTCGTGCAACCGCTTGACGTTCGGCAACTTCGCCCAGGCGTCATCGCCCAGGATGAAGGGGATCATGCGGGCCCAGCCCCACACGTCCATGTCGACGATCGTGTAGGTGTCTCCGACCATGTAACGATGCTTCGCCAAGTGAGCGTCGAGCACCGAGAAATGGCGCATCGCCTCATACTGATAGCGGTTATGCGCATAGGGCACTTTCTCAGGGGCGAAGTGCTTGAAATGGACCGCCTGTCCCGAGAACGGCCCGACGCCGGTCGCGACGAACATCAGCCAGGATAAGAGCTCCCCGCGGTTGGCAGGCGTATTGGGCGGCAGGAATTTACCGGACTTCTCGGCGAGATAGAGCAAAATGGCGTTGCTATCGCGGACCACCACACCGTTGTCGTCAATCACCGGCACCTTGGCGTTCGGGTTCACCGCCAGGAACTCAGGCTTGAATTGATCACCCTTACGGGTGTCGACGGGCTTCGGCTCATACGGAATGCCGGTCTCTTCGAGGAAGAGGGCGACCTTGCTCGGGTTGGGCGAGCCATTGAAATAGAACTTGAGCATTGGGACCTCCGTTGGCTGGTTGAATCGAACCACCGATGGTTGCCGGCCAGGGGTGGGTAATCGCTCTGAGCAGGGGACCGATTGCGGAAGAAGCTCCGCGATTGGCAGCAATACTCATGCGGGTCGGGGCTCCTTGGCGCCTTGCTCGGATGCAACTTGTCGTCCCAGAATGCCAATGGCTACGAGCATGCCGAAACTGACGAGAAGCAGGCCTGCGAACTGCAGCGCGTTCGGGACCTCGCCGAGCAATGGGATGCCGATCAGGATCGAAATGGCGGGAACGATGGCCGGGAAGAGAACGGCACGACTCACGCCGAGAATGGCAATTGCGCGGCTGTAGGCCATGATGGTGATCACCGCCTGCACAAGCCCTTGCACGACGCCTTGAACGGCAAGTGCGGCGAAAGGCAAGTTGATCAAATGCGTGGGGCCTCGAAAGGCCAGATAGACCGGAACTGAGATGCAAAGCGACAGCACGCCGACCACGGCCGTCGCGCGCACCGCGTCCACTCGCCAATATCGGATCAGCAACGTAAAGCCAGCCCACAGGACGCTGGAGGCAAAAAAGAGCAGGTCGCCGATCCATGTGGTTGCGCCGGTCGCACTGCCGAGTGCACCTTGACCTGCAATCAGCAGGATGCCCGCAAGCACCAAAGCGGCACCGATCAAATGCGATCGGGTCAAGCGCTCGCCGAGTAAGACGCCCGCACCGATTGTGCTGAGGATCGTCACTACTGATGGGGCAATGACGGCGCCGTGGGCCAACGGGGCGAAGGCATAACCGCCGGTTTGCAGAACGGCAAAGAGTGGACCACCTGTGAGCAATAGTGCAAGCCCGCGCGGCCAACCTACGCCTGCTAGGGTTCGCAGCCCCCAGTGAAACAGGAAGGGGAGCATGACGATACCAGCGACGACGAACCGTGCAAAGATCATGTCGTCAGGGGCAAGCCCGCCAAGCACGCCAGCCCGCGCCGCCGCGAACGAGATGGACGCACCGAGTGCCATCGTGAGTCCGCAAACATAGCCGAACGCGATGCTGCTGCTTGCCGCCACCTTTGTTGCCGTAGTCATGCCGCGCCTCGTTCCGGACCGCTTAACTGCGAAGTTGCGCCATCACCGGTTCGGCGCGCTCTGGGCGGTCTGACCGAACAGGATTTTCTTGGCGTCTTCGCTGACGGTCGGCTGAGTGTTGATCTCTTTTGCTTTCGCATAGGCACGCATCGTGGCCGGTCGGGCCGCGATCTCGTCGAACCAACGCTTGAGGTGGGGGAAGTCGCCAAGGTTCTGGCCCTGCCGCTCGTGCGGCACGACCCATGGATAGCTCGCCATGTCGGCAATTGAGTAAGCACCAGTGACAAATTGCCGGTCGGCGAGCCGCTTGTTCAACACGCCATAGAGCCGGTTGGTCTCCTTGACGTAGCGATCAATCGCGTACGGTATGTTTTCCGGGGCATATTGTTTGAAGTGATGGTTCTGGCCGGCCATCGGTCCGAGCCCGCCCATCTGCCAGAATAGCCATTGCAGCACATCCGCCCGGCCGCGCACGTCGGTCGGAATGAACTTCGCCGTCTTCTCGGCGAGATAGAGCAAAATGGCGCCCGACTCGAACAGTGATATCGGCGCGCCACCACCAATTGGCTCGTGGTCGACAATGGCCGGGATTCGGTTGTTGGGCGCAATCTCCAGGAAATCCGACTTGAACTGCTCGCCGGTGCTGATGTTCACGGGCACGATCCTGTAGGGCAGCGCTGCCTCTTCCAGAAACATCGTGACCTTGTGGCCGTTTGGCGTCGTCCAATAGTGGAGATCGATCATGACAGATCCTTTGGCTTGTTTGATTTGGGATGGTCGAGCATAGCGAGGGCGGGTCGCACCATGCCTTCGAGCAGAGCCCGCTCCGGCCTGGCGCGCGCAGCAACGCGAATGCCCAACACGATGCCGAGGAACAACCGGGCCATGTTGCTCGGATTGACGATCGCTGGGATCGCATTGCTGACGCGGCCTCTTTCCAGGCAGCGTCGAAAGAAGCTCTCGATCTCACTGAGATAGGCGGCGATGACCGGCCGCAACTCGTCGTCGTGGGGTGAGACTTCGATGGCCGAGTTGACGATCAGGCACCCGCGATGATCCGGATCGACTATCGATCGAGCGATCAGCTCTCGAAGGAACTCCTGGATCGCCTTTTTTGGTTCATGTTGCAGCTCCAGCCTCGCAATACGCTCGCGCATCGAGCATGCGGCGTACCGTTCTAACGCCCGGGAAAACAGCGCTCGCTTGTCGCCGAACGCGTTATAGAGGCTTGGCCCGTTGATCCTCATCTCTGTTGCGAGGTCCCGCACCGAGGTCGCCTCGAATCCACGACTCCAGAAGCACTCGATGGCTGCATCGAGCACTTTGTCCTCGTCGAATTTTCGCGGGCGCGCCAAAAGTTGCTCCTGAGGGCTGACTACCGGTGTGGCCAACTATTTGCCACACTCGTCGCCGCAACCATACAGCACGTATTGTATGGATCGATACAAAACATTGTGATGTGACATCAATCGGCGAAGTGCTTGGGCGCATCGCGACGACCAGTTTGGTCACTTGGCCCGATGATGCCCGGCTCCTAAACATTGCAGCCGTGGATGTGGAACCGAGCCAAGCGATGGCTGAATTCGCGTTCTATGACGTGCATCAAGGGTCGTGGTCGTGCGGTCGCAGCGCATTGGGAATCTCGCGCTGCAGCAATCCGCCAGCCTTGAGCCAGTCGCGCGTCTGCGTTTCCGCCCGCTTCATCAAGCTTTCTGCCTGTGAAAAATCGTAAGCCGTCGCTGTCACAGGGCACAGTGACGGCACAACGTGAAATTCGATCGACTGATCAATCGTCTCCAACTCGCCGATCAGTTGACCAGAGATCAGCAGCGTCAATCCGTGCAGCGCGCAAGCAATGGCGCCTGTCGGTGGCCTGCTTAAAGCACATGAATATCCTGTAGGCAGAACAATGAGCCGTTTTGCGCCGCGATCAATCGCAATTCTAACCGGCGTATTGCTTGCGACCCCCCCATCAACCAGATGCCGCGCGTTAATTCTCACCGGTTCGAACGCTGCTGGAATCGCGCAGGATGCAAGAATGGCCTGAGCTGCCGGGCCTCTCGAATGAACCACAGTGGCGCCTGACAGGAAGTCTGTTGTAACGATATGAACCGGAATAATCGCGTCCTCGAGCTGCCTGTATGATAAATGCTGCTCTATCAGATGCAGCAACTTGTGCGGGCTGACGAGAAAATCGCGGCGCCAAACGAAACGAGCGAATGGTAACAATCCTATCGGGAATATGTCGTCCCGACGAATATTGCGCCATAGTGCTTGAAGCGCGGCCACACCTTCGATGTCGGGTCGCCCAGCGAAATAGGCTCCGTTGATCGAGCCTACGCTCGAACCCACCACGATATCGGCGGTGCCCCCATACTCGACGAAGGCTTTCAGCATGCCAACTTGCACCGCCCCAAGGCTTCCGCCGCCGGCAAATACGAACGCGGTTTTCGAATTTGGAGCAGAGCTTAGTTTGGAGTTAGATGACATTTTTTCCAGGCACTCAGCGGCGCGAACAGTCGCGCAAGCATCACTCTCCACATCGATTGGATCTACAGCCAATCAATGATTCGAGAGTTCAGCGTGTGGGCCGTTTGCCTACTCCGCAAGCGTCGCGGTCGGCATTAGCCCGGAATTGGTTTAATGACCGCGATGAATAGGCGTCATGAAGTAGTCGTCGAAGATACGATCCATCATTAGCAACCATCAGATCAGGTCTCGCACAGCGATCCCGATGTTCGCGCCATGAAGACAACCAGTGAGTAGCCCAGAGGCGTGGGCTACAACGTTCAAAGTGTGAATCGGCGTGGGGTCAATGATGCCGATCGGAACTCTAACTCCATGAAACTTTTGTAAAGAAAGGGGTCAATTGAGCATGCCAACTACAGTTAAGAAGGTGCAGCATCCGACCGGCGGCATCGCCGGCGAGATCCGGGTGAAGGACGGCGAGGCAGACTAAGAGCCCGTCCGGAAAAATGTCGAGTCAGTGGAATCGGTTGTGATTCTGTGTGCCCAGGCGAGGTAATTCGCAGG
Source organism: Hyphomicrobiaceae bacterium (assembly GCA_031367505.1). Lineage (GTDB taxonomy): Bacteria > Pseudomonadota > Alphaproteobacteria > Rhizobiales > Hyphomicrobiaceae > JAKFWF01. Next base: position 1,873 of record JANLPY010000378.1, on the reverse strand, counting down.
GGCAGTCGATGTGGAAATTTGACAACCGGGTGCGGTACGAGCGCAAGACTGCCGGCTACCCGTGCCGGCCGGTCCGCTCGGCAGCGACACGGGTGGTGCCTGAACCGGCAAACGCGTCGAGGATGATGCCGTTCCGCTTCGAGCAATCGAGGATCGCATCCGCGACCAGCGCCACGGGCTTGACGGTCGGGTGCATAGCGAGATCGGCATCGCGGCGCGCGCCGAAGCTGTTAACGCCGGCATAGGACCAGACATTCGTGCGGTAGCGGCCATGCTTGCCCAGTTCGACGTTGTTGATATGCGGCGCGGTGCCCGACTTGAACACGAAAACAAACTCGTGCTGGGAACGATAGAGGCTGCCCATGCCGCCATTGCTTTTCGACCAGACGCAGATGTTCTTGAGTTCGCCATACCATACCTCGTCCGCAGGCCCGCCTGACAGCGGTTCACCACGCAGCCAATAGAAGGCGCGCGACAAATGCCAGGACTTGGCAAGCCATTGCCGCACTCCGCACTGGAAGCCAGCACAGCTTCGACGGCCGATATTTCGGACTCGTCGATGCCCGCCAAATCATCGGAACAGCGGCATCCATGACAGTCGATTCCATCCTGGCCGCTGCGAGCGGCAAGCGGTGAGGCCGGCGAGCTTCGCGGCAGCCCGCATGTCCTTGTAGTCGCGCTCGATGAAGGCCGCGAAACCGGCAGTCGTCATCGGCGCTGGGCGACGCAAGATCCGAGCTCGTGGCGGTCGGCTTCACCGCAGCGGCGCTGCCCGCAACTTCTCGATTGTTTCGGCCGGCGTCTTCGCCGGCGCGACTACCCCGACGAAGCTTTGCGCCCGGAAGCCCTTCACGTCCTGCTCATCGAACGCGGCAAGGTCGGGCACGAGCATCGTCCGGCTTGCGGCAGCGACGCCGACGATGCGGGCTTGGCCTGCCTTGGAATCAGAGTAAGCATCAACATCGGCGCCGGGCGCGAGAGCCAGGCCCTCAGCAGCGGCCAGTCGGACGACGATCGGCGAACGCCGACGCGATGCCCCAGGTGCGGACAAGCAGCGGTGTGTCGGCCATCGTCGAGAAGGGCCAATTCCTGCCGAAAATCGATCGAAAATTCGGGCCCAATATCGGACGTAGAAGTCTCTTCACGTTCCATCTTCGCTTCGACCACGACTGACGCCTCCACAGCGACGCACTCTTCATCATGCGTTGGCGAACTCGATCGACGACGTTGCACCCACTACTTTTTAGTTAGCCGTCTGGCTAACACTCATTGACGCAAGTTTGTGTCTCGGCTATAGTTAGCTTTATGGCTAACCAATCGATGCAACTCGATCACGTTTTCGGGGCCCTGTCCGACGCGACCCGTCGTGCGATCGTCATGCGCCTATGTGAAGGCGAGGCATCCGTCGGAGAGCTGGCGAAGCCGTTCGAAATGGCGCTGCCGAGCCTGATGAAACACATCCGCATTCTAGAGAGCAGCGGCCTCGTTGCGTCCGAGAAGACCGGTCGCGTCAGGATGTGCTCATTGCAGACGGAAGCTCTAGCAACCATCGAGGCTTGGTTGGCGGCTCAAAGAGAGATCTGGGAGCAACGACTGGATCGACTGGAAATGTACGTTGAGAAACTGAAAAAAGAGGAGAAGTCCAATGCCCGTAAACGCAAGTCAAAATGAAGCGCCCCTGTCCACTTGGGCGCTCGATCGAGAGATCGTCCTCTCGCGCGTGATCAACGCGCCACGAGAGTTGGTTTTCTCCGCCTGGGCTGATCCGCGCCATCTCCCCCAATGGTTCGGTCCGGCCGGTTTCAGGGTCGAGACAAAATCAATCGATATTCGCATTGGGGGCGAATGGCGGTTCGTTATGATCGCTCCCGAT
>JANLPY010000621.1:0-8883 GCA_031367505.1 Hyphomicrobiaceae bacterium | reverse complement strand
GGCCGGCCCCACTTGGCCGGTCGTGGGTGAGGGGCAGCCACTTGCTCAAACGCGCTTTTTCAAAAGCCAGAATTATGATGAGGTGATTGCGGAGCAAGGGGCTGCCCCTCACCCTAACCCTCTCCCCCTACGCGCGAAAAGCGCTACGGGGAGAGGGGATGGCACCGTCCTACGGGAGGGCAATTAATGCTGAAATTCATATTCCGGCGCTTGCTGCAGTCGATCCCACTGGTGATCGGGGTGTCGATCATTGCGTTCGGATTGATGCATCTGGCGCCGGGTGGGCCGCTTGCCGTGTACACACTCAATCCGACAATCCAGGCGCAGGACATCGAACGCATCAAGGTTGCGCTTGGCCTCGATCAGCCGTTCCACATTCAGTACCTCAAGTGGGCTGCCGGTATGTTCAGCGGCACCTGGGGCAACACGTTTTTCGGCGGCCGTCCCGTCCTGCATGTGATCCTGGAACGGGTGCCAGCGACGCTTGTCTTGATGGGTTCGGCGCTGTCGATCGCCATGCTGCTCGGTACCGCTATCGGCATGCTTGGCGCCGTCAAACGCTATTCGTTGTTCGACTATCTGGCGACGACAGGTGCGCTGTTCGCCCTATCGTTTCCGACGTTCTGGTTCGGCTTGATGGCGATTTACGTGTTTGCGGTGCGGCTGCGCTGGCTGCCGTCCGGTGGCATGTACGATCTGGGCAACGAGGGCGACCCGATCGACTTGTTGTTCCATCTGGTGCTGCCGACCCTGGTCCTCGCACTGGTGCTGGTCGCGACCTGGAGCCGCTATGCCCGCTCGAGCTTCCTTGAAGTTATTCACCAAGACTATATCCGCACCGCGCGGGCGAAGGGCTTGGTCGAGCGCGACGTGCTGATGAAGCACGCGTTCCCCAATGCGTTGGTGCCGCTGATCGCGCTGTTCGGTCTGCAACTGCCGACGTTGTTCTCAGGCGCGCTTGTCACCGAGACGATCTTCGGGTGGCCCGGCATGGGGCGGCTATTCGTCGACAGCCTGACGATGAAGGAATACCCTGTGCTGATGGGCATGATGATGTTCACCGCGCTGTTCGTCATTGCCGGCAATTTATTGGCCGACATCGGTGTCGCGTTGGCCGATCCACGCGTCAGGCTGGAGTGAGGCCATGAGCGAAACCGTGCGCCATCGCGATCCACTAACGGCAATTGCGGAAATTGGCCTCGGCGAGCATGAGACTTACGCCCGCATGGTGTGGCGGCGTTTTCTGCATCATCGCCTGGCGGTGGTCGGTGGCATCTTCGTGCTGGTGCTGTGCCTGAGCGCGGCATTCGCCGGCATCATTGCCCCGCACGACCCGACCAATCTCGACACATCGAAGCGCTTCATCGCGCCGTTTCTCAGCTGGAACCATCCGCTCGGCACCGACGATCTTGGCCGCGATACGTTCTCGCGATTGTTGTTTGGTGGGCAGGTGTCGCTGGCGGTCGGCATCGTCGCGATGATCACGACGGTCCTCACCGGTACCGTCGTCGGTATCGTTGCCGGCTACCGCGGCGGGTTGATCGATACGCTGCTGATGCGATTCGTCGACACCATGCTGTGCTTCCCGCAAGTGTTCTTGCTGCTCGTGGTCGCAGCTTTCGTGACCCCATCGTTGCTGTCGATCTCATTGATCATCGGCCTGACGTCGTGGATGGAAGTGGCGCGTATCGTGCGTGCCGAGATTATGCGTCTCAAAGCGCAGGACTTCATTCAGGCCGCGCAAGCGCTGGGCGCCAGTGCGACGCGCATCATGGTGCGCGAGTTGGCGCCGAATATCATGGCGCCGGTGTTGGTTGCCGCAACCTTGAAGGTCGCGACCGCCGTGCTGATGGAAAGTTACATCTCATTTCTCGGCTATGGCGTGCAGCCACCGCTGGCGTCGTGGGGAAACATGTTGACCAACGCGCAAGGGTATTTCGACACGGTGCCATGGCTGGCCGTGCTGCCCGGCGTGATGATCACGCTGACGGTGGTGAGTTTCAACTTCCTCGGTGACGGCTTGCGCGATGCGCTCGATCCGCGACTGAAGATGGATCAATAGTTTGGCCCGTCGTGGGCGGATGTTTAAGGTGGAGGAGTTGGCGATGACAAAGACAACCAGGTCGAATGTTTCCCGGCGTACTGTCATGAAGGGCGCAGGCGCTGCAGCGGCCGTCGTGGCAACCTATCCAATTTCGGCCACCGCGCAGAACAAGGACCGCATCATCATCGGCATGACGCAGGAGCCGGTGCAGTTCAACCCGCTACTGTACGCCAACACCGGCACCGAGAATGTGCCCGAAGCCTGCATGTTCGATGCGCTGTGGGACGTCAACGAGAAGGGCGAGTTCGCGCCCAACCTCGCGGCCGAAATCCCGACCCAGGCGAATGGCGGAATCTCCGCCGATGGCACCGTCATCAAAGTGAAAATGAAACGTGACGTGAAGTGGAGCGATGGCCAGCCCCTGACCGCCAAGGACGTCGCGTTCACCTATCAGACGGTGATCAATCCGAATGTGCCGGTTCGTTCGCGCTCCGGTTTTGACCTGATCAAGAATTTCAAAGTCGTCGATGATCAAAACTTGGAAATGGAGTTGTCGAAACCCTACGTGCCCTTCATGTGGGCGTGGCAGAACATGCACATCGTGCCCCAGCATTTGCTGAAGGACGAGAAGGATCTCAAGACCTCCGCTTGGAACCAATCACCGATCGGCTCCGGACCGTTTCTGCTGAAGTCGCGGGTGGCTGGCAGCAATATGATCTACGAGCGCAATCCGAACTATCATCGCGGGCCGGCGAAGGTGCGCCAGTTCATCCATAAATTCGTGCCCGATCAGTTGGTGCTGTTTGGTCAAGGCAAGACCGGCGAAGTTGATTTCCTGGCGACGCAAGGCGTGCCGAACGATCGCTGGAAGGAAGCGCGCGAGATCAAGGACCGGGTGTTCTGGGCTAACCCGATGCCGTTCGTACAGTTCGTCTACTTCAACTGCGGCAAGCCGCAATTTGCCGATCCGAAGGTGCGCAAGGCACTGTATATCGCGCTCGAAATGAAGAAGTCGCTCGACGATGTCTACTACGGCACTTGGGAGCGGACCTTCTCGTACCTGCATCCATCGCACTGGGCTTACAACGCAGGCCTCAAGGAAGAGACCGGCAATCCGGAGCTGGCCGCCAAGATGCTCGATGAGTTGGGTTGGCGTGCCGGCAGCGATGGCATCCGCGAGAAGGACGGCGTGAAGATGAAGTTCACGTGCTCGACGACGGCTGGCAATCCGACACGGCAGAACACACAACAGCTGTTCCAGCAGAACTGGAAGAAGATCGGCGTCGAAATGGAAATCAAGAACATGCCGGCCTCGGTGGTGTGGGGCGAGTACACCATCAAGTCGCAGTTCGACACGCTGCTGGTCGCCTGGGAACCGACCGTCGGCATGGATCCCGACTACACCGCGCGTTGCCACTCGAAGTACATTCCGGCGAAAGCTGGCAACGGCTCCAACTACGTGCAGTACGAAAATGCGGAGATGGATAAGCTCCTCGATCTGGGCGTCACCCAGACCAACGTCGAGGAACGCAAGGCGACTTACGCCAAGATCCAGGAGATCCTATTGCGTGATGTTCCGTTCGCTCCGCAAGGCGCGGTGCAGCAAGGCTTCATGCGGCATGCCGGGATGACGGGCATCAAGATGAACCAGTACGTTGTCGACAATACCTGGAACGTTCAAGACTGGGGCTGGGCGTAAGCGCCAATGCCGCGTTCCCGTCTCTGGACTTGGCCAGAACAGGAACGCGGCAGATCTATCCGCGGAAGCTCCGGGCACGGCGACGGCTGCCGTTACGGCGGCAAAATGGCGCAGTGCCGATGCTTTAGGTTGTATGTTGCAACGCAATATAATGCAGCTTGGCAACCGAGTGCTTAATATCAAACGAGCGCAAGGCGCTGTGACGTTTGCGTAAGCCATTTGTGTCAAAAATATAAGCAAATTCAATTGTGATCATGCGATCCGTGCATTGCTGGCGCGCGAGCTGTGGCCTTGTTCGCAAGTGCAACATTCATCATCTTGCATGTGTGCCGACAAGACGCCCAAAGCTGGCGCGGCCGGCACAGCACTTGAGAATGATCTAAGCAAAGGACTAAATTTCATGGCCACGTCAAACAATGCAGATTGGGCCGGCGACCTAGCAGGCGTCGGCGCTGCCAATGCAACTCATGGCTCGGCAAGACCGAACCTGTTCACACGTTTCATCAATACGCTGATGGAATCCCGCCAGCGGGCTGCAGAGCGCGAGATTGAGGCATACGTTGCCCGTCACGGCGGTGTTTTGACCGATGACTTGGAGCGCTCTATCAGCCGTAACTTCGGCAACGCGGCCGGCTCGTCACGTTAAGACGCCGGCTCTTCACCGCTTAGGGCTTAGCCCTTGAGGTAAAAAACGCCCTGCGGCCGGTTCTCCGGTCGCAGGGTTTTCGTTTGGATCTTGGGTCTCATACAATCTTAACAGACAAATCCGGCAAGCCGTCGATCTTGCAAAGGATGATGTCGCCGGCGACGACGGGGCCGACATTCTCGGGGGTGCCCGAATAGATGATATCGCCGGCCATCAGCTCAAAGGCCTCTGACAGTTTTGCGATCTGCTCGGCAACGCTCCAGATCATGAACGACAAATCGGCCTTCTGCTTTTCCGCGCCGTTGACGGCGAGTGAAATCACACCTCTGGTATAGTGCCCGACCTTGGCCACCGGATGGATCGGGCCGATCGGAGCCGACTTGTCGAAGCTCTTGCCGATCTCCCACGGCTTCTTCTGGTCGCCCATGCCGCGCTGCAAGTCCCGCCGGGTCATGTCGAGCCCCACGGCATACCCAAATACGTGATCGAGCGCCTTGTCGATCGGGATATTCCGGCCGCCGGACTTGAGCGCCGCCACCAGCTCGACTTCGTAGTGATAATTCTTGGTCAGTGACGGATAGGGATGATCGGTAATGCCGCCGGCTGCCACGAGTTGGATCGCGTCGGTGGGCTTTTGGAAGAAGAAGGGCGGCTCGCGCGTCGGGTCCGACCCCATTTCGCGCGCGTGTGCCGCGTAGTTGCGGCCGATGCAGTAGATGCGGCGGACCGGGAATACCTCCGCTGCATCCGCAATCGGGATGAATGTCGGGGCGACGGCGAACAGCGGCTTGCCCGTCGTCTGGGCGTCCGCGTTGGCCGAAGTCATCGCTGCGGCCGTCGTCGCGACGGTCGCCGCCAGTAGCGTTCTTCGATCGAGTCCAGTCATGCTCATCTCCGCGAAAGTGAAAATTGCTTCAGGGCAGCTCGACGATTTCGACCCAATTAGCGCCGTTGCCCACCGGATAGCGACCGGCCTCGCTCAGCTTGCCGGTCTCCTGATCGATTTTGTAGACGGCGAGCTTATCCGACTTCTCGCCGGAGCCGATCAGATAGTTGCCACTCGGATCGACTTTGATGCCGCGCGGCTGCTTCTCGGTCGCGAAGTTGGCGACGTAGGTCAGGCGGCCGGTGCCGGCGGCCACCGTGAACAGCGCTATTTTGCTGGTCGTCCGCTCGGTCGAGTAGAGGAATTTTCCGTTCGGGGTCAGACTGATGTCGGCCGCCCAGACCTTCGGCTTATCGTCCGGTTTGGCGGCTGGCGTCGCGACCGACGTTGCCATCGCGGCCGGTCCGATCGGTGCCTGGGCAACGCCGAACACCAGCCCGGCGTCGGCTGGCACCGAGGCGACACTGTCGACTTCGCTAAGCGTGCCCTTTGCCGGATCGAGCGCCCACTGCGCGACGTGACCAGACAGCTCGTTCATGACGTAGATGAACTTGTTGTCGCCGGAGATCGCCATGTGCCGGGGGCCATGATCGGCTTGTGCCTTTGCCGTTGGCGGATCGTTCGCCGTCAGTTTTCCTGTTGCAGCGTCAAAGCGAAATTGCACAATCTCATTGGCGCCGAGCGTCGGCGTAAAAACGAATTTGTTGGTGCGGTCGGGCAGGATCGAGTGAGCATTTCGTCCGGTTGCGATTACCTGGATGGCCGCCGCTTCGACGAGGCCGTTCTCGGAAATTGGGCTCACCGCAACCTTGTCACCGCCATAGGATGCGGTGAACAGGAACCGGCCTGTAACGTCCGTCGACACGTAGGGCATGCTGTCGGGCAATGGTGCCGAGGCTTTCTGGGTAAGCGCGCCGGTCGCTGGATCAATCGCATACGTCAACACGCGGAACGGCTCGGAGCGGATCGCGGCGTAGAGGAACTTCTTAGTTGGACTGATGGCCATCGGCATGACGACCTTCGCCGCCTCGGCCTTCGCCACCGGGGTCAATGCGCCCGTGGCCTTGTCCATTGCAAAGACATCAATGTTGGCGTCGAGCGCATTCGATACATAGACGAAGGTTTTTGCCATAGCTGTACCCGCGCTCATGTTGAACAGTACCGCGGCTGCCGCGATCGAACATCGCAATGTTCTGGATGACAATTGCATAGGCGCATCTCCCGATCGGCGTTTGTTGTTTTGGATCGCTGACCCAACTCGACCCCGAAAACAGCTATTTGTCCAGACCCCAGTCGTTGACGCGCGCATGGCCCGGGGGCATCGTGCCTGAGCCATCGCTGATGCTGGACCAACCAGTTCAATAAAAACCGGAGGATTGACGCATGGATGCCAAACGCACGAGCGCTCTTGTTGCCTCTTTAGCCTTCCTCACTGCAGCCGGCGGGATCGCCCTGGCACAACAAACGGCCATGTCATTTTTTGTGACCAGCGCCGGACCGGGCAAAGGTGGCGACCTCGGCGGTCTGGCTGGTGCCGACGATCACTGCCAAACATTGGCCCAGGCGGCAGGCGCTGGTTCGAAAACCTGGCGCGCCTATCTGAGCACTCAAGGCGCGCAGGCCGTCAACGCGCGCGACCGGATCGGCAATGGCCCTTGGTCCAACGCCAAGGGCATCGTCATCGCCACGAGCGTCGATGATCTGCACTCGGCGGCCAACAATCTCACCAAGCAAACCGCGCTTATTGAAAAGGGCACGGTCGTCAACGGTCGCGGCGACACGCCGAACACGCACGACGTTCTGACCGGCTCCAGCCCTGAGGGCCGCTCCATTGCCGGCGACGCCGACATGACGTGCAAGAATTGGGCGAGCAGCACCGCTGGCGCAGCGATGGTCGGCCATTCCGACCGCACCGGGCTCGACGAAAGTGCGCCCGCCAAATCGTGGAACTCCTCGCACCCCTCGCGCGGGCCAGGCGGGGGATGCGCACAGGATGACTTGAAGGGCACGGGCGGGGCTGGCCTTTTCTACTGCTTCGCCACCAACTGAGCGCGCATCTTTTCGCGAGAGATCGTGCGTGAGCCGCCTTGCACAGCAGTTCTGCGTGAAAAACAATGGCCACGCGCTTGAAGCTTGAGTAAGCGGATCACACCATCGGTGCGGATGACGTTCCGCCTGTCCGCTTGTCGCCAACTGGAGAATGCCCGCATGTCGCCGACCGTCGTTTCCGAACTCGCCCCCACCGGTACGCTCCGCGCCGGCATCAACATGTCGAATTTCCTTTTGGTTACCGGCAAGACAGCGAGCGGCGATCCGACCGGCGTGTCGCCCGATATGGCAGCCGAGATCGCCCGTCGCCTGGGCGTGCCGCTCCAACTGGTGCCGTTCAAGTCGCCCGGAGAACTGGCCGACGCCGCCGAGACTGGCGCTTGGGACATCGGCAATATTGGCGCCGAGCCGGAGCGTGCGCAAAAGATTGCATTCTCACCGGCCTACGTTGAAATCCAGGCGACCTATCTGGTGCCGGCGGGCTCCAAGATCCAGTCGATCGCCGACGTCGACGTCAAGGGCCAACGCATCGCCGTGATGGGCCGCAGCGCCTACGGCCTCTGGCTCGACCGCCACATCAAGCATGCCGAGTTGGTGCGCACCGATAGCATCGATAGTTCCTTCGAGTTGTTCGTCAAGGGTGACTGCGATGCACTGGCCGGGCTCGAGCCACGCCTGTTGACCGATGTGACCAGGATCGCTGGCTCACGCATTCTCGACGGTCAATTCACCGCTGTCCAACAAGCCGTCGGCACCGCCCGCCGGAACATCGCCGGCGCGGCCTTCCTGCGCGACTTCGTCGAAGAAGTAAAAGCATCGGGCTTCGTCGCCGGCCTGATTGAGAAGCACAAGGTGATCGGCTTGTCAGTTGCTCCGAAGGGGTGATGGAGATTCGATGGAGTTTCGATGGAGTTTCGGGGACAGTATACCGATTTCCGCTAAATCGTAGTTCCTCATAATTCCCGCCTAGGAAATCAGTAAACTGTCCCCGATATAACGGTGGTTTTGGTTGCAACGGAATTGTTGTCGGAGTGCACTGTCGCCGACGTCGAAAAGCTCGCGCTTGATGCATGATCCGTGATAGCTTCGCGCTTCAACCAAGTGGTGCTTCGAAAATGTTTGGCGGCTCGACGCAAATGACATGTGGCATCTTGTTAAGAAACCCCGAGTTTCGGTCCGAGTTTCGGGGACAGCATACCGATTTCCGCGAGAGCCCAGTACAATAATTGGCTGATCTCCAAAATCGCTAACTGTCCCCTCCTCATCGCCCTCTTCATCACTGGACACGCCTCCTCACCGCTGTCATCCTCGGGCTTGTCCCGCGGACCCACCGCTCAGCGAAATCAAAACGCGAGGTTGAATTTGCTGCTAACGCGGGCGTGGAATCGATGAACCAGATTGGGTTGCCCCATGGGTCCTCTGTAAAAGCCGGAGCAATAATCCCTCACAGAAGCGGCTGATTTGTTCGGTCGCGCCGCCGGAGTGAAAGTGCGGCAGATAGAGCTCTTGTGCCTGCGTCGGCCGAGGGTGGGGGATGAAGACAGTGGAACTATACGCAC
>JANLPY010000305.1:0-13288 GCA_031367505.1 Hyphomicrobiaceae bacterium | reverse complement strand
TGAAGAGGAACAGCGCCGCGCAGACCAAACCGCCCTCATCCGGCGGATGCGGCTTCATGCAGCGATTGGTTGCCGGCAATCCGTTGTCGGAACAACGCGCGCGACAAGCAGGCACGTTGAGAAGGTCGGGCTAGCGCCATGGAAAGCCTTGGCAACCTGATGCACGGCTTCAGCGTGGCGCTGACCTGGTACCATTTGGCTCTGATGATCATCGGCGTGCTACTCGGCATTCTGGTCGGAGTATTGCCGGGCCTAGGCGCTCCGAATGGTGTGTCACTCTTGCTGCCATTGACCTTCAGTATGGATCCGGTGGCGGCGATCATCCTGCTCACGAGCATGTATTGGGGCGCGCTGTTCGGCGGTTCGACCACCTCGATTCTGTTCAACATTCCAGGTGAGCCATCGTCGGTCGCGACGACCTTCGACGGTTATCCGATGGCGCAACAGGGCCGCGCCACCGAAGCGCTGAGCTATGCGTTTCTGTCGGCCGGTTTCGGCGCGCTGGCCGGCGTCATCCTCATTACGTTGCTCTCTGGTTGGGTGACGAAGTTCGCCCTCAAGTTTTCGTCGCCTGAGTTTTTCGCGGTCTATTTCCTCGCATTCGCAAGTTTCGTCGGGCTATCCGGCGCGCCACCACTCAAAACCGCGGTCTCGATCGGTATCGGCTTCGCGCTCGCCGCGGTCGGCATGGACTCGGTTTCAGGCAGTCTACGTCTGACGTTCGGTTTCGACGAACTGCTGTCGGGAGTGAGCTTCCTCGTCGCTGTGATCGGCCTGTTCGGTATCGGCGAGCTGCTGCTGACGATCGAGGAAGGGCTGAACCTGCGTGGACTGCATGCCCGCATCACCCCGCGCGATGTATGGCGCACGGCGCTGTCGATGCCGCGTCACTGGGTGACACTGCTGCGCAGCGCGGCGGTCGGCTGCTGGATGGGCATCACGCCGGGTGGGCCGACCGCGGCTTCGTTCATGAGCTATGGCCTCGCCAAACGGTTCTCGCGTAATGGCGCCAAGTTCGGCACCGGCGAGGCCGACGGCATTATCGCGCCGGAGACCGCCGACCATGCCGCCGGCACCAGCGCCATGCTGCCGATGCTGGCGTTGGGGTTGCCGGGTTCCGCGACCTCCGCCGTGATGTTGGGCGGCCTGATGATCTGGGGCTTGAACCCAGGGCCGATGCTGTTCATCGAAAAGCCGGACTTCGTCTGGGGCCTGATTGCCAGCATGTACCTTGGCAACGTCGTCGCTGTGGTCTTGGTGCTGGCAACCGTGCCGCTGTTCGCGTCGATCCTGCGCATCCCGTTCGCGGTGATCGGACCGGCGATCGTCGTCGTCTGCTTCATCGGCGCCTACACCATTGCCGGCCGGCCGTTCGACCTGTGGCTGGCATTGATATTCGGCTTCCTTGGCTACGCCCTCAAGAAGCTCGATTACCCGATCGCGCCGCTGGTGCTTGCCATGGTGATCGGCGACAAGAGTGAAGATGCGTTCCGCCAGTCGATGATCATGTCGAAAGGTTCGTTGACGATATTCTGGTCCAACCCGCTCGTGACCTCGTTGATGTTGGTTGGGTTAGTGTTCCTGGTCTGGCCGCTGGCGATGCGCCTGGCCCGCGGCCGTCCCAAGATTGGCTGACGCGGAACCGGTTCAGGCTACGCGGCGAGCCGAGCCCATTCGAGTCGCAATCAACATGGCATTGCGCAAGGCATCGACCTTGGCGATCCCCTTGCCGGCGATATCGTAGGCGCTGCCGCGGGCGGCCGTCGCGACCGGAAACGGATAGCCGCCGAGCAAGGTGACGCCTTGCTCAAAGCCGATCAGCTTCATCGCGATCTGGCCTTGGTCGTGATACATCGTCAACACGGCATCGAACTCGCCCTTGCGGCAGCGCACGAACACCGTGTCGGAAGGAAACGGGCCATCGCAGACGATACCGGCAGCTTTGCCGGCCACCACCGCCGGGCCGATTTCGTCGATCTCTTCGCGGCCAACATTGCCGCCGTCACCGGCATGCGGGTTGAGACCCGCGACCGCAATCCGGGGTGGCGAGAAGCCGGCTGCCAGCATTGCGTCGTTGGTAAGTTTCAGACTACGCAAAATCGTATCGCGCTTAATCAGCGCTGCGACACCCGAGATCGGCACGTGCGACGTCACGCGCGCGTTCCACAGGCCAGGCAGAATATTGAATTCGCTTGCCGTCCCCTTGAAGCCGAGGAACTCGTTCATGAACACGACCTCGTCTTCGTAGGCCGCGTGCGACAGGCGCATCGACGCCTTGTTGAACGGCGAGAACGTCACCGCGTCCACGGCGCCGGCATTTGCCAGCGCCAATGCCTTGCGGAAATTCGCCATTGCGAAATCGCCAGACGCCTTAGCCAGCGCGCCGACCGGGATCGTTGCGGGATCAAGGTGCTTCAAGTCGATCAAGACCGGCTTATCGACATGCGGCAGCGGATCGTTGGCACCGATCGTCACGATATCGAGGGTGACGCCGGCAACCTTGGCGCCACGGGCAAGCACGCGCGCGTCGCCGATCGCAATGATGCGTGCACCAGATGTGATTTCCCTGTCCGCGAGTATGCGAGCGCTTAGTTCCGGGCCAACGCCTGCCGGGCATCCGATTGCGTGCGCAAGGCACGGCTTTGTCGCTGACATTTGATGCGTCCCAATGCTGGGTGGTGGTTGAGTGAGTGCCACTAGTTACGTGCCCAGCCTCATGATCGTCAAGTATGCTGCATACAGGCCAGTGTGCCGCTACGAGCCGCGAACGAGGCATAGGAATTATTAATCTGCAAAAATACGAGATATTAATAGCCGCTGTGACAAATGTTCAGATGTGGTCCTTCGGATCGTCAACGCAGGACTTGAGGAATGGAAACGAAACCACCATTGAGCGAGCGACGCAGTTCACGCCGCCGGATCTTGATGGCTGGGATTGTTTGCTTCAACGGCCGTCATTCGACTTTGCCATGCGCAGTGCGTGATTTTGGCGAGCACGGGGCGAAGCTTAAAATGTCAGGCTCGATCCACGCCCCTGACACCTTCGAGTTGCATGTCGAGCTTTCCGGCACATGGGTCGATTGCGAAGTCGCATGGCGCCGTGGCGAGGAACTCGGCGTCCGGTTTACATCGCCGATCGTCACCGGTCAGCCAAAGCGCCGCCAGGTCGTCAACGACGTTCGCGATCTGACCAAGCCATCGCTGCGCCGCGCCCGTCCTGCAATCATTTAAGCTCGCCGGGCCTCAGTGCTTGATCGGCCGGTCCGGAAACGCCAACTGCTCGCGGGCTTTCCACTCGTTCGAGACGTAGTTGATGATGATCGACTTGCGCACACCCTCGATCTTTCGCGCCTCGAAGCCGTGATATGTGATGCCCGATGGCACGAATATCATAGCTCCACCTGGCTTGAACGGCGAGCGCGCGACATGCTTTTTATCGGTATCGTAGATATCGGTGCCAAGATCGGCGTGCTGCGCATCCTTCGACAAATAAAGCAGGAACGTGAACAGCTTGACGCCGAGATCGGTGTGCGGTTCCAGCCAAAAACCATCGATGTCCTGGGCGTATTCGATGCGCAGATAGGTGCCATCGAGTTTTGACCCGAATGTCTTCTCGATATTACGCGTGATCGTCTCGCTCTGCAGCGCGTCGGCCATGGCATTGGCAACCGGAAATTTCGCCCGATTTTCCACGTCGAAGTATTTGCGGGTCGCGTTATGCACCTCACGACGGCCGGAAATCCCATCCAAGGCCGGCGCCGCAAATGGCAGCGCGATCGCCGCGTCCAAAGCGGCCGGCGGCAAGCAATTCTCGACGATCCAATGCTGATAGGGTTTCGGGTTGCCCCGCGCGGCAGCAAAGCTCGCCAGCAGCGACTTGGATACGGCATCGGCATTGATCGAAGTCTCAGACATCGGCAAAACTCCTAGGACGGGGAACGAGCGCGCAGAATCGCAGCACCAAACATGGGTTGCTTCTACGCCGATGCCGCCGCCGCTGCAAACGGACGCGGGATAGATCGCACACATGACTATTTTTTCGGCTATACGAGAACGATTGACATTCAAGCTCAGCCGGTGTGGATCGGGCACAAGTGGGTCTCGCGGACGCGCCGGGGCTCAATGACGACAATCAAGGACGACCTCAGTGGCTGAGACAGAAATCCGCAATTTCAACATCAACTTTGGTCCGCAGCATCCGGCCGCCCACGGCGTGTTGCGCCTGGTGCTCGAGCTCGATGGCGAGGTTGTCGAGCGGGTCGATCCGCACATTGGCCTGCTGCATCGCGGCACCGAAAAGCTGATCGAACATAAAACCTACCTGCAAGCGATCGGCTACTTCGACCGGCTCGATTACGTTGCGCCGATGAACCAGGAGCATGCGTTCTGCTTGGCCGCCGAAAAGCTGATCGGCATGGAGATCCCCTACCGCGCCCAGTTGATCCGCGTCCTATATTCCGAGATCGGCCGCATTCTCTCGCACCTCCTCAACGTCACCACGCAAGCGATGGACGTCGGCGCACTGACGCCCCCGCTGTGGGGCTTCGAAGAGCGCGAAAAGCTGATGGTGTTTTATGAGCGCGCATCGGGCAGCCGCATGCACGCGAAATATTTCCGCATCGGCGGCGTGCATCAGGATCTCCCCGAAAAGCTCGTCGAAGATATCGCGGCCTGGATCGATTCATTCCTGAAAGTCGTCGACGATATCGACACGTTGTTGACCGAGAACCGTATCTTCAAACAACGCAACGTCGACATTGGCGTGATCTCGCTCGACGATTGCTTCGCCTATGGTTTCTCCGGTGTGTTGGTGCGCGGCTCAGGTGCTGCCTGGGATCTGCGCAAGTCGCAGCCCTATGAGTGCTATTCCGAATTCGATTTCGACATTCCGATCGGCAAGAACGGCGACTGCTACGACCGCTATCTGCTGCGCATGCAGGAGATGCGCGAGTCAGCCAAGATCATGCGTCAGGCCTGCGCGAAGCTGATGTCGGATGCTGGGCGCGGTCCGGTCATGTCATCGAACAAGAAGGTCGTGCCGCCCAAGCGCGCCGAGATGAAGCGCTCGATGGAAGCGCTGATCCACCACTTCAAGCTTTACACCGAAGGTTTCCACGTCCCCGCGGGCGAGGTCTACACCTGCGTCGAAGCGCCCAAGGGCGAGTTCGGCGTATACCTTGTATCGGACGGCTCGAACAAGCCTTACCGGTGCAAGATCCGCGCGCCGGGTTTCCCGCATCTCGCCGCAATGGATTTCATGAACCGCGGCCACATGCTCGCCGACGTCAGCGCCATTCTAGGCAGCCTCGATATCGTGTTCGGAGAGATCGACCGGTAGCGGTGGAGCGGTGCGAGGGAACAGTTTACTGATCCGATTGATCAATCCACTAACAGATCTCCAAAATCGGTGACCGTCCCCTGATAGTTTTCCCTGGCAGCCGCCGTTCGCCGCCCCCACCGACGCGTTCCCGGAAAGACCGCGTTAGCGGGCTTATTCGGGATCTTTACCTCATCGGTGTGAGGCACACGCAGCGCAACATCGGCACGTAAAGATCCCGGACAGCCGACCACGGGTCGGCTTCCGGGAACGCGGATGTGGGCGGCGGTCCCCCACCCACGCGTTCCCGGAAAGATCGCGTTGCGCGCGGTTCGGGCGCGGTTCCGGGGACAGTTACCGATTTTCGCTAACATATTCTAATTACTAAATATTTTTCGGATCGGTAACTGTCCCCGTTCCTCCTCCGTTCCTCCTCCGAGGATGACAGTCCTCGGGTGGTCGAAGATGTTGGGTTACGGTCGCCGAAAAGGCGTCCTAACCCAACCTACGCCCCGCTCCCCCTTCCACAAACTTATCCACGGTCGCTCACCGCGTGAGATACTCCTCGTGTTCTACTTCACGAGGGTGCGCTCTCGGTAAGCGTTCGTTGTGCGGAGTAGAATGTACGGTCCTGGCAATTAATCCCGCGCACGTGGCGGGGACTCTGGGAGGGAGGTGCGTTACCCTGCAGCGAGACCAGGGGATGGCTAGAGGCTGTGTACCAAGCCTCGAAAGCTCGCCTAAAACGCATTGTACCCCATAATCCGTTCGGCGGGGTGGCCCTGAGCCACTTTTACTACCCCCGGCGAATACTCGCCGTGGATCACGGCCACCCCGCTCCCTCGATTGAGGGAAAAAAGAAAAACCAAGGGCGGTGAGCTGTCACCATTGAGGATTTGAGTTGTATAGCCCGTTAAATAAATCCAGCCTTTGCCATATCACGCGCGGATCGCGTAAAGAGCGCTCATGACAATCACAGCAAAAACCAAATCGGCCGCTCGGCGCGGCTCACCGCTTCCGGCAAAGACGCGTCGCGCGGGCAAACCGAAAATCCCGAAAGTGGGGTTCGTATCCCTCGGTTGCCCGAAGGCGCTGGTCGATAGCGAGCGCATCATCACTAAGTTGCGCTCCGAGGGCTATCAGATCGCCGCCGACTACGACGGCGCCGATGTCGTCGTCGTCAACACCTGCGGCTTTCTCAATTCCGCCAAGGAGGAGAGCCTCGCAGCAATCGGCGAAGCAATGGCCGCCAATGGCCGTGTCATCGTCACCGGTTGTCTCGGTGTCGAGGAAGCCCGCATCCGCGCCGAGCATCCAGGCGTACTCGCCGTCACCGGGCCGCACCAATACGAGCAAGTGATGGACGCGGTGCACATCGCGGTGCCGCCGCTGCACGATCCGTTCATCGATCTGGTGCCGCCGGAAGGCTTCCGCCTGACGCCGCGCCACTACGCTTACTTGAAGATCTCGGAGGGCTGCAACAACGTCTGTTCGTTCTGCATCATTCCCGATCTGCGCGGCAAACTCGCCAGCCGTCCGTCGAACCACGTGATGACCGAAGCCGAGAAATTGGTGAAGGCTGGCGTCAAGGAACTCCTCGTCATCAGCCAGGATACCAGCGCCTACGGCCTCGACATCAAGTATGCGACGAGCCCTTGGAAGGGCGCGCCACTGGCCGCTCGTTTCGTCGATCTATCGCAAGCACTCGGCGAACTCGGTGCGTGGGTCCGGATGCACTATGTTTATCCCTATCCGCACGTTGACGACGTAATCCCGCTGATGGCCGAGGGTAAAATTCTGCCCTACCTCGACATTCCATTTCAGCACGCTTCGCCCAAAGTGCTGAAGGCGATGCGACGTCCGGGCAACCAGGACAAAACCGCTGCTCGAATTGCAAAATGGCGCGAGATCTGCCCTGACCTTGCGATCCGTTCGACCTTCATCGTCGGCTTCCCTGGCGAGACCGAAGAAGATTTCCAGATGCTGCTCGACTGGCTGAAGGAAGCCCGCCTCAACCGCGTCGGCTGCTTCAAGTACGAACCAGTCGAAGGCGCCAAGGCCAACGCGCTCGAAGGTGCAGTGCCGGAAGACGTGAAAGAGGAGCGCTGGCACCGCTTCATGGCCGCGCAACAAGAGATCAGCCGCTCGATCCTCGCCACCCGCGTTGGCCGCACCATTGATGTAATCATCGACGAGGTCGACGACGAAGGCGCACTTGGCCGATCGAAGTGGGACGCGCCCGAGATCGACGGCAGCGTGTTTCTCAACGGCGCGACGCATCTGGAAGCCGGCCAGATCGTGCAGGCAAAGATCGTCCATTCCGATGAATACGATCTATGGGGTGAGGTCGTATGAGCCGTCCGCGGATTCTATTGACCCACACGCCGGACATGCGCGCGAACTACTATGGTCCGCGCGCGCTGGCCGGTTTGCAGGCGCTCGGCGAGGTCGTGTTACATGAGGGCACATCGCCGCTCAGCGCCGCCGAAATCGTTCGCCTAGCCAAAGAATGCCGGTTGATCGTTTCTGATCGCAACACGCCGGGCTATGGAGAAATCTTCGGCGCGATGCCCGACACCGTCGCGTTCCTACGTTGCGCCGTCGATATCCGTACCATCGACGTTGATGCCGCTTCGAAGGCTGGCATTCTCGTCACGCAGGCAAGTCCCGGTTTCGTTGCCTCAGTCGCCGAGATGGCGTTTGGCATGATGATCGATCTTGCCCGCGACGTGACACGCCATGTGACGGACTATCGGGCGGGCTTGAACCCAGAGCCGCGCAAGGGCGTGCAGCTATCGGGCGCCACCATCGGACTATTGGGTTACGGCGCCATCGGTCGCCACGTTGGCAAAATTGCGCACGCCTTCGGCATGACAGTGCTGGTCAACGATCCTTACGTAAAGACGTTCGACCCCTACGTTCAGCAGATGAGTTTCGACGAGGTTCTGCGCAAGAGCGATTTCGTTTTACCGCTTGCGGTCGCGACGAACGAGACCGAAAACATGATCGACGAGGTAGCGCTGCGCCGCATGAAAAAGACCGCGTTTCTGGTCAACCTGTCGCGTGGCAATCTCGTCGACGAAGCCGCTTTGGAAAAGGCGCTCGATGGAAAATGGATTGGCGGTGCGGCCATGGACGTCGGGCGCGCAACCGATCAAATGCCGACACCAAGGTTGGCCAGCCGCGCCGACGTGATCGCCACGCCGCACACCGCGGGCCTGACGCCCGAAGCAATCGAACATCAGGCGATGGAGACCGTCGCTCAGGCCGCCGAGATATTGGCGGGGCGGTTCCCCAAAGGTAGCGTCAACATCAATGCCGCGTCGCGGATGAAGCACGCCTGAACCAGGAGATCATCCATGCTGCGCCCTCTCACCGGCCACGCACCTCGACTAAAACTGCCGCCGGGTGCCTGCGATACGCACATGCATTTCTATGGCGCGGCCTATCCGCGTCATCCCGACGGCCCGCCACCGGCACCCGACGCCACGGTCGCCGACTATAAGCAGTTGATGAAATGGCTCGGCCTCGAACGCGTCGTCGTGGTCCAGGCCAATGCCTATGGCGATGACAATCGCTGCGTGATCGACGCGGTGGCTGAAATCGGGCTCGACAAGGCGCGCGCGGTGGTCGTCGTAAAACCATCCGTCTCCGACGCCGAACTTGATCGCCTCACCAAAGCTGGCGCGCGCGGCGTTCGCATCATGACCCTCCACGGTGGCCACCTGAAATTCGATGTGATGGATGCAGTCCTCGCTCGCGCGCAGTCATTCGGCTGGCATCCGATCGTGCAACTCGACGGGCGAAATTTCGAGCAGCATGAAGTGCTGCTCAAGACCATCAAGGGTAATTACATCATCGATCACACCGGCAAGTTTCTCGAGCCGGTAGCGATCGATAGTCCAGCTTTCAAAACGCTGCTGCGGTTGCTCGAACGAGGCAACTGCTATGTGAAATTGTCGGCTCCCTACGAGACCTCGAAGGTTGGACCGCCGGCCTACAGCGACGTTGGCGTGCTGACCAAGGCGTTGGTGAAGGCCGCGCCGGAGCGAATGTTGTATGCCTCGAACTGGCCGCATCCATCCGAACCGCTGGAGCGTTATCCCAACGACGCGGCCCTACTCGACTTGTTCCTCGAAACCATGCCCGGCGAGAAGACGCGCCAACTGACCTTCGTCGATAATCCGGCGCGACTGTACGGGTTTTAATTCACTCCGCCGCCACCCGTACCGGGGCGGGCTTGGGATCACGCAGCATAGCGAGAAGTCCCGCCTCACGCTTTTTTGCAGCCTCATAATTCGCATGCTTCACGTGGCCGAAGCCTTTGATCTCGTCGGGGATTGCTGCAAGCGCAGCGGCAGTTGCATGGGTCGCGGGCGTCAAGCGCTGCGCGATTTCATCTAGGACCTTTTCGTAATCGACGATCATCTGACGTTCCAATTTCCGCTCGGTGGAATAGCCAAACACATCGATTGCTGTTCCACGAAATTGCTTCGCCTTCGCGAGTTGACGGAAAACCGGGAGCATCCATTGTCCGAGCTTGATCTTGCGCGGCTCACCCGTGACCTTGTCCTTGTGGAACCAGCTGAGGAAGGGTGGCGCCAAATGGAATTCGACCGATTTCACGCCGTCGAATTGCTCGGCCAACGCGGTCTCGAATGTGCCATCGGTATACAACCGCGCCACTTCGTACTCGTCCTTGGGGCTGAGCAGCTTGTGATAGTTGCGTGCCACTGCTTCCGCGAGGCCTGAACGGCCGGGCATCTTGTCCTTCTCGATGCCGGCAATCCACGCGACCTTGGAGCGATAACGTTCAGCGAGGTTCGCATCCTGATATTTCGTCAGTTGCGTTGCCCGGAACGCGATGATCTCGTCGAGCGTCTTCGGCTTTTGCACGACGTTCGAAACCGGCTTCACCAGTCGCTCGATCGCCGCTGCATTGTGCGCGGCCAACCGCCCGAAACGAAACGCCTGACGGTTCATCTCGACCGCCGTGCCGTTGAGTTCGATCGCCTCTTCGATCGCCGCCGATCCGATCGGCACATAGCCCTTTTGAAAAGAGTAGCCGAGCAGGTACATGTTCGACGCAATGGAATCGCCGAACAGTTTCACCGCCGCCTCATGCGCATCAAGCATATCGAGTGGGCCTTTGGCGACACGATCCGCAATTGCCGAGCGCAAGGCTTGTCCCGGAACCGTCAGATTGGAGTTGCGGGTGAAATCGCCGGTTGTCATCTCATAGGTGGAAACGACGACGGCGGTGTGATCCGGCCGCATGGTCTCCAAGATCTTGTTTGACGCTGTAACCACGAGATCGCCGCCCATGATCAAGTCGGCATTGCCAACGCCGACGCGGATCGCGTGGATCTCCTCGACGTTTTTCGCCACGCGCATGTGGCAGGCGACAGCGCCGCCTTTTTGCGCAAGGCCGGTCATATCGATCGAGCCGAAGCCCTTGCCTTCGATGTGAGCTGCCTGTCCCAAAACGGCGGAGATCGTCACAACACCGGTTCCACCGACGCCTGTCACGATCATGGAGTAGGGACCATCGAGTGCTGGCTGTTCGGGTTCGGGCAAGGCACCGAGTAAGGCTTGAACGCCGCCGTCGCTGGCGACGCCTTTGCTCTTCTTCACCTTGGCGCCATGTACCGTGACGAAGCTCGGGCAGAAGCCTTCCGTGCAGGAGAAATCCTTGTTGCAGGCCGACTGGTCGATCGCGCGTTTGCGGCCAAGCTCGGTTTCGAGCGGAATGACCGCGACGCAGTTCGACTTCTTGCCGCAGTCGCCGCAGCCTTCGCACACCGCTGGGTTGATGAAGATGCGTTTGTCTGGATCGGGGAACTCGCCCTTCTTGCGGCGGCGGCGTTTCTCGGCGGCACACGTTTGATCGTAGATCAACGCCGTTACACCGTCGTTGGTCGCGAGGTCCATCTGCACCGCTTGCAGATCACGGCGATGATGGACCGCGACGCCGGATGGGAAACTCACGCCCGGCGCATATTTGTCCGGCTCGTCGGTGACGATCGCGATTTTCTTCACGCCTTCTGCTGCCAGTTGGCTGGCGATCATCGGCACCGAGATGTGGCCGTCGAGCGCTTGGCCGCCGGTCATCGCGACGGCGTCGTTGTAGAGGATCTTGAAGGTGATATTGACGTCGGCGGCCATTGCCGCTCGGATCGCCAGCGAACCAGAATGAATGTAGGTGCCATCGCCGAGGTTCTGGAACACGTGGCGGCGTTTCGAAAACGGCGCCTCGCCGATCCAGTTGGTGCCTTCGCCGCCCATCTGCGTGAAACCGTCGGTCGCACGGTCCATCCACTGGGCCATGTAATGGCAGCCGATGCCGGCATATGCGCGTGCACCTTCAGGAACGACAGTCGAGGAATTGTGTGGGCAGCCGGCGCAGAAATAGGGTGTTCGGCTGAAGGCTTCCTTCGCAAGCGGAGCATTGCCTTCAAGACGTTTCAGCTCGGCGACCCTGGATTTGACACCGTCGCCCGCACCGTACTTGATCAACCGCTCGCCGACTGCAATTGCAATTTCGGTTGGGTCGAGCGCGCCTTTGGCGTGGAACAACCATTGGTCGTTCTCATCTTTCTTGCCGATGACGACCGGCGGATTAGCGGTACCGTACAGCTGCTCCTTGACCTGCGTCTCAAGCAGCGAGCGCTTTTCCTCGACGACAATGATCAGGTCGAGCCCCTCGGCAAACTTGTGCACGCCCTGGGTTTCAAGCGGCCATGTCATGCCGGCTTTATAGATCCGCAAGCCGAGCGTGTTGGCCGCGACCTCGTCGATGCCGAGTTCGTCGAGCGCTTGCCGCGTGTCGAGATAACTCTTGCCGCAAGTGATGATGCCGATCCTCGGCGCCGCACCACCGCTGATCACGGTTCGATCGAGTTTATTGGCACGGGTGAAGGCTTGGATCGCCGCGCGCTTGTAGTCGTGCAGGCGGGCTTCCTTGTCGAGCGCCTGATCGCCGAGCCGGATGTTGAGTCCACCAGGCGGCATCGCGAAATCATTGGGGATGACGACTTTCACGCGGTCGGTCGAGCCATCGACGGTCGAGGTGGACTCGATGTTGTCCTTCACGCATTTGAGCCCGACCCAGACGCCCGCATAACGCGACAGCGCGAACCCCAGCAGCCCGAAGTCCAGTATTTCCTGCACTCCGGCCGGGTTGATCACCGGCATCATCGCATCGACGAATGCGAACTCGGATTGGTGCGCCGAGGTCGAACTTTCGCAGGTGTGGTCATCGCCCATCAGGGCCAACACGCCGCCGTTCTTTGAGGTGCCCGCGTGATTGGCGTGCCGGAAAACGTCGCCGGTCCGGTCGACACCGGGGCCCTTGCCGTACCAAATCGCGAACACCCCGTCGTACTTACCTTCGCCGCGCAGTTCAGCCTGTTGCGAACCCCAGATTGCGGTCGCGGCTAAATCCTCGTTAAGGCCAGAATGAAAGTGGATGTTGTGCTTTGTCGTCAGCGTTTTCACCCGCTGGAACGCACCTTCGAGGCCAGCGATTGGAGAGCCGCGATAGCCGGAAATATAGCCGGCAGTATTCAACCCTGCCGCTTCGTCACGCTTCTTTTGCATCAGCGCCAGGCGAACAATCGCCTGGGTGCCGGTAAGAATTTGACGCGATTGGTCGAGGTCGAACTTATCGCTGAGTGATACGCCGCTTTTCGCCATGGATGCACCTCAGCCGCTCAAATCAGCCCTCAGTGAAACATAGTTCCTCCAGCGCGTCACGACAAGTTAGGACAATATTACTGACCTAACTTTTTTCAACTGCCTAAGCGGCCGCGCGGGCTTGAGCAGCTCGCGTGTCGAGTCGCCCAGGGGACTTTCACCCCCAGGCGCTCCTAGAACCGTGCGTGAACCTCTCGATTCACACGGCTCCCGATGTTCGGCCGTTGCCATGGCATAGTGGCCAATGCGCAAAGAGGCTCGGGTGCGTTCGGCGGA
>JANLPY010000303.1:0-82943 GCA_031367505.1 Hyphomicrobiaceae bacterium | reverse complement strand
TCCGCCGAACGCACCCGAGCCTCTTTGCGCATTGGCCACTATGCCATGGCAACGGCCGAACATCGGGAGCCGTGTGAATCGAGAGGTTCACGCACGGTTCTAGGAGCGCCTGGGGGTGAAAGTCCCCTGGGCGACTCGACGATGGCCCGTCGCCTAGGATCGTCGACACTGGCAAACGCCGCGCCGCGAGCCAGGCGCCGAGCCGCGACTTCGAAACCAGCAGGGCCTCAAGCTCGCGACGGCCAAGTTCGGGGTAGTCACGAAATGGAATGGTCGCGAACGTGACGTAGGGCAACTCGCGGTCGCGGTTCACATCGCCGATGTCGAACAACCGTTCCCAATCCATCCGCTCACCGGGCAACGCATCCGCGCACATCAGCACGCTGGCGACAGTGCTTCGGTTCACGGCGTACAAAGCCCTTGGTATGACCGCCATCGTCGCGACTGCCGGCGGCAACGAGCAGCGTGGCACGGTTATCTCCATGTGGAGCCCGGCTTTCTCGCGGGTCAATTCACCCGCGAAGATCGCACGTTTGAACGCGTCCATGATATCCGCAGACGTTGTGTCGTCCCGTTCGCGCGCGATCTGCTCGGCAATCCTGCCGAGCCGAACGTATGTCACGTCTTGAGAGATCATCTCAAGAATCGTCATTCGAATCTCCTCCGGTTAGTTGCAGCTTTGGTTCCAATCTGGCGTCCTCGGTACTCACCTTGCTCGGCCCTGCCTCGCAGAAGGTTGCCCACGCCTCCATCAGCTCGCGTCTCTTCTTGAGAAGATCGCCGCGCCGGTAGGCGGCCTCGACCTTATTTTCGATGTTGTGCGCGAGCGCTTTCTCGACCACGAAGTTTGGAAATGCAGTTTCTTCTGCAGCCCAGTCACGAAACGTCGAACGGAAGCCATGCGCCGCAGCGTCATTAGGAACGCCATGTTGGAGAACGGTTGGTCAGGCCTCCATCCGGGGAACACGAGGTCATTGTCGCCGACGCGCGTCTTCATATGGCTGAGAATCGCTAGCGCGCGTTCGGCGAGCGGCACCGCATGGATTTCGTTGGCCTTCATCCGCACCGCGGGAATTGTCCAGGCCGATGTCGCGGCGGCGGCGCTGCGCGACGATGCGCAGCAGCCAGCGCCGAGCGCCGGACGGATCAATAACAAGATAGTGTCCATTGCCGTCCGAGTAGCGGCCGGGCTTGTTCAGCTGCCGAACCGCGATCGCGGTGAGTGATCTTCTGTGTGTCAAACGCCGCTGGGACATGGCTCCACCCCAGCTCCGAAATCGAACGCGCATTTTCGGGCTCGGCCCCCCACAATACCCCACGCAAAATTGCGGATGGCCCTGGACGCCTTGAGCTGAGATTGATCAGTGTAGCGAATAATTGTGTTGCAACTAGGTGCAACTTCAGAGTTTTATTGGATCTGGTTAAACTACTTTGGAAACTGGGAAACCGTCCTCGGCTCCACCAATAAAATCAAGAACTTACATGTAAGTACGAATCGCAAACCCCACGGATCGTGGGCCACGATGTTGGCCATGATGGCGGTCTTATTGATTTTTGACTCCGCCTGGGGAGGAGCCCGGCGTGGCACCGAAATTGGTTGGAGCGGGATCAATGATGGTAGCACCCAGTTTCTGAACTTCGAGGATTGCGAGGCCGCGGTCCGCGGTGCCATCGGGGCGAAAACGAACCGGGCCATCGGAACCAGCAAACCCGTTCCCGCGTGTTAGAGCCGAAATCGTGTATCGATGCCCTTTATCATTGGAGGACAACTGAAGGGCGACCGACATCGCGTCGTAGCTGAGCGTTGCAATCCGGGGTGGTGCTGAGCCGTACGTTCGACCGAATTTTTCGGAGAATGCTTGCCAACCGTGCGGCTCGGGTGCGGGGAACCAGCCGCCGATGAAAGAAGATTCACGACCAACTCCCGTTTGATCCCACGCGCCAGTTCCAATCACTTTGACGCGCGATGGGTCCAAGCCAGCGTAGCTCAACAGCGGTCCCAGACTCGACAACGTGTCGGCGCTGCCCGGAACGAATAAAGCATCGACGGACTCGCCATCCTCATCTGCGCGCTTGATCGCTTCGACCAATTTGCGAACCGGATCCAGCATTGCGTTCGCTTGTATGGGGTAGGTTTCGAAGGCTTTCACGTTGCCGCCGTGCGATGCAACGGACTTGCGAAAAGCGTCGCCCATCACGCGGCCGTATGCGTCGTCGGGCAAAAGTGCCGCGAACCGCTTGTGACCTCTGGAGACGCTGTATGCGACGATGCGATCGATATCTTGGGTGACGAGAAAACTCATAAGATACACGCCGCCGCCGGCGACCTGGGTGTCATTGGAAAATGCGAGGACGGGAATATTGGCGCGCAGCGCAATTGGTGCCACAGCCTTTGCCGATGCCGCAAACAGAGGGCCGACAATCAACTCCGCACCGTCCCTGACCGCATCTTCGGCCGCAGCTTGCGCTCCCTCGGGCGTGCCAAGATCGTCTTTGACGATCAATTGGACCGTCGTGCTCCCTGAATCGAACAGGGCCAACTCGGCAGCTTGCTTCATGCCCTTTGCGATTGCGGCCGTTTGCCCTGCCGCCGATAGTGGAAGCAGTAGCGCTACCTTCGCACCCCGTTCGTCGGCCAATCGTGGTGGTGGCGGTGTTTTCGCAGTGGCTAGATTGGTTGTCGTGCTGGTTGAGGCGATTGGATCGGTTGCAACGTGGCCGGCGCTGGAATTCAAGGCACAGCCGGTCGTAAGCATGACGGCTGAAACCAAGAACAGTGCGATCTCGCACCTTGCCACGCACACCAGCTTTACTCGCACTGCTTGTGGCTCCTCAGCGCGCTTGCGCCAGCTTCCGGCATGTCGGGTCATGCTCGTCGGATATGCTGCAAGATGTGCAGCAGTGTAGCCTTGCGCGCCAGCTCAAATATGCAACAAGTGAACTCAAAATATCAAAGTGATGCCGGAGCCCATGGCGCGGTGAATTTCTGGAAAACGCAATGACCGAAGGATCAGCGATATCGGCCACGGTAACTGAGCGCATCGTTGCGGAATTCACGCGGGTCGCCATGCGGGAGTTGTCGCCTGGTCTGCACATCGTTGCGACACCAATCGGCAATCTCGGCGATATCACGTTGCGCGCGCTTTCTGTCTTGGCCGCTGCCGATATCATATATTGTGAAGATACGCGGCATAGTAGAACTCTGATCTCCCACTTTAGTCTCGGCTCCAAGCTCGCCGCTTACCACGAGCATAATGCTGAGCGGGAGCGTCCCCGCATTGTCGAACGGCTCGACGCGGGCGAGCGCATCGCACTTATTAGTGACGCTGGCACGCCGCTCATTTCAGACCCTGGCTATAAATTGGTGCGCGATGTGATTGCAGCCGGTCACGCGGTCTATGCACTGCCTGGGGCGTGTGCTGCGGTCGCCGCGATGACGGTTGCCGGCCTGCCGACGGACAGCTTCATGTTTGCCGGGTTCTTGCCGGCGAAAAGCGGCCAGCGCCAGTCACGGCTCAAAGAATTGATTGCCGTTCCGGCGACGCTGGTCTTTTACGAAGCGCCCACCCGCATCGCCGAAGCCATTGCCGACATGGCGAACGTCCTCGGAGACCGGCAATGTGCCATCACGCGCGAACTGACCAAGCTGCACGAAGAGGTGATGCGTGGCTCATTGCAGGAGTTGGCGAGCGCGCTCGCCGGTACTACGCTGCGGGGCGAGATAGCAATCGTTGTGGCGCCGCCGATCGCAATGGCTGCTTCGGACGAGGACATCACGAGCGCACTTGCGGTGGCCCTTGAAGCGGCATCAACTCGTGACGCCGTGCGTTTGGTCGCCGAAAGGCTTGGCGCAGCCAAGACGCGGGTGTACGATCTGGCGATGACATTGAAACGGGAAGGCCCGTTGCAACGAGAAGATAATTGATGGCGCGGCCAGCCAAGGCACGGGGTTCAAACGGTACGGTCATCGCTTGGCCAGCTGGCGTTCGCCGCGCGTCCGGCCGCACCGGTTCGAACCGTCGGTGTGTTACTGCAGAGCCATCGGTCAGTATACGGCGCGACGCGTGCCACGTCCGCGGTGCCTTATCGGAACTGCTCGCTGCATGCCTGCTGATATTGAAGGGCTATCGTATTCTCGATCGTGGCTATCGCAGCCGGCGCGGCGAAATCGATATCATTGCAGTGCGTGGACGCAGGTTAGCTTTCGTCGAGGTCAAATACAGGCGCACCAGTGCCGAGGCCGAAACGTCGATCTCCAATGTGCAGGCCCTTCGAATTGCCAACTCGGCCGAGCTATGGGTATGGCGCAATGCCGCCTATCGCGAGTACGAAATTGGGCTCGATGCAATCTTCGTTGCGCCATGGTGTCTGCCCAGACATCTCCCGAATGCGCTACAGCCTGGTTGACATCGCGTCGGTGGGCGATTTTATGAATCGCCTGAGCCGTTCAACGCGCACCCACATGTCTCCTTTCACAAATATGAGAAAACCATGGCCTTGAAGATCGCCTGCCAGATGGACCCGATCGATCGCATCGATATCGCTGGCGATTCGACATTTGCGATGCTGTTGGAGGCGCAGGCGCGCGGGCACGATATCTTCTACTATACGCCCGACCGTCTATCGCTCGACGGTTCGACGCTCAGGGCGACGGGCGCCTCGCTCAAAGTGCGCGACAAACTTGGCGACCATTTCACCTTGTCGAACCAGCGCTCCGTTGATCTGTCGACGATGGATGTCGTCCTGCTTCGCCAGGATCCGCCGTTCGACATGGGCTACATCACGACGACGCATCTGTTGGAACGCATTCATCCGAAGACACTGGTGGTCAATGATCCAGCTCACGTCCGCAACGCCCCGGAAAAAATCTGGGTGCTCGACTTTCAGGACTTGATGCCGCCGACCATGGTCGCGCGCAATGCGGACGACATCAAAGCCTTCCGCGACAAGTACAAGGATATTATCTTCAAGCCACTATATGGCAATGGCGGTGCTGGTGTATTCCGGCTGCAGCCAGGCGATACTAACCTTGGTGCGTTGCTTGAGATGTTCCACGCCGCCAACCGGGAAGCGGTGATGCTTCAGCAATATCGCCCGGAGGTCCGTGAAGGCGACAAGCGCATTATTTTGATCGATGGCGAGGTCGCAGGTGCGATCAATCGTGTGCCGCCGGAGGGCGAGACACGATCCAATATGCATGTCGGCGGCAAGCCGGTACCGACAGAACTCACGGCGCGCGATTTAGAAATCTGTGCCCGTCTTAGTCCCGAACTCAAGCGCCGTGGCTTGATCTTTACTGGAATTGACGTGATTGGCCCGTACCTGACCGAGATCAACGTGACGTCGCCCACCGGAATTCGTCAGGTTAAAGCATTCGGCGGCGCGGATATCGCAGCGCTCATTTGGGATGCGATCGAGCGGCGCCGCCGGAATCAAAAAACCTGAAATGCGATACGGTTGCAGGGATTGCAATCCGTTGGGCTAGAAGAACGCGTCGATCTCCTCGGCGAGGTAAGTCGCGCCACGAGCGGATGCCAAACTTCCGGAAGATATTGGCTGGCCTGCGAAAAATTTCAAAAAATGCGTGAACCTGTCGATCGGTATGAGCGACTGACGAGTAAGGCTGCAGCGAAAACCAAGAAATCACCTGCTGCCGGGATCAGCCCGTCAGTCTTCAAATCGTCAGGAGTTCACCATGTCAGTTCGTAAAATTACGCTAGGTCTCGCGCTTGCGGCGGTCAGTACGCTCGGTCTCGCCGGTGCAACGGCCACCTCGTCGGAAGCCCATCACAGGCATCACCATCATCACTTCTTCCGTGCGGGCCTTTTCTATGGCCCTGCCTACTACGCGTATAACTATGCCCCTTGCGGCTGGGTTTGGACCCGTCGCGGCCGAGCCTGGTACTGCTACTAAGTACCAGTAAGAGCGATGCCGGGCATTTCACTCAGGTCCCCACCCCCGGACGCCTGAGCCCTCCCCCGGCATCGCTCGCATGGTTGAAAATTGCTCGACGAAACCGACGGCTGCCATGCCAGGAACGCACTGCGCGCGAATCACTTTGAGGGTGATTCGGGTGCTATTTCGTGCTCAACCCATCGCATTGCGCAAAGTTTTCCACACCCTCAAGTGTGTTATTTCAGCGCCAAATGGATCGCCGAGTAAGGGCTGGTCCGCCGTCGCCGATGCGGCATCGGTGCCAATTAAGCGTATGCGGATCATGCCGTTTCACTGAACGAGCAAAATGTCGGCCACGATCACGATCGATCCGGAGTAAAATTCCGGTGCCTTGAATTTGCCCGTTTTTTTGGTGTTTTAACACCTGAGAGACTAGGCCATCGCTTAGCTCGAATATGCTTAGATGGGCGCCTTGATCGCTTGGTTGAATGGTCAGAGGCATAGCGGATAAGGCGAGATGTTGAGGCCAGCAAGCGAGCTGAGAGCGTCCCCGCGCCCGACTTATGCTCATTGTGAACAACTATTCATTTCACTGCCGTGTTTTTGTCCGGCATTCCAATGCTATACATCACGTCGGCACCAACCATTGGAGATGAATGCCGTGAACAACACAAAGACTCGCTGGGCCTTGGGCGTCGCGGCTGCTACCGCCTCGCTCGGACTTTTCGTCGCTGCAGCTAGCGCACAGCTCGCGCCTGCTCCTAAGGCTCCCGTTGCTGCGCCTGCAGCTCCGGCAGCTCCTGCCACCACCAAAGCGCCTGCTCCAGCAGCAGCTGCCAAGGTTAAGGCTGAGAAGAAGCCTGCTTCGCCTTGCAAGGGTCTCGACGAGACTGCTTGCGGCACCAAGACCGAATGCTCGTTTACCAAGCCGACCAAGGTAAACAAGGCGACCGGTAAGGTGCAGTCTCCGTACTGCCATCTGACCCCAAAGGGCGCAGTGAAAAAGGCTGCTGCAGCTGTTAAGTCTGCCGTAACCCCGACTCCTCCGCCAACTGCTCCGAAGGCACCGGCTGCAACAGCACCGGTTGCACCGAAGGCAGCTGTACCGAAGCCGCAGTAAGCTTCACGTCAGCAATAAGAAAGAGGCTGCCTCACCAATGTGGTGAGGCAGCCTCTTTTGTACCTTGATTGACGCGGCGGTTGACCCGGGCGTCAGCCCTAGTGGACTGTCGACAAGTCGGCACTTGGCGTAACGAGAACGGTGGCGACCGCCGGTAGCACTGGCGCCGGTGGTGCAATTTGCGCCGTGGCATGACCACTGTCCGAGCGATAACTCGAGTAGGGATTAGGCTCCGTTGTGGCCGTTGCCAGGGCAGTGAACTGCGCCAATGGCCACATCATCGCCTGCCATGTCTGACTGATCAGATCGGACTGACCAGTCGATGCCGATGATTTCATAGGCGTCCAAGCGCTCTGGTACGACTGCAGTGCGGCCATGTTACTGGCGAACGACGCCAAAGCCGACCACGGTTGCTGACTAAACGGAATAGGTCCGAACATCGGCGATCCATACGACATGGTGCAAGGCGACCAAGGTTGCTGGGTGGAAGCCGGCATCTGCCACGTGGTCCAGTCAAAAGGATTGGACACAGCCGGACGATACCAGGAGCGACCAGCTTGTTGCGGTTGTTTGCTGCCGAGCATGGCTGATGAAGCGGTCAATATGCCTGAAGTAGCTTCCACCATTTGACCGGTGAGGGCGGATGCAAACTGGAACTGTTGATCGAAATTCAACATCATAAACACTCGCTATCCTGAAATTGATGATTGTTCATATCACAAATGCTGCACTGCAGCAAACATCATTGATGAAATTCTTTAAAGAACATCTAGCTTGCCGGTTTGTCGCTCGTTTTTTTTGCGTCGGATGTAGCGGTTGCAGGCCGGGGACGTGTGTTGGGAACGGAGCCCGATACCGGCACCGGTTCGTAGATATCGTCATGGGGCGAGCCCGCACGGCGGCCAGCAAATATCCAGTACGCTAAACCAGCGACGATGCCGGTCGCAGCATAGGCCATGAGTGGGTATTGGCTTGCGACCGAGGCAGTGCCGGGCACTTCGCTAAAGTACTGCGCAGAAAAGCCAGCGGTTGCAATGCCGAGCCCGGCGATCGCGTGATAGAACCAGCTGCGCACCCCCTGCCATTCGGATACCGCCGCCGAAAGCAATGCGAACGGGGCTGCAAAAACCGCTGAGTGTGTTGCTGTAAGCGCAACCAGCTCAAGGATGCGGGACATGCGATCTGGATCGCCGCTGGTCACGTCCGAAATGCCAACGGCAAAGAGGACGGTCGTCAGACCCGCCGCAAGACACGCCATGATGAAACCGAATAATACGCGGAAGATTGTCGAAAACATGCCTGTTCCCCATCGCCTTGAGCGTCCAGTTAGACCTCAGTTTGGCATTCCCCACGTTTAAGTGGCTCATTTTATGACCAATTTGCAAGGCCTCGCTCGATCAGCAGGCATTTTCAAGCGGTCAGGCGCGGCGTCCAGCCAACAGCCAACAGCCAATAGATGAAACCGCCGGCAAAACCTGCGGTCGCAAACACTTGCCAGACGATCACCGCGTCAGTTGCGGCGGTTGTGGTTTGTTGACCGAAACGGGCCAGCAAAGGCATCGCCACCAAGGCCGCGCCGCCTCCAAGCACGTAATAGAGGCCTGATCGAACGCGCGCCACCTCGCCAATGATCACCAATGCGAGCGCCGGGAGGATCGTTAAGCCGGACGCAAGTACGATGCCGTGACTGAACAAATCGAACAGTGCTTCGAAGCCTTCAAAACCGGTGTTGCCCGTCGTGGCTCTGACGACCCGCTCATAGCCAAGCGTTATCAGCACGAAGATCGCGACCAGAGCCGCGAACACGAATGCCACCGGCACGATGATCATACGGCCGAGCGTGGACCAAAACATCAGGACGGGGTCCCATCAAGTGCCGGTATCGTTGCCGCCTCGTCGGCCTGCTTGGTGATCCGCTCACTGGCTCTAATTTTTTGACTGTCTGATTTCAACTGTCCGCAGGCGGCCAGGATATCACGGCCGCGCGGT
Organism: Hyphomicrobiaceae bacterium; assembly: GCA_031367505.1. Lineage (GTDB taxonomy): Bacteria > Pseudomonadota > Alphaproteobacteria > Rhizobiales > Hyphomicrobiaceae > JAKFWF01. Next base: position 73,938 of record JANLPY010000303.1, on the reverse strand, counting down.
GTGCGCACCGGGCTCGCGTAACCGGCTTTGTTGATGATGTCGGCGAAGCGCTCGATCTCCTCCCATTCCGAGCACTCGTACGTAGTGCCGGGCCATGGGTTGAACGGTATTAAATTAATTTTCGCCGGGATGCCTTTCAGCAGGCGGATCAGCGACCGCGCGTCCTCGGGTGTATCGTTGACCCCCTTCAGCATGACGTACTCGAAGGTGATGCGGCGCGAGTTCGACGCGCCTGGATAATTGCGGCAGGCGTTCAGGAGCTCGCCGATTGGATAGCGCTTGTTGATCGGCACCAGTTCGTCGCGCAAGTCGTTGCGCACGGCATGTAGGCTAATCGCCAGCATAGTGCCCGATTCAGCGCCCCAACGTTCGATCTCGGGCACGACACCGGACGTCGATAGCGTGATCCGCCGCTTCGAAACGGAGAGCCCTTCGCCGTCCGATGCGACATCCATCGCCTGTTTGACGTTTTCGAAATTGTACAGTGGCTCGCCCATGCCCATCAGCACGATGTTGGTAATCTTGCGGTCGGCATCGGGAAGCAAGCGCGCATCTTCAGGCGGTGTTGCGCCCGGCCAATCGCCGATGCGGTCGCGCGCGAGCAGGATCTGGCCGACGATTTCCTCGATTTCGAGGTTGCGCACGAGCTTTTGCGTTCCGGTATGGCAGAACGAGCAATTGAGCGTGCAGCCGACTTGGCTCGAGATGCACAGCGTGCCGCGATCGATTTCCGGAATATAGACGCACTCGATTTCCGGGGCGCGAACTTCGTGCCCGCGGATCGGCAATCGGAGCAGCCACTTGCGCGTGCCATCGATGGAGATTTGCTCCTCGACGATTTCCGGCCGCTCCAGAGTGAAACTCTCGGCGAGCTTGGCCCGTAACTCTTTCGAGACATCAGACATCTGCTCGAACGAGGTGACGCCGCGAACATAGATCCAGCTCCATAGCTGGCTCACGCGCATGCGCAACTGCTTCTCGGGAACACCGATCGAAGCCAAAGCGGTTCGCAGGCCATCGCGAGACAAGCCGGCGAGCGTCGACTTCGCTTGTCGAGGCGAGGCGGGCGCAACGCTTGCCGGCGTCGTGTCGAGAACAAGGACCATGGGTGAAATTCCATTTGCAGTGCGATCGCTGCACTCAATAGCGCTGATCGGTGAAGGCGTGAAGGGGCGCTCGCAAGACGAGGGCGACGTACGCAGGAGCGATTTAGTCGATCTGCGAGGGCGATGCAACTTTTGCCGAGCCGAAACTGGCTAATTTTGGGGTCGCGCGCGCCTGCGGATTAGCTATCGTTGGGGCTACCGTGGCCTGTTTTCCGAGTATCCACATGTTCGATGCCAGCGTCCGCCGATATATCGATCCGTCGCTCAACCGAGTGGCCCGCGATTTGGCACAGGCTGGGATTGGCGCGGATCACATCACGATCGCTGGGGCACTCGTCGGCTTGCTCGCGGCCGTCGCGATCGCTGCGAGCGCGCCACTGATCGGCCTGGCCTTGTTCCTGGCCGGACGACTTCTCGATGGACTGGACGGCGCGGTGGCGCGACAAACCAAGCCGACCAATCGCGGCGCCTATCTTGACATTGTTCTGGATTTTGCAGTTTACGCGTCGATCCCGCTGGCGTTCGGCATTTTCAATCCAAGCCAGAACGCGCTCGCCGCAGCGGTGCTCCTGGCGGGCTTCCTTTTGAATGGTACTGCATTTTTGGGATTTGCGCTGATGGCCGAGCGGCTGCATCTGGAAACCGAGGCCCAGGGGCAGAAGTCACTCTACTATTTGGGAGGTTTGGCCGAAGGCGTTGAGACGATCGCCTTCTTCAGTCTCATGTGCCTGCTACCAAACTGGTTCGCAGTATTGGCGCTGATCTTTGCCATGCTCTGCATCGTCTCGGGAGCCGCTCGCATTGTGCTTGGCTGGCGGCTCCTGAGTTGAGGTTAGCCAACTGAAGCCGCCAACGCGAAATCGAGATCGGCGCGCAGATCCTCAACCGCTTCGAGGCCGATCGACAAACGGACGATGCCGTCGGTGATGCCAAGTTCAGCGCGTGCTTCCGGCTTCAATCGCTGGTGCGTCGTGGTTGTCGGGTGGGTGATCAGGCTCTTGGTATCGCCCAGGTTGTTCGAGATTTTCACGATCCGCAGCGCGTTGAGAAAACGGAACGTTGCGGCCTTATCGCCGCGTACTTCGAACGTCACGATCTGGCCGCCGCCGCTCATTTGTTTGCGCGCGATTTCAGCTTGCGGGTGATCTGCCCGGCCTGGATAAAGAACGCGCGAGATATAGTTATGTTTTTCCGCCAAGTGGTCGGCGATGATGGCGGCCGACGCACACTGCGCGCGTACCCGGATCGGCAGTGTTTCCAGCCCTTTCAGCATCACCCACGCGTTGAACGGACTGATCGAAGGTCCGGTTTGGCGGATGAAATCGTGCAGGTATTTCTTCACGAAATCGGAACTGGCCAGCACCACGCCGCCAAGACAGCGGCCTTGCCCATCGATGTGCTTGGTGGCCGAATAGATCACGACGTCGGCGCCGAGCTTCAGCGGTTTTTGCAGCATCGGGGTCGCAAACACATTGTCAACGAATACCAGTGCGCCGTGGTCGTGCGCGATCTTCGCCACGCCCTCAATGTCAACGAGTTCGAGGGTCGGATTGGCTGGTGTTTCGAAGAATAGCGCGCGCGTATTGGGGCGAACCGCCGCGCGCCAATTGTCGAGATGACGCCCGTCGACGAGCGTAAATTGGATGCCGAAACGTGGGCAAAGGTCTTCCACGATATAACGGCACGAGCCGAACATGGCGCGAGCAGCTATGATGTGGTCGCCAGTCTTCAGATAGCCCATCAGGGCAGCGGTTACCGCGGCCATGCCTGTCGCCGTGGCGCGAGCCTCCTCGGCGCCTTCGAGTAGGCGCATGCGCTCCTCGAACATCGAGACGGTGGGATTTCCGAAACGACTGTACTGGTAGCCCGGATCTTCGTTCTTGAAGCGGGCCTCCGCCTGCTCGGCGCTGGCGTAGACGAAGCCCTGGGTCAGGAACAGCGCCTCAGAGGTTTCGCCGAACTGCGAGCGCAGTGTGCCGCCGTGCACGAGTTGCGTTTCCGGCGCCCAGCTGTCGAACGCGTTGCTGCCGGTCGTCTTGTTGCTTTTTGTCATGACGTACGTGGACCCCAAATAGACCGCGACCTTCGTTGCGAAGGTAACCGGCTGTTGAAGCCGGCCAAACCGCGTTTGGAGGATCGGGGCGACTGGCCCCTCAAGTCCGCGTGCGGCCCTTTAGCGAGTTGTTTTACGTGGCTGCAAGCCGGCCGGCCAAATCACCACGACGTAAGATTGTCTCGTAAACGGGTGACGGGCGACGGTCAAGCACTGGCGCTGCCAAATCACGTCGCCGCCAATCCCCTCAAATCTTCTGGCCGGTCTTCTTCCAATCCGCCAAGAATTGCTCGATACCCTTGTCGGTCAAGGGATGTTTCACCAGTGCCTTCAATATTGCGGGCGGCGCTGTGATGACGTCGGCACCGATTAATGCGGCTTGTTTGACGTGGTTCACAGTGCGGATCGATGCAGCCAGGATATCGGTCGAAAGATCGGCGTAGTTGTCGTAGATCGTGCGGATCTCGGAGATCAACTCCATCCCGTCGATGCCCTGATCGTCGAGGCGTCCGACGAACGGCGAGATGAACGTTGCGCCCGCCTTCGCCGCGAGCAACGCCTGGTTGGCCGAGAAGCAAAGCGTGACGTTGACCATGGTGCCTTCGCCGGTCAGCGTTTTACACGCCCTTAAGCCGTCCCAGGTCAGCGGTAATTTCACAGTCACATTTTTTGCGATTTTGGCGAGTGTGCGACCTTCGGCCAGCATACCCTCGTAATCCAGGGCTGCGACTTCAGCGCTCACCGGACCCGGCACAATCGCGCAAATTTCCTTTATAATGGTTTTGAAGTCCCGGCCCGACTTGGCAACGAGCGATGGATTTGTGGTCACGCCATCGAGCAAACCTAAACTCGCGAGATCGGCAATCTCAGCCACATCTGCGGTATCGACGAAGAACTTCATGATCTTTTCTCCCGGCCTGAGCCTTGCCTTGGGACCGTCTTATCTCTCGTCCTAGGCTATTTGCTTGTTGATTCGTCCCTTGTAGTCCGGTGGTCCGCCCTTTGAACAGTCTGTTTGAAACCGAAGAGCTCACGCAGGTCCAGCCGGCAACCGTGCCGGTGCTGCTGCCGGTGGCGCTCGACCAGACCTACGATTACCTGGTGCCGGCCGGCACAGAGTTGGAAGCCGGCAGCTTCATCATGGTGCCGTTTGGCCCGCAGACCCGGATCGGTGTGGTTTGGGATCACGCGCTGGGTGCCAACGATAAGCCGTTCAATCCCAAAAAAATGAAGACTGTGACAGGTCTGATCGACGTGCCGCCGTTGCCTATTCTGTCGATGCGGTTTGCGGAGTGGATCTCGAAATATACCCTCGCCCCGCTGGGTATGGTTCTTCGCATGATGATGGGCGCGCAATCGGCGTTCGAGCCGCAAAAGCCGCGATCGGGTGTACGGCTAGCCGAGGGCGCAACGACGCCACCCCGAATGACACCGGCTCGATTGAAGGCGATGGAGGTCGCAAACGATGGCCTGATCCGGGCCAAATCCGCCCTGGCACTGGAGGCCAACGTTTCGACCGGCGTGGTTGACGGGCTGGTGCAAGCCGGCTTGCTGGTCGAGGTGCAGATCCCGGAGCGCACCTATCGACGGCCAAATGCCGCGCACAAAATCGCTGACTTCGGTGAGCACCAGGCGATCGCCGTCGAAACGCTGCGCTCGACGGTCGATGGCCAAAACTTCTCGGTATCCCTGCTCGACGGCGTGACCGGCTCCGGCAAGACCGAAGTCTACTTCGAGGCGGTCGCGCGCACGCTCGAACAGGGCCGGCAAGTCGTCATCATGCTGCCGGAAATCGCGCTGACCAGTCAGTTCATGAACCGGTTCGAGAGCCGGTTCGGTTGTCAGCCGGTCGAGTGGCATTCGGCGCTGTCGTCGCCAGAACGCGGACGGATCTGGCGGGCGGCAGCGACCGGTGGCGCGCGCGTCGTCGTCGGCGCCCGCTCGGCGTTGTTTTTGCCCTACGAAGATCTCGGCCTCATCATCGTCGACGAAGAGCACGATGCCGGCTTCAAGCAGGATGATCGGGTGCACTATCAAGCGCGCGACATGGCGGTGGTGCGCGGCAACCTCGGCAAGATCCCGGTGATCCTGGCGAGTGCGACGCCCTCGATCGAAAGCCACGTCAACGCACAAACCGGGCGTTATCGTCACGTGGTGCTGCCGGGCCGCTATTCCGGCGTCGAGATGCCCGAGGTCAGCGCCATCGATCTGCGCCGGCATCAACCGGACAAAGGCCGCTGGCTATCACCGCCGCTGGTCGATGCGATGATCGAGACGCGGGCGCGGGGCCAGCAATCGTTGCTGTTTCTCAACCGGCGAGGTTACGCGCCGCTAACGCTGTGCCGTAAGTGCGGCCATCGCTTCGAGTGTCCGCAGTGCACTGCCTGGCTGGTCGAGCATCGGTTCAAGAAGCGGCTCAATTGCCATCATTGCGGGTTTTCGTTGCCGCTGCCGGAGAAGTGCCCGGAGTGCGCCGAGCCCGATAGCCTTGTCGCCTGCGGACCCGGCGTCGAGCGCATCGCCGAGGAAGTCGCCGAACGTTTCCCCGATGCGCGATTGGCGCTGCTGTCGAGCGACTTGATCCCAAGCCTCGTGGAAATGCGCGAGGTGATCCACCAGATCGAGCGCGGCGAAATCGACATCATTATCGGCACCCAGATTGTCGCCAAAGGTCACAACTTCCCAGACCTGAACTTGGTCGGCATCGTTGATGGTGATTTGGGACTGGGCCAAGCCGATCCGCGCGCCGCGGAGCGCTCCTTCCAGATGATGCACCAGGTGACGGGGCGCGCCGGGCGAGCGTTGGCCAAGGGCCGCGGTTTCGTGCAGACGCACATGCCGGAACACCCGGTGATGGAAGCGATCATCTCCGGCGATCGCGACACGTTTTTGGAACGTGAAATCCGGCAACGGCAAATTGGCATGCTGCCGCCGTATGGTAGGTTGGCAGCGCTGATCGTCACCGCGCGCGAGAAGGAGGTCGCCGAGCGCTATGCTCGTGAGATCGCGCGTCGCGCGCCGCAGGCCGATCGCATCGAACTGCTGGGGCCAGCCGAAGCGCCAATCTTCGTGGTGCGCGGCCGTTATCGCTGGCGGTTGCTATTGAAAGCGCCGCGCGAGATCGACATCCAAAGTTATCTGCGCGTCTGGCTCGCCGAAATGCCCGCCATCAAAGGCGATCTGCGCCTCAGCGTCGATGTCGACCCGTATAGTTTTATGTGATGCGTGGAGGACCGTGTTAAGCAGAGCGATCTGCCGGGGTGCTTTTCGTATCGTCCGCTGGCACAGTGAGGATGCGATAATGAGTTACACGTACTATCTCGTCTGTCTCGATACGGGTGAAGCACTTAGCCTCGGCTCATTGGGAGTTAACGCGTATACGCCTTTGCCTGAATACTCGATCGGTAACTTTGGATACAACGTAAAACGGGAGGCTGACCGCCCGGCAGTAGACCTGATGGTTCATGCTGTAATAAACTTCCTCTTACGACATCGTGGGCGCGATGTTCGTCTTCTTCCAGAGACAGTCACGGGGCCCTACGAGTCGGATCATTTTCCATCGAATGGCATAGATACGATGATACCAACGGAACCAGAGGAGTATGCGAAGTTATTTTCGCTTCCGATTGGCGAACCAAATGCGGAGAGCGATCCTCAATTTATGCCCGAAAAGCTTTGGGAGCGGCTCGAAGAACTGAAGCGGGGCGAGAACATCGAGAAGTTGCCTTGGGACGAGGTCAAGGGCTGATTTTGGCGACGAAAGCACTTAGTTGGCATTAACAGAACAACACGCTAATCTGCCAATCCACCCCTCATCCCTTTTCCCGCTCTCTTTGCTCCTTGAGCATCGCATCGATCTCGGAGTGTTCGGCTGCGCTCTTGTCCTGACGTTTGCGCTGGCGCTCTTGCTTGGCGATGGCGCGCGAGGTGGCGCCGGGTTGCTTCAAACGGCGTCCGCTCGAAATCAGCAATGGATGCGACGGTGCTTCGAGATCGAGTTCTTCCAGGAAGTTTTCCCGTAGCGCATAGAAACTCTGCAGGATCGCGTCGCGGGCGAGCTTGCGAGCTTCTGGAGGTAAATTCTGGTTCTTCGTCGGATCGAGGGTTTGCAATGCACGGCGCATGTCGTGCAGCGGCGCGTACGGATAAAGCCCGACGAGAGCGGTGGTCTCGCCGACATTGCGGTAGACGATCCGCATGTTGTCGAGTGTCTCGCTGATCCGGCAGAATGCTGCGATGTAGTCGTCGGCGGTCGGGAATGTTTTCTCGCAGTACGCGAATAATGCCGACTTGGTGCGCACGATGCCGCGCCATTCCTCCTCTAGGCTTCCAACGAATTTGTTGCGCTTCTGGAATACGTTGGCGAGGTAGGCCGCGATCACCGTGACGAACACCAGCGCCATGTCCTTCATGTATTCGTAGACGTCCTTCAAGATGCCTTCGAACGGCGAGTTCTTCATGCCGGGAATGTTGTCACCGAGCTTGGCAAACAGCGAAAGGATCAACACGAAGAACAACAGGAAGTAGACGCGCCGGAGCGTGCGGTTCAGGCTTTTACGTGTCATCGGAGAGGGACCTCGAGGCGGCGGGCACAAATTCGCGCCGAACACTGAATTCAGGATGTGGCAGAGGTATGAAGCACGGGTATGTAGCCCGCGCCAAGGACTGCCACGATCGAGCGCGGCGTGAGCACTTCGACCTCGATGCCCTTTGGGCGCGGCAGGTGCTTACCATACCCCCCGAGTGACCACACCTGAATATGGCGGCCGGCAACTCGCGCAACACCTTCTCGATGATGGAAGAAGACATTGTCGGGCAAGGTGTCGATCGTCGCCCGATAGGTGCGCTTGGCACCGTTCGCGTCGAGCCGCTCGGCATGAAGCAAGCGATCCATGTGGTCGGCTCTAGCGCGGCCTGTTTCGCCCCGGCAGATATTCCAACGTGTGGCAAAGTCGAGTGCAGCGACGCGCCGGCATTCGAAGCAAGGGCGATGCCCGGCTGAGAGCGCGGTCGCTTCGTCGAGGAAGAATAACTCGGTGTAGCGTCGCGGCTGCATCACCTGTCTACGCCGGTTCTTGAATTCAAGAACACAACAGATCCACTGCCGGGAATGCCAGTGCCTTGCACCCAGAGTTTGTATGCCGGTGTGAAACGCCCCGCCCCGGTTTCCCATCATCGTACCGCGTTCTCGCGTGGCGACAATCGAGCCGTCTGGTAACACGCGGTTTTGAAGGGGGCGCTGCATTAGGCGAGTTGTTTGTAGTAGATGGTCGTATCGCACATGCCGTCGAAGGGCGTGAGCGCATAGCCGGGAATTGTACCGACCCTCGTCCAACCCATTTTGACATATAGCTTTTCGCCAGCACTGCCCGATTGGGTATCAAGAACGAGGAGCGTCCTGCCACATCGCTTTGCCTCGTCCTCGGCGGCCAGCATCAAAGCCGCGCCGACACCTGAAAGCCTCGCCGACCGGTGGACGAGCATTTTGGCGATTTCGCCGCGATGAGGCTGGTTTTCGAAGGATGCAAACTGAACCTGAACGGTGCCCACGATGCGGCCTTCGTGTTCCGCGATCAGGAGCCGCGTTGTGCCGGCCTCGACTGCATCGCCAATGCCGCGCCAAAAGGCTTCCGATCTGTCGCGAGTGAGCGGTGGTTGAAAGCTCACCGATGCGCCGCCCTCCACGCAATCGATCAGGATTTCGGCCAATGCCGGAATTGTGTTGGCCATTTCTGATGCTGCGACAGTGCGGATTGTTGGCATTGGCCTATTCTGCTCCCATCTAAAATCGCCGGCGCAAACGTAACCGAACACTTTCCTCGCGCAAGCTGCCTTGTTGCCGCCGCTTCCTATTAGATATTGGGGCCATGCTGAAAACCATCGTTGGCTATTATTTCATATTGTTCCTGCTGCCCCTCGGACTGCACGCCGCCTATTGGAAGGCGTCAGATCACGGTCAGGGTTGGGCCCAAGCCGACTGGTCGAGTGCCGGACTGTTGCCAGCCGCGGCCGCTAAGCCCGAGGCATTGGTCCATGTTTATGCCGGTCGCGTCGGTAGTTGGCGAGGCGCGCTCGCCCATCACACATGGATCGTTGTCAAGGAAAAGGGTGCCGCTCGTTACAGCCGGTTCGACAAAGTTGCCTGGGGCCAACCCGTAAGACAAAACGGGTGGGCGCCGGATGGCCGCTGGTATGGCCATACGCCAGAACTTCTCGGTGCGGTTGAAGGCGCCGCGGCCGAGGTGCTCATCCCTAAGATTCGAGCAGCGATTGCGGCTTACCCGTACAATCGGAGCGGAGATTACTCGCTATGGCCGGGTCCAAACTCGAATTCTTTCGTCGCATACGTGTTGGAAAGCGTGCCGGGTATCGGCATTGCTCTGCCACCTACGGCAATCGGTAAAGATTGGCGGATCGTGGGGCGCTGGTTCGGCCCGACTCCCAGTGGCACCGGCTATCAAGTGTCGTTTTTTGGCTTGCTCGGGATCAGTGCCGGTCGCGCCGAGGGTATCGAGGTCAATGCTCTGGGATTGGTGTTGGGTGTCGATCTTTTTCATCCTGCAATCAAGTTGCCAGGGTTCGGACGAATCGGATGGCCGCTTCCGGCCCTTGCAGCACACGAGACGCCAGACATCGGCGGCTGATGTGTAGATCGCGATGGCAACTCTTGCCGTAGCACCCTGGCTCAGCTACTCCCCAGCATCATGAAACTATACCGCGCATTCGCGACTGTTGGCGGACTGACGATGATCAGTCGCATCCTCGGCTTTGGCCGCGATATCCTGATCGCCCGCGTCTTGGGCACCGGGCCCGCGGCCGACGCGTTTGTCGTTGCCTTCCAATTCCCGAACCTTTTTAGGCGGTTGTTTGGTGAAGGCGCCTTCAATTCGGCCTTTGTGCCATTGTTTACAGCCAAATTGGCGACCGAAGGGAAACCGAAAGCGCGGGTGTTCGCCGAGGAAGCACTCGCTGGATTGCTTGTCGTCCTTTTATTGCTTTCGGTAGCGGCGATCGTTGCAATGCCGTGGTTGATGTACGCGATCGCGCCGGGCTTCAGCGATACGCCGTACAAATTCAACCTGTCGATCACGATGACGCAGATCACGTTTCCTTATCTGATCTGCCTATCGCTGGTCGCCTTGCTGTCGGGGGTGCTGAACGCGCTGGGCCGCTTTTCTGCGGCAGCCGGCGCACCAATTTTGCTCAATATCATTCTCATCCTGGTCATGATCGTTGCCGTGTATCTGAACGTTTCGGGTGCGAATGAAGCTGGAATTTTGTTGGCCTGGGGCGTCACGCTCGCTGGTATTGCGCAGCTTTTGATGTTGGCGATCGCAGCCTACCGCGCTGGGATGGGATTGGGATTTCGCCGGCCGCGTATGACACCGGACGTCCGTCGCCTAATATCGCTTGGTGTGCCGGGCGTTGTTTCGGGTGGCATAACTCAAATCAATCTCTTGATCGGCGGCATCATTGCGTCCTTCCAAGATGGCGCCCGCGCGTTCCTCTACTATGCCGATCGGCTGTATCAGTTGCCGTTGGGGGTCGTCGGCGTGGCGATCGGCGTTGTCCTCTTGCCCGATCTGGTGCGGCATTTATCGCAGAAAAATGAAGTGGCAGCGCTGGATGGGCAAAATCGTTCGCTCGAGTTTGCGTTGTTGCTGACCGTTCCGGCGGCTGTGGCCCTTTTGGTGCTCGCAAACCCATTGATATCGGTGCTGTTTCAGCGCGGGGCATTTACGGCTGCCGACGTTCCACCGACCGCGATGGCAGTTGCAATTTTCTCCTTGGGATTGCCGGCTTTCGTCATCCAAAAAGTCTTCCAACCCGGATATTTCGCTCGGCAGGATACAAAAACGCCGATGCGCTTTGCGGGCATGAATTTCGCAATCAATGTCGTCGCGTCACTTTCGTTGTTTGCCGTTTTCTCACGCATCGGGGTGATGCCTCATCTCGGCATTGCGATCGCAACGACGTTCGCCGGCTGGATCAATGCGCTGCAGCTGTGGCACGGGCTTGTTAAGCGCGACCACTTCAAATCGGACGCGCGGCTTAACAAGAACTTACCGCTGATTGCGATGGCCAGCTTTGTAATGGGTGCGGTTCTGTGGTTTCTGCTGCCGTACTTTGCGCCCTATCTAGACGCCCGCCAAATCGTGCCGATAAAATTCGGCGCGATGGGTTTACTAATCCTGCTGGGCATTATCGTGTTCTTTACCCTGATTCATGTGACGGGCGTGCTCCGTCTCGGTCAGTTCCGGCGCACCTTCTCGCGCCGGTAATCGAGTTATTAACGTTTATTCAGTGCTCATCGTTTAATATGGCGTGAATTCACTTGCCGGGAGCGCATGTGCCTCGGAACCCATATTGCCGTGTGAGCATGCGTTATGCCGCTTGAAACTGCCGGAGCTAACGTTACCGCGGACGATGCGCCGGTGCATGCTGTCTACGCGTATCAACCGCCGATTGCTTTCTTCGCCGCCGGTGCTCCAGCGTCAGGCGCCGGCGTGTTCAACATCGTCGACTACGGTGCCGTCGCCAGCGCAAGCTTCGACAATCGAGCCATCATTCAGCACGTTATCCAATTGGCACACGATGCCGGCGGCGGCATTGTCTATGTGCCGGCGGGAGTATTCGGGATTAGCGCGGGCGCAGACCCTTCGACGGGTGGCGTCAGGCTACTGGAAAACGTGCTCCTAAAGGGTGATGGGATCGGCGCTTCGACATTGCGGGTGCTCGACGGCCAAGACCATCGGGCGAAGTGACCAACAATTTTGGTCTGGCGGATCTGACACTCGATGGCAATCGTGCTCACAATCCAACGGCTAAAACCGATGGCTTCTATTGCGGCGTCACTCCGGGTGGTACTGATGCCTGTGCCGATGTCTATATTCTTCGTGTCGAAGCGACAAACTGCCAGGGATATGGTTTCGATCCGCACGAGCAGACCTATCGTTTAACGATCGAGGACAGCGTCGCCTCGCACAATGGACTCGACGGGTTCACTCTCGATTTCCAAGTCGAAGGCGTGTTTACTGGCAACGAGGCAGTAGCCAACGATCGCCATGGCTTCAATATAGTCACGACGACGAACGATTGTTTCTTTGCCGATAACATCGCGCGCGACAACGGTGGCGCCGGCATCGTCATCCAACGTGGAAGCGATAATATTGCAGCTCCTTCCAACCTCTTGATCGAGGGTGGCGAGATTTCGGGCAACGCATCGGACGGCATCCGTGTCGCCTATGCGAACGACGTCTTGATCAGCGGTGTCGATATCCACGACAACGGCCGCAACGGTATTCGCCTGCAAGGCGCGTCGCATATCACGATCGAAGATAACACGCTTACCGACAACTCGCGTATCAACGTATCCCCGACGGCCGGCAGCAACGCTGAGGTTTATATCGTAGAACTCGATGATACTGCAGGGGCGTCCGGCACGATCCACTCGTCGAGCTACAATCTCGTCACCGGCAACTCGATCACCGAGACAGTGACCCCTGCCGCGACTTATGGGGTGCGCGAAGGCGCGGGTGCGGTTGATCACACGCTCGTCACCGGCAATAGCATCGTTGGAATGTCGACAGGCGTCGTGTTGTTGACCAGCGGGACGTCAACGCTAGATCATACCGGCAGTCCGGCGAACGAAGTACTCACGGGCGGACCGGGTAGCGATTTTATATCGGGCGGTCTCGGCGACGATACGATCAACGGCGGGGCTGGCGGCGACACGCTTAGCGGCGGGGGAGGTACGGATCGGCTCGCGGGCGGTGCCGGTAACGATCATTACGTCGTCGACGGCATCGGGGCAACGATCGTGGAGCAGCTCAGCTCCGGCTACGACACGGTCACGACAACGCTCGCATCGCTTACGCTATCGTCCAATGTCGAGCAGTTGATCTATACCGGCGGCGGTAACTTCAACGGGACTGGAAATTCTCTCGACAACGTGCTCATCGGCGGCGTGGGTAACGACACGTTATCGGGCAACGCCGGCAATGATGCTCTGATCGCGGGTGGCGGCATCAATACGCTCGCAGGCGGTACCGGCAATGACGTCTACTTCCTATCGGGTGGGTTAGACACGATTACGGAGGGTGCGACGGCTGGCTACGATACGGTCATTACAACGTTTGCCGGCACGACGACGCTGGCCGCAAATGTAGAGCAATTGATCCTTCAGGGGGCCGCTGCGGGTGGCGCCGGTAATTCTGGCAACAACGCAATCTGGGCTGTGGACGCGATCGGTCCGGTCGTCTTGGATGGTGGTGCGGGCGACGATTATCTCTACGGCGGGGCAAGTGACGACACGCTGAACGGCGGTGCTGGCAACGATACGTTGCTTGGGCATGGCGGCGCCAATACACTCGACGGCGGCGCTGGCAACGACACGTTCTACGTCGAGCGCGCGTTGGATACAGTGGTCGAACTTGCCGGCGGTGGTACCGATACGGTCATTTCAAACATGGCCGGCACGACCACGCTTGCAACCAATGTCGAACAATTGATCTTGTACGGCGCGGCGAACGGTGGCGTCGGCAGTGCGCAGGACAACTTGCTCGTTGGCGTATCGGCACTCGGGCCTGTCAGTCTGGATGGCCAAGACGGCAATGATATACTTTACGGTGGCACATTCGCCGATCTGCTTCAGGGCGGAAACGGCAACGACGTCTTGCTCGGGCTGGGCGGCGCAAATGTTTTGAATGGTGGTGCTGGAGACGACGTATATGTGCTGGAGAGCGGGCTCGATACCGTGATCGAGGCCGCCGGGGGTGGGCGCGACATTGTGTTTTCTGCAGCGTCGGGTACGACGACCTTAGCGAATAACATCGAAACACTGGTTCTTATGGGTGCGGCCAATAGTGGCGTTGGTAACGCAGAAGACAATCTGCTGATCGGCAACTCCGCCGATGAGCCGGTTACGCTCGACGGCGCGCTCGGTAACGATGTGCTATACGGTGGTAAATTTGCCGACACGCTCATCGGTGGTGCGGGCAACGACATTCTCATCGGGTCGAGCGGCGCCAACAATCTGTCCGGCGGTGATGGCGATGATTCCTACATTGTCGAGAGTGGCCTCGACTCGATAACAGAATTAGCGGGTGGCGGCTTTGACAGTGTGTTTTCCACGGTCGCTGGTACGACTGTCATTTCTGAGAATATCGAAGAGCTGATCCTCTATGGAGCGGCGACCGGCGGCGTCGGCAATGACCAAGATAACCGGATCTACGCAAATTCCGCTGGCGCGGCTGTTGTCGTCGATGGCGCTGGTGGTGACGACTATTTGCTCGGCAGCGACTTCGGCGATCGCTTGATCGGCGGTGCGGGTAACGACGTTCTCCAGGGTAACGGCGGCAGCGATGTTTTCGATCTTAGGTTGTCGGGCTCAGGTGCGGACACGATCCTTGATTTTGACGCGGACGCGGCTGGCGGCCAGGACTTCATAGACTTGTCAGGTCGTGGGTTCGATACGGCATCGTTGGGTGTTGCGATCTTTGTGTCGGATGATGGCGCCGGGTCGGCGCTGGTGACGGTCGGGGACGATACGATCAAGCTTCAAGGGGTAGTGACAGCGAACGTAACCGCCGCTGACTTCATCTTTTGAGCCCATGATCGCAATCCTTGCGCCGGGCGAGCCTACGGGCGATAACCCGGCCCCGGCAGGCTGCGTTGCCTGACCGAGCCAAGGATATGCGACCCATGACGACGATTAAGCCCTTCACGCCTCCCGGATTTGCTGGCCGTGTATTTTCCGGCATGCAGCCGTCCGGCAATTTGACCCTCGGCAACTACCTTGGCGCGATGGTCAATTGGGTGCGGATGCAGGATGAATACGAGTGCATTTATTGCGTCGTCGATATGCACGCCATCACCATGTGGCAGGAACCGGCCGTGCTGCAGGCCACCACGCGCGAGGTCGCCGCGGCCTATATCGCGTGCGGTATCGACCCGAAAAAGAGCATCCTGTTCAATCAATCACAGGTCGCCGAGCACGCCCAACTTGCCTGGATCTTCAATTGTGTCGCAAGGCTGGGTTGGCTCGATCGGATGACCCAGTTCAAGGACAAGGCCGGCAAAGAGAAAGAGCGCGCATCGGTCGGGCTGTACGACTATCCCGTGCTGATGGCGGCGGACATTCTGTTGTATCGCGCAACGCACGTACCCGTCGGCGAGGACCAAAAGCAGCATCTGGAATTGGCACGTGATATCGCGGCGAAGTTCAATCACGATTTCCGCAGCCAGATCGACGCTGCGGGATTTGAGGATGGCTTATTCTTTCCACAGCCGGAGCCGGTGATCACTGGGCCAGCCACTCGCGTCATGAGCCTGCGCGATGGTACGAAAAAGATGTCAAAATCGGATCCTTCGGACCTATCGCGGATTAATCTGACAGATGATGCCGATACGATTGCCAAGAAGATCCAAAAGGCCAAAACCGATCCAGAGCCTTTGCCAACCGAAGAAGCAGGGCTCGCTCCGCGACCCGAGGCCGATAATCTGGTCGGGATCTATGCGGCGCTGTCCGGCATTAGCAAAGCGTCGGTGCTCAGTGAGTTCGGCGGTGGATCGTTCTCGGTATTCAAGACCGCATTGCGCGATTTGTGCGTGGCCAAGCTTGGGCCGATCGGTGGGGAAATGCGCCGTCTCGTGTCGGATCCGGGCGAAATGGACCGTATCTTGGCGGACGGCGCGGATCGAGCGCGGGTCATCGCCGCGCCGATTTACCGCGAGGCCCGTAGTATCGTGGGCTTTATCGGAAAGTAGTCCGGCCGGCGCTCGGTGCGATTCATCCCAACTAGAAAATAATTTCGTCTGGGCGAATTGCCCGGACGGTCAACTCATGGCAACGTTAAAGTTATGCCTACGCAAAACAAACGATCCGCTTACGATCCGGGCCACAAGCGCAAGTACCTCGTGGTCGTCGATGAGAGTACGGAAGTTGAGGCGGCACTTTATTTCGCTGCGAGCCGCATCAGTCATTCGGCTGGCACCATCTTGCTACTCTACATGATCGAGCCGCAGGACTATCAGCATTGGGCTGGCGTGCGGCAAATTCAGGTTGAGGAAGAGACCGCAAAAGCCAAGGCACTCTTCCGGCTGTTTCGCCGCAAGCTCGCGCTGGCCGGGTTCGATGACATTGTCAGCGACGAGGTCATCCGCGAAGGCAAGCCTGCTGAGGAGATCATCAAGTTGATCGAGGATGACCAGGATATCGCGATCCTGGTGCTCGGCGCCTCGGCTGATTCGAAGGGGCCGGGACCGCTAGTGTCGTCATTGGCGGTGGGAAAGACCGCTGGGACCTTTCCCATTCCAATAACGATCGTACCGGGCAATCTCACATTGGAAGACGTGAAGTCGTTGGCTTAGAACATCGAACTCGATGCTCAAGCGGCCATGTCGAACAACAATACTTCGGCACCGTCCGCCACACCTCGAATCTCGAGGCTGCCGGCTTCGGAGACCGAAGCGCCGTCGCCAGCCATCACCAATGCGCCGTTGAGACGGGCGTTACCGCGCGCAACTTGCAGCCACACGATGCGCCCCGGACGGATGGTATGAACCAGCTTGTCATCGGCCCGCACGTTACTGGCGTACAGATCAACGTCGTTGTGGATCGTCACCGAGCCTTCACGACCGTCGTGCGAGCCCACTAGCTTCAATCGACCGTCCTTGTCGGCCTTGGAGAAAGCTTTCTGCTCGTAGCCAGGCGCGATGCCATGCTTCTGAGGCAAAATCCAAACCTGGAGAAAATGAGCGGGCTCGGTTTTGGACGCGTTGAACTCACTATGCCGGATGCCGCTGCCAGCCGACATGCGTTGCACATCGCCGGGCCGAATGACCGAACCGGTGCCTGTGCTGTCTTTATGCTCGAGCGCGCCCTCGATTACATACGATATGATCTCCATGTCACGGTGCGGATGCGTAGGAAAACCACCGCCGCCCGCCACGCGGTCGTCATTGATGACGCGTAGTGGCCCGAACCCCATGTGGCGCGGGTCATGATACTCGCCGAACGAGAAGGTGTGATGGCTGTCAAGCCAGCCAAAGTTAGCGTGGCCGCGATCGTTCGCACGGCGAATGGAGAGTTTCATCGCGATCCTCTTAAAGCTGAATAGCCAGTTGCAATTTCTAAAGCTCAAATTTGGTGTGGCGGATCACTTGTCAATAGGTCAGCAATGCTGACATAGGGGCTCGAACTCGCCTGCGGTGGGGCCAAGTCGACGCGCTTAATTTCGGTGGCCCGGGCAACACTAATCAGCGCCAGCAACGAAGCTGCGGCCGCGAGTGTCGCAACCAAATGGGTTGGCAATTTTCTCATGGAAGCCACCGTCTGTTCTCTCGATTGCGATATCGAGATAACGGAGTGCCGCCTTCAGTCCGTCGCAGGCAAGGCTTAGTTGAGCTTGCCTTTGAGATCGCGGATGCCCTGATCGATCATCGTAGCACCTATCGGGCCAGCAACCTTGGTCTTGAGAATGCGCTCGGCCGCGGCGATGGCGGTATCAACGGCGGCCGCCCGGACTTCGCCCACGGCTTGTGCCTCAGCGCGCGCGATCTTGTCTTCGGCTTGTTTGGTGCGACGCTCCAGGCTCTCAACCAGGCCTTTACGGGTTTCCTGTGCCATTGCCTCTGCTTCGACGCGGGCCTGATCGATGATCGATTTAGCCTCGGCCTCCGCGTCGCGGGCCTTTTTCTGATAGTCCCCCAGCAGCTGTTGTGCTTCTTCGCGAAGGCGGCGTGCCTCATCCAATTCCCGGCGGATTTGATCGGCACGATCGTCGAGCGATTTCATCATCAGCTTAGGCACGCCCATGTAGGCCAGAAGCCCCATGAAGCAGAAGAATGCGATCATCACCCAGAATTCTGGGTTTACCGGATTGAACATAACGTCTTACTCCCCGGCGGCCGGTGCGAGCGCACGGCGAACTTCGTCTGCGGTAACTTGTCCGCCGCCCAACTGGGCAACGACAGCGGCGGCGGTATCGGTGGCGATTTCGTTGACCTGCGACAGTGCGCGCGTCTTCATGCTGTTGATCCGCGTCTCGGCGTCGGCGAGCTTGGCCGCGATTTGGGTCTCGACACTGCCCTTCTCGCGGTCCATGTCGGCGGTCAGTTTGGTTTGGGCTTCCTTGGCGATGGCGCCGGCCTTCGACTTGGCGTCGGCCAGAGCTTGCTCGTAGCCGGCGAGCGCCTTGTCCGTCTCCGTTTTGAGGCGTTCGGCAGCATCGAGGTCGCGCACGATACGATCGCGGCGCTCGTCAATGACTTCGCCGACGCGTGGCAGGGCAACGCGCTTCAGGAGCACGTAAAGGCCGCCGAAGGCAATCGCCAGCCAGATCAGCTGCGATGAGAAAGTATCGGGATTGAACGGCGGAAAGCCGCCCTTGCCATGGGAGTCAGCCGGCACGCTCGTGCCCGTCGCTGTCGTTTTCGTCGTGGTGCCGGACGCCATCGTTGCTTCTTACCTGCAGAAGGGCGCACCCGATTGACCGGATGCGCCTCACTTCACTCGTCAATTTACGACGCGAATAGGCGCGAAAGTTCAGACTGCGAACAGCAACAGAAGTGCGATGAGCAGCGAGAAGATGCCGAGCGCTTCGGTCAAAGCAAAGCCGAGCAGCAAGGTGCCGCGCTGGCCGTCAGCGGCCGATGGGTTGCGCAGTGCGCCTGCCAAGAACTGGCCGAACAAGTTGCCCAGGCCAATGCCGGCGCCCGCCATGCCGAGGCAGGCCAAACCTGCGCCAATGTACTTTGCTGCTACTGGATCCATCTGAGTGCTCCTGGAGGTTGAATCGTTGGTTTTGTTGGGTGTAAAGGCGGGTAAGTGAAATCAGTACGAACTCAGTGATGGCCACCATGGACGGCATCGTTGAGGTAGATGCAGGTGAGAACTGCGAAAACGTAAGCCTGCAGGACGGCCACTAGAAATTCGAGCGCCGTGAGGCCAACCGTCAATGCCAACGGCAGTGGCGCCAATAGTGCCCAGCCGCCAGCAAACGCGAGAGTGCCGACAAAGCCCGCGAATATTTTCAGCGCGATATGGCCAGCAAGCATGTTTGCGAACAGGCGCACGGACAGGCTGATCGGGCGAGAAATGAACGAGATGATCTCGATCGGGATCATGATCGGAAGCAGCCAAACTGGCACGTCAGAGGGAACGAACAGTTTGAAAAAGCCGAGCCCATGCTGGGCAATGCCGTAAAGTATCACGATGCCGATGACGAGCAGCGCCATCGCCGCGGTGATGACGATATGGCTCGTCACCGTGAATGCGCCGGGGACCATGCCCATCAAGTTCAGTACCAGCACGAAAATGAACAGTGCGAACACGAGTGGGAAAAACTTCATGCCTTCTTGGCCGACGTTCTCGCGCACCGTATTGGCGACGAACTCATAGATCATCTCAGCCACCGACTGAATACGGGTCGGCACAAGAGCACGTCCGTTCATCGCTGACATGAGAAAAGCAATGACCAACCCGGTCGCCATCAACATGAACAGCGACGAGTTCGTGAACGAGGCATCGACGCCGAAAATCTTCAGCGGCACCAACGTCTTCAATTCGAATTGCGCGATCGGGCTATGCCCGCCATCCGCTCCAGCCGCCACGTTCCAACTTTCCCTTCAAATACTATCGGTCTTCTTCGTCGTCCGGCACTGATGGCGCTGGCGGTGTCTTCTCCTTGGCGGCCGCGCGCACGACATTTAGAATGCCTGCCGCTGCACCAAGCATGAAAAACACAATGAAAAACCAAGGCTTTTCATTGCCAAGCCAACGGTCGAGTGCCCAACCGATGGCGCCGCCTACAACAATTCCACCGATCAGCTCGGTCGAGATCCGCAACGCACGACCCATGGCCGCGCCGTTGTCAGCCCCCTTGTCGACCGTTGAAGGCTGCGGCAATGGTCGCCGGCCCTTCGCCACGTTCAACTTATCGCCGATCTGAGCAGCGCGCTGTTCGAACGCTGCACGTTCATCCGCACTGATCCCTTGTGGACTCTCGCCTCGAGGAGAAGCGTTTGTCCCTTTGTCGCCCTTACCGTCGTGGTTGGTAGACACCAGACAACACCCCATCCCGTCGAAACTCGCGTCCCGACCAAGGTTCGAAACCGGCCGATCTATAGGCATCTGCGTTGTTGAGTGTCAAGGAAGAGGGCGACGTTCGTAAGTTGACGGGGGTATGGCGAAAACGCGCAGGTACACAATACCGTGATATTTGGGCGTGTGAAATGAGCAACGCGCCGCGACGGTTGCATCTGCCGAAAGAGCGGCAGGCTCGCGTATCGTGAGCGGATCAGTTAGTGATTGATTGTGTGATCGCGTCTCGTGATTCGACCTAAGGCACTGGCCTTGACTGCGTTCGACACTCTTTTCTGGTTCTTGATAGGCATGCTCGGCGTCATCGCTTATGCGATCGAGGCTGGTTTGGCTGCACGCCATCGCGTTGCCGTCATGACGGCAATGTTTTCAACGGTGTCGGCTATCCTTTTCATCATGCTCGGCGATGACGCTTTTTCTGGGCGTTCAGGCTCGATCCCCGGCCTTGACGTATCGATGCCCACGATTGCCCTTCCAAAGATCGAATCGAAGGATGGGGACGGCGCGGCGATTGGCATGCGCGGCATCAATGCGCCAGTCGCTGCGGCGGTAATAGAACGACGCATTCCTGTCGGGCCATTTGCCGATTGCGAGACGTGCCCGTCGATGATCGCCGTGCCTGCAGGACGTTTCGTCATGGGTTCGCCGCCGCTGGAAAAAGGCCGGCGCGACAATGAAGGTCCGGTCGATGTCATCATCAAAGAACCGTTTGCGGTCGGCCGGTTCGAGGTAACGCGCGATCAGTTCTTGGCATACGTGACGGATGCAAAGCTGCTGGTGAGCTCGGGCTGTACAGTCAACGGCCGCAATTCGGCCAGTGCCAGTTGGAAACAGGCGGGATTCGAGCAAGGTGGAAACCATCCGGTCGTCTGCGTGACATGGCGCGAGTCGCGTGGCTACGTCGCCTGGCTGTCACAGAAAACCAAGAAAACCTACCGCCTGTTATCGGAGGCAGAATGGGAATTCATGGCGCGGGCGGGAGCGACAACCGAGTTCACGCATGGCTCGATGCTCGGCGCATCGCACGCCAACTTCAATCGTGCGCGCGATGGGACGATACCTGTGGGTTATACGTCCGCTAACCAACTGGCCATTCATGATGTTCAAGGCAATGCCTGGGAGTTGGTCGAGGATTGTTGGAACCCCGACTTATCGTTCAATCCACTCGATGGAAGGGCGACAGTGTTGCGCGGCGATTGCACGCAGCATGTCATTCGTGGCGGCGGTTGGGATAGCACGGCATCGCAATCAAGGCTTGCCGCGCGTACGTCATTAGACAGCAGCGTAGCTGCCAATACCGTTGGTTTCCGTGTAGCGCGCGTCCTCGATTAATTCGCGCGGTGGTTTCTTCAGGCAATCTCGCGGAACTTTTCTGCCGTTGCCAAGTCCACCGACACCAACTGCGACACGCCACGCTCGCCCATGGTCACGCCAAATAGCCGGTCGGTACGCGCCATCGTCATTGGATGATGCGTGATCACGAGGAACCGTGTCGCTGTTTCCTGCGACATTTTTTCAAGCAGGGTGCAAAACCGATCCACGTTGGCGTCGTCCAACGGCGCATCGACTTCGTCGAGCACACAGATCGGCGACGGGTTGGTTAGGAACACGGCGAATATCAGAGACATGGCGGTCAGCGTCTGCTCGCCGCCGGATAGCAATGATAGAGTGGCGGGTTTTTTGCCGGGCGGTTTTGCTATGATCTCAAGCCCGCCCTCCAATGGATCGTCCGGGTTTTCCAGAAGTTCCAGTCGTGCTTCGCCACCACCAAATAACGTCGTGAACAGGCGCTGGAAGTGTCCGTTGACGATCTCGAAGGCTTCCATCAGGCGCTTCTTGGCCTCGCGATTAAGCTGACCAATGGCACCACGTAACTTGGCGATCGCCTCTTCGACGTCGCGTTTTTCGGTTTCCATGCCATTGACTTGGGCTTGGATCGTCTCGAGCTCGTCATCGGCTTGTAGATTGACGCCGCCCAGCCGTTCCCGATCCGATTTCAACCGGGTCAATAACCGGTCGACATCGGCAAGCGGAAGTATTTTGTAGTCCGGTTCGAGTTGAGCAAGTCCGAGGCATGCTTCCGGAGCACAGTCGAGTGTTTCGCGGATTTTGCGCGCTTCATCCTGCCGGCGTGTGCGCGCATTTTCCAATCGTGCCTCGATGCGAGCGCGCGCTTCGCGTTCGTTCGCGACTGCGGCTTGGGCGGCCCGCATATCCTGAACTGCCGTGCGCAGGGCGTTCTCGGCGCTGCCCAATGCATTCGCGGCGGCCTGACGGTGTTGCTCGGCTTGTGCCATCGCGCTCATCAGCTTCTCGCGCTGCTCTTCGATCAGCTCCGGCAGCTCGACCAAGCTCTCCAGTTCATCAGTAGCGTCAGTCTTGCGCGCTTCAAGGTCCGCAATGTGCTGGTGCGCCGCTGTGTGGCGCGCCGACCAACGCTGCTGATCGGCGGCAATTGCCGCAAGCCGATTGGTTCGCGCTACGCGTTCGCGTTCGAGACTGACGATTTCCGCTTTGATTTCAGTAACAACCGAACGCAGGCGGTTCACCTCAGTTTGCGCGGCTGTAACGAGGGGCGTGAGATCTTCTTCGCCTTCGAGCACATCGATTGCGGTTTCGAGCTCGATCAGCTTCTCGGAGGCCTCGAGCATTGCATCTTCTGCATGTGCCTTGGCTTCGGAAGCTGTTTGCATGCGCTGCTC
This sequence comes from Hyphomicrobiaceae bacterium, assembly GCA_031367505.1. Classification (GTDB taxonomy): domain Bacteria; phylum Pseudomonadota; class Alphaproteobacteria; order Rhizobiales; family Hyphomicrobiaceae; genus JAKFWF01. Next base: position 50,973 of record JANLPY010000303.1, on the reverse strand, counting down.
GGTTTCGCGCGCGTTGCGCTCGATCTCGGTCAGCGTTTGGCGCGTGCGGGCGAGCTCCGCCGACGTATCACGCCATTGCTGACGAATGCGGCTATCTTCTGCTTCAGCGGCGGTTTGTAGATCGGCGGCAATTTTTTCATGTGCGCTGGCGTCATCGGCTGCGGACAGAACTCCGGATGCTTGCGCTTCCAGGTCGGCCAGCCGGTTGCGTTGGGCGAGCCGTTGAGCGGCGGCCGTGGGTGCTTCGGCGGCGGCGACGAAGCCATCCCAACGCCAAAGGTCTCCCTCGCGAGAAACCAGCCGCTGGCCAGGCTTTAACGCGGGCTGCAGGCGATGACCGGTGTTACGTGAAACAACACCAATCTGCCGTAGCCGGCGGGTCAGTTCGGCTGGACCTTTGACCCGATTGAACAGCGGCTCGGCGCCTTCCGGCAAGCCGGCATCGTCGGACGCCGGATCGATGCGTCGCCAATGGATCGGATAGTCGGTCTGGATGGGCGCATCGAGATCGTCACCGAGTGCTGCGCCGAGCGCGATCTCGTAGCCGGATGCGACCTTGAGTTTATCGACAATCGGCGGCACGTCGTCGTCGCGCACCGGCACCAGCATCCGGGCCAAGGTCGACAATTCGGTGCGAACTTCACCAGCGGCGAGACTTGCGGCACGGGCTTCGTCGCGCTTCGTTTTGGCAGCACTTGCGGCCTTGCGAACATTGCTCTCGGCCTCGATCGTCTGCCCCTCGATCTGGGTGATCTGGGTGGCGAGAGCCCGGGCGGTTTCCTGCAGGCGCGCCAGATGCTGTGCGTCGGGCGCTTTGCCGGCAATTTCCCGGATCTGCGCATCCAAGCCCGATATCTGGCGGCTGATCTTGGCCGATTGTTCGCGCGCAGCATTGAGGCTCGCATCAAGGCTTCGGCGCTTTGCCGCCGTCTCGAACGCCTTCTGCGTCAGCGTGTTGAGGTCGCGCTCAGTCTTCGCGAGGCTTGCTTCGGCCGCATCGAGTTTGTCGATGTTGGCTGTGTCCAGATCGTTCGCTCCGACATCGGCAACGGACAAGGTATCGAATTCAGCCTTGAGGCGGGCGAGCGTCTCGGTTGCCTCGGTAATTTGCCCCTGCTCGCGCACCAGATCGGCAGCAAGCTGTTGTGCGCGCGCCATCAACTCGCGTTGCCGCTCCGCCGAGCGCTTGGCTTCGGCCTCGAAATTCGTTTGCTCGATCTTGATGCGCGCGACGACCGCAGCCCGGCTTGCTTCGGCCTCGCGCAGTGGTTGCATGCTTTCGGACAACTCGGCTTCAAGACGGGTCGCCGCTGCCTCGGTTTGCGTCGCCGTGCCGAGCGCCGATAAAGCCGCAAGCAACGCTGCTTCCTCGGCGTCGACCTGGGCTTGAGCCTCGGTCCAGACGAGATGCAGAAGGAGTGCCTCGTTACGGCGGATCTCGACCGACAATTCCTTGTAGCGCTTGGCTTGGCGAGCCTGCCGCCTCAGGTTGTCCAGCTGCGATGCCAACTGACCAATGATATCGCCAAGGCGAGCAAGGTTTCCCTCTGCCGCCTTGAGGCGCAATTCCGCTTCGTGACGGCGGCTGTGCAGGCCGGCGATACCGGCCGCATCTTCGAGCACGCGGCGGCGCTGTTCAGGCTTGGCGTTGACGATTTCTGCGATCTGGCCCTGACGCACCAGGGCCGGCGAGCGTGCGCCCGTTGCAGCGTCCTCGAACAGCAGCTTGATGTCGCGCGCACGCGCATCGCGACCGTTGATGCGATAGGCAGAACCGGCCTCGCGCTCGATGCGTCGCGTGATCTCAATCGTGTCTACGTCGTTGAATTCGGCCGGAGCTGTGCGCTTCGAGTTGTCCAGGAAGATCGTAACTTCGGCCCAATTGCGAGCCGGACGGGAGTTGGTGCCCGAGAAAATCACATCGTCCATGGCGGCGGCACGCATCGACTTGTGCGACGTCTCGCCCATCACCCAGCGGAGCGCTTCAAGCAGATTGGATTTGCCGCAGCCATTCGGGCCGACAACGCCGGTCAACCCCGGCTCGATGATGAGATCGGTGGGATCGACAAACGATTTGAAGCCGAGCAGTCGTAGCCGGTTCATATGCACGGGTCGTCAAAGCCTCCTACGCATTCCGTCTTTGGAAGGCGGGCGTCGGCATATCTCGGCAGCTTGTCAGCGCGTGAGGCCCGCCGGTTGGGCCGCTACGCGACCGGCCAAGATGGGATCCACGAGTTCGCGGATCTTGTTCATGTCCAGGGTGCTTTTCACGAGCTTGCCCTGCACAAAGAAATTAGGTGTGCCGATGATGCCGAGTGTGCGCCCGCGCTCCTTCATTGAGTTCAGAGCCGCAATCATGCCCCGATTCTCGTAGCAAGCGTCAAATTCAGCGCGAGTCATCCCCACCTGAGATGCAATCTTGAAGATTGGGTCGCGGCGTACTTCCTGGCTGACCCAAACGGACTGTTGGGAAAGGAATTTTTCGTACAATACCAATTGCTTGGCCGGCGGTGCGCAGCGCATTGCAATGGTGGCCGCGCCGGATTGCATACCGATCGGAAAATCGCGAATGATGAAGCGCACTTTGCCGGTATCGATGTACTCGCGCTTCAGAATAGGAAACGTATCCGCTTGAAACTGCTTACAAAACGGACACGTCAGCGATGCGAACTTAATGATGGTAACGGGCGCATCTTCGCGGCCGATGGATAGTTCCGGAATGTCGTTCACCGGTTGCATGATTTCGGCAACAGTCGGGTTCGCAATCACTTCTCGTCCGCCGGGCGCGCGCGTCGTCGCGTCTGCGAACGGATTGAACTGTGGTTTGTCCGGTGTCGCACCCGTCAGGAACGCGCCGCCGGCACCTGGGTCTTTCGCGCCCGGAGCTAGGATCGCATCGCCTGAACATGCGCCTAGCACGCTTGCGAAAAGCAAACCCGCGACAGCACTACGTAACTTTCGTCTGCCGCGAGATATCATGCGGTCACGATGCCTTCAGGATCGTATCGAATGCTTTTTCGAACGCTTCCAGAGACGGGCCCTCGGCCAAACGCTTGCCATTTATGAAGAACGTTGGCGTTGAGCTCACGCCGAACGTTTTTGAGCCGCGCTCGCGCTGTGCCGTGATCTGCTCAAGGAGCTTTTGGTCAGTCAAGCACTTGTCGAAGCTTTCCTGCGTGAAGCCGGCCTGCTTGGCGATTTCGAATAGCTTCGGTACCGGATTGCCCTTCTGGAATGCCCAGTCTTCCTGCTTCTCGAACAGGATGCTGGTCAGATCGTAACTCTTGGAGACGTCCGCCCCGGTCCCTGCGCAACGGCTGAGCATGGAGGCAGCTGCGGCCAAGTCATCCAGCGGGAATTCGCGCAGAATGAAACGGACCTTGCCGCTATCGACGTATTTTGTCTTGAGCGCCGGGAACACTTTCTTGTGAAAGTTGGCGCAGTGGCCGCACGTCATGGAAGCATATTCGACGACTGTCACTTTGGCATCTGCCGCGCCGATAGCGAGGTCCGGAAGATCTCCGGCCTTCATCAACTCGGTCACGTCGGCATCAGCAGCGGCCTTGCGCTGTGCGAATGCGAAGCTCGCGGGGAAAGCCGCGCTGGCGGCAAGCGCGCCACTGGCAATCATCATCGCGCGTCTGGAGATCGGCAGGAAAGTCTGTGACACGGGGCTCGGGCCTCCTATTTAGCCGGGACATGCTTTCGTTGCCCCTGATTGCTCAGCTATTCTAGCCATCATTTAGGCAATAGCGCGCTGAATGCCAACTGAATGGTGGTCGCAGCAGCCAATCACAATCGCGGCAGCCCTCAGGGCATGCCTACCAGCATCATTTGCCGGGTTTCGCGACTTTCGCCCTTATGCTCGCTTCGAGGGCGGCTAACGCGTCGCGCAAATCACTGTCTTCGATCGTTTGGACGGCGGGTGTCGCCGGCATCGGTGTAGGCGTTACGCGCGGCTGTGGCAGCGCGTAGCGTATTAGCGGCGCCTGGATCAAGCGGATCTCAGCCACGGCGCGATAGCCGAAATAGGCGTTGATCCGGTCGATCAGCAGCCGCGCCTTATACTGGATGTCGAGTGCGCGGGCCGGCTCCACACGCAACATCAACGTCGCGCCAGCCCTTCCCGTGCCAGCGTCCCCATCGTCAGCCGCACCTTCGAAGCCGCGCGGCCACTTCAGGCGTTCCGGCGCTGTGTACGCTGCGAGATCTGCGCCAACGATGATGGCCCAGTCAGTCAGGAGTGTGGCAGTTGAAAAGCCAAATTTCTCAAATACTTTCTGCGTGATCTTGGGGACGAACGTGCCGACTGAGCGACCTCGGTATGTGGGCTTGCCCTGCACCTTTATTGCGGTTGCCCGCTTCGGCATCTGCATTCGTTGCGCAGAAGGCACATTTGCGGCACTTGGACGAGGCAGCGTCAGTTTGCTCACAGGAGTGTTCCCACCGGCAATTCCATAATTGGTCGCCCGAACCTACCATCTCTGTAGCGATTCGCATGAGCGCAGAGGGTCTGCTGTGACAGCTGTGGCCGGCAAGCAACTAAAGCGAGTGAGTCTGAAAGCGCAGGAACCCAGCACCGCTGCGCTCTTGCTCGATTGGTATGACCGCGAGCATCGCGATCTGCCGTGGCGCTATCCACCGGGAAAAAAAGCTGACCCCTATCGCGTTTGGCTCAGCGAAATCATGTTGCAGCAGACAGTCGTCAAAACTGTCATCCCGTATTACGCGGCGTTTCTCAAGCGCTGGCCGACGGTGAAAGTACTGGCGGCCGCGAGTGTCGATGACGTACTCGTTGCGTGGGCTGGTCTTGGCTACTACAGCCGCGCTCGCAACTTGCATAAATGCGCACAGGCAATCGTTGCCGATCACGATGCGAAGTTCCCGCGGGACGAAGCGACGTTGCTGACGCTTCCCGGGATTGGGCCCTACACTGCGGCGGCGATCACTTCGATTGCCTATGGCGAAAAAGCTATGCCGGTCGATGGCAACGTCGAGCGGGTGGTGTCGCGGCTGTTCGCGCTCGAAACCCCGCTGCCGGCCGTCAAAGGTGAGATCAAGCGGCGCGCGACATCGCTTTCACCCGGCGAGCGGCCCGGCGATTTTGCGCAAGCGATGATGGATCTCGGCGCGACTGTGTGCACGCCGAAGCGCCCATCTTGTTTGATGTGTCCACTGCACCGGCATTGTGAAGGGTTTGCGCTGGGCATCGAGGCGACGCTACCGCGCAAGGCCGGGAAGCCGGCGCGTCCCGAGCGGTTCGGTCATGCGTTCCTGGCTTTGCGAGAGGACGGACATATTCTGCTGCGTCAGCGACCTGACAGCGGGTTGCTGGCGCGCATGATCGAAGTGCCATCGACGATGTGGAGCGATGATCTGCCGTCATTGACTGATGCAGTCCGCGCCGCACCGGTTCAAGCTGACTGGTGGCAAGTGCCGGGTGTGGTCTCGCATGTCTTCACGCATTTCAAGCTGGAACTCGTGGTGCACGTCGCGGTTGTTCCGGCCGATATTGCGCTGACCTTCTGGGCCGATAGCGCTCGCTGCCGCTGGGTGCCGCGGCGGTCACTGGCTGGCCAGGCTTTGCCAAGCGTGATGCGCAAGATCATCGCCCACGCGTTGAAGGAAATGTGAGCGCTCGTATCGGTGATACCGCTTCGTCGTTCTGGAAATCGAACGACTAACGTCCCTTGCGCATTTTGCGAAACTGTTACCTCATCAAGAAAAAGTGACTGTTCACTGAACAGCGTTGTTCTGCGGGGGACACAATGGTTGATCTGGCGTCGTCGGTGCGCGTGCCACCTAGCAAAGAAGATATTCACAACAGCGAAGAAAAGATCAAGGCGCTGCGGAAGCGCGAGCTGCCGCAGATGGTCAATTGGTGGGACGCATCGGTCCTCGCCATGGTCGGCGTTCGCAATATGATTTCGGCGACGATTGGTAGTTATGCCGACCAGCGCCCGATGCAGGCCGCAGCCGACAGCGTAGCCGAGGCCGAACTCACCAACCGGCATGATTATCGCCAAGTGTGCAACGGCGGCGCCAACGCGACGAGAGACATCGACGGCCGATGGTTGGTCCGCAGTACTGATGCTGCCGGGCTCGATACGACGAAGAGCCTAGCGTTCGATGCCAATGACGCGCTGTAGGTCGACTTTATCGCCGATCTTGGCGATGGCTTCGAGGCGACATACGCGATGGCCTATCTGATGGCTCAACCGTCGATTTCGTTGAAGAATCCGAATCAGACTGACAAAGCACCCGACCTCGTGCTGCCCGCCGGCGATATCATGATCATGGGCGGCGACATGGCCTATCCCAACGCCACCATCAAAGAATACCGCGCGCGCTGCATCGAACCCTACGATGCCGCGTTCCAGCTGAAGGAAGGGCAGCCCGCCAAACGTAAGCTGTTTTTCATCGCTGGCAATCACGACTGGTATGACGGTCTCGCGGCCTTCACGAGCGTGTTCTGTACGGCTCGCGATCGCCTCGCCCAAGGCAAAGGTGTCAAGGTCGGCGGATGGCAAGCCGAGCAACGCCGCAGTTATTTTGCGCTGGCGCTGCCGCACGGCTGGTGGTTTTGGGGTGTCGACCTCGCGCTCAACGAAACCATCGATGACGCGCAGAAAAATTACTTCGAGGCGATGAGCCTGCAGACTAAGCCGGGTGAGAAAATCATCATCATTCTGCATGCCCCGGTTTGGCAGAACAATGATGATTCACCGCTGCACGAAGTCAGCCAGTGGGCCCGCAAGAGGGGGGCGGAAGTCGTCTGCTTGATCGCCGGCGATCTGCATTTCTACAGCCGATTTCACTCACTGGGCAAAGACAAGATCGCGGATTGGGAACATGCGCTGCCGCAGGAATTGCAGCTCATAACTTCAGGCGGCGGCGGCGCCTTCTTGCATCCAACGCATCAGTTGCCTCGTCAAATGGAAGTTCATTGGACTGTCCCTAAGGACGCCATTCCGCCACATCTTCGCAAGTCGGATTTCAAAGACACGATCACCACCGTCACAGCCGCCGATGAGCCCACTTTCAATAAATCGAAAGGATTTCAATTTCACGCGCCGCATATTTATCCTTCAAAATCGCGGAGCATGCTGCTCGCGCTGAAAAATCTTTGGCTGCCATTCCACAACCGAAAATTTGCGACGTTCATGGGCATTTTCTATCTCGTGTTCGCGTGGGTTTTCCAGATCGCGACGCAAGATCCGACCGATGCGACGAGACGATCACAGATTGTCAGCATCGACCAATGGTGCAGCTTCTACCATCCGCGTGGACTAGCGTCGTCCGGCGAGACCGACCCGCACCGCGAGACGTGCAAGTCCGATGGACGGATCGCATTCGAACGCAAGTGGTCGGCCGCGCAGACGGCCGATGCCAAACCGATGCCGGCTGCGGCCCGTCGGGATGCCGCGAAGGGGCAGCTCAGCCCTGAGGAGACGGCTGCCGAATTGAAACTCAAGCAGGAAAAAATCGACGCCCAGAAGAGGGAGAATACACGGCTCGCGCAGGTCGATGCTGATATCTATAAGATCAGGGATCGGTTGACGGAGTTCCCAGGACAACAGCTGGTGCGTGCTATCACCGCAGTCTACCCGGTGATGGGGCCGCATCCCGATAAAGTACTCGCATTTGCGACATGGTTTGATGAATTGCAACGTGGCGGCGGCTGGGATGCTTTGGCCACTGATTTCATCTGGCCGGCGATCAATACCGAACGCACCATCTTTGCGATGCTCTCGAACCCCGCCTTCTTTTTCATGATCATCGGGCTGTATTTGGGACTGATCTACTACGTCGGGTTTGAAGATCGCGAATTCGTTAAGCCAACCTGGCTGAAATGGCCGGTCAAGATTGCCGCCGGCGGGCTGCATGCGTGGCTGCACGTGGTGGTACTGCTCGGCATCAATACGCTCCTCCAGCCGCTTTATGCACATTTCACCCAGGACGGCGTGACGTGGCCGTGGATGATTAGCGGCGTCGCGCTATATTCACTGCTCATGGTGCTGATCGGCGGCATTGTCGGCGGCATGCTGTTCGGTCTCTATTGGGTGCTGACCTCGTTGATCGGCCGCTTGCACATGGACTCGTTCGGCGCACTCGGCATCGCTGGCTACAAGAATTTCCTGCGCATGAGTATCGAGAAGGACAAGCTGACGATTTATCCGATTGGCCTCGATAAAGTGCCGGGGCGCAAAGGATGGCGCCCGTTGAATACCGATGACGATACGAGCGGGCACAATCCGTTGATCAAACCAATTTATGATCTGCGTCCGCACCTGATCGAGCCACCAATCGAAATTCTGGCGCCGGGGCTGCGAAAAGTCTTGGGTTCTGGCTGACGGCTATTGCTGACGAGGGGCGCGCAGATACAAATCCATCCCCCTCAGTGCTTCTCCAGAAAGCTGTCCACCACGCGCTTTGAACCGGCCTTCTCGAATTCAACGGTAAGCTTGTTGCCGTCGATCTCGGTGACGCGGCCGTAGCCGAATTTCTGATGGAACACGCGGTCGTCCATCGCGAAGGTCGACTGCGTGGCAGTGGATGATGCTACCAACTCGCCTTCGAGCTGGACGGGCGTTTTCTTTTTGAAACCGTCTTTCTTCCACTGTTGCTGGGCACGCTGCCAGCCCGGCGTCTGATAGGTCGATTGGAACGGCGCTGCCGCCGGAGACGTGTCATCGAAACGGCTCGGTGCGTAGCCGCCGCGCTGACCACCGAAATTGCCGCCAAAATTCTGATACGCACCACCAAACGGGCTCTTCGCTTCAATCACGTCAACATGCGCCTCGGGCAGCTCGTCGACAAAACGCGATGGCACGGCTGCCGAGTAGAGCCCGCGATTACGCCGGTTCTGCGCGAACGAAATCTTGGCGGTTTTCTTCGCGCGTGTCACGCCGACGTAGGCCAACCGGCGCTCCTCTTCGAGGCCGGCCAACCCGCTTTCATCCAGCGAACGCTGGTGCGGGAACAGCCCTTCCTCCCAACCGGGCAGGAATACCGTGTCGAATTCGAGGCCCTTGGCGGCGTGCAGCGTCATCAGCGATACGCGGTCACCGTCGTTGCCGGCATCGACGTCCATGACGAGCGAGACGTGTTCCAGGAAGCCGCCGAGCGTTTCGAACTGATGCATGAAGCGGATCAGTTCCTTCAAGTTCTCGAGTCGTGATTGCGCCTGCGGGCTCTTGTCGGACTGCCACATGTAGGTGTAGCCGCTTTCGTCGAGGATCATCTCGGCAAGCTCGGTGTGCTTTGCCGTCGTGATCAGCGCCCGCCAGCGCTCGAAGCTGCTGAGTAGATCCGTGAGCGATTTGCGCGCTTTCCCTGCGAGATCATCGGACTCCGTCATCATGCGAGCGGCTTGATACATCGGGATCTCGCGCGCCCGCGCCAGATCGTGAATGCGCTTTACCGTCGTGTCGCCAAGGCCGCGCTTCGGCACGTTGATGATGCGCTCGAATTTCAGATCGTTGACCGGATTTGCCACCACTTCGAGATAGGCGACGGCATCCTTGATTTCCTGCCGCTCGTAGAATCGAGGGCCACCGATCACGCGGTACGGCAGGCCAAGCGTCACGAAACGATCTTCAAGGCTGCGCATTTGAAAAGATGCGCGCACCAAAATCGCCATATCGTTGAGTTTGTGACCGGATTTTCGCGCACTCTCGATGTCGTCGGCGATGACGCGGGCTTCCTCTTCGTCATCCCACACGCCGGTAACCGTGACTTTGTTACCAACAACGCCGTCGGTGAATAGCGTCTTGCCGAGGCGGCCCTTGTTGTGTGCGATCAAAGCTGATGCGGTCGCCAGGATGTGCCCGGTCGAGCGATAATTACGCTCCAACCGGATGACAGCGGCGCCAGGAAAATCCTTGTCGAAGCGCAGGATGTTGTCGACTTCAGCACCACGCCAGCCGTAAATCGACTGATCGTCGTCGCCAACGCAGCAGATGTTGGGCGAGCCTTGCGCCAGCAACCGCAGCCACATGTACTGCACCACGTTGGTGTCCTGGTATTCGTCGACCAGGATGTAGCGGAAGCGGCGCTGGTAATCCGCCAGAACATCAGGATTTTCCTGGAACAGCCGTAGTCCCTCGAGCAGTAGATCGCCGAAGTCGCAGGCGTTGAGTTCTTTCAGCCGCTTTTGGTAGGCGGCGTAAAGCTCGCGCCCTTTGCCGCCACCAAACGTGCCCTCGCCCACGGGCACCTTTTCCGGTGTCAGACCGCGATTCTTCCAGCCATCGATCAGTATGGCGAATTGCCGCGCCGGCCAACGTTCCTTATCGATTTGGGCCGCCTCGATTACTTGCTTCATCAGGCGAAGCTGGTCATCGGGATCCAAGATCGTGAAGCCACTCTTGAGGCCAACGAGCTCCGCATGCCGTCGCAGAATTTTCACCCCGATCGAGTGGAACGTGCCAAGCCAACCCATCCCCTCGACAGCACTGCCGATCAGGTGGCCGATACGTTCCTTCATTTCGCGCGCGGCTTTGTTGGTGAAGGTCACGGACAAAATCTCGTGCCCTCGCGCCCGGCCAGATGCCAGAATATGCGCGATCCGCGTCGTCAACACACGTGTCTTGCCGGTGCCGGCACCGGCCAATACCAACACCGGGCCGTCGAGCGTTTCGACCGCGCGACGCTGTTCGGGATTGATGCTGGTCAAATACGTTGGTGCTGGCCGCTGCATTGCACGCGCAGATATGGAGCCCGGCTGCGGCGCTGGGGCATCTACGGGATCGGTTCGCTGGGGACGATTCGCTGACATGGATGAGACCATAGCACTTCAGATGTGGCGGCAACTGGGACGAATCGCTCCGCCCACAAGAAGCGATCAAGGTCGCGCGGCCTCACTGACGCCCTTCTGAACATTATGTATTATTGTTGGACCGTATTTGCAGCGTTGATCACCGATCCGTGACATGCTTAACGGGTATGTAATTGCGTAGTGTGTCGAATATGAATCGGCTTGATCAATCTATGCGTGTGCCACACCTGGACCCGGTCGACGGGGGCAGAGCATGAACAATGTTCTTCTCTGGATTGGCGGCATACTTGTAGCGATGCTCTTTGCGCTTTTCGCCGTTCCACATTTCATTGACTGGACGCGGTATCGCGGCGTTTTTGAGGAAGAGGCGTCGCGCGTATTGGGCCGCGAGGTTCGCGTTTCCGGCGCGGTAAACCTTCGCTTATTGCCAACGCCGTTTGTGCGCTTCGAGAAGGTACGGCTGTCTGATGCCGCCGGCCAGACAGGTGAGCCATTTTTCCGGGCGGACGACTTCACCCTCTGGCTTGCCCCGGCACCGCTCTTACGCGGCGCCGTCGAAGCGCGCGAGGTCGAACTGCGACGTCCGGTCGTGAAGTTGCGTCTCAACGCAGATGGTGGTGGGAACTGGCAAACGCTTTCCATTGCCCGTGGCCAGCTTCCCTTCATTCCGAGCGATGTCGCGTTGCAGTCCGTCTTGATTACAGATGGCACGATTTCGGTCGACGGAGCCGATGGGCGAGAGCTCGCTCGTGTTGGGGCAATCAATGGCGAGTTGTCGGTTGCAGCACTTGACGGTCCTTTCCGATTCAAGGGCGCGTTCGATTGGGCTGGCGGATTGCATGAGATCAAGGCCTCGACGACCGCGTTCGATGCTGATGGAAGTCTCAAATTCAAAGCGCAGATGGCGGTGCTGGCCAGTGCCAACACCTATACGCTCGATGGTCGCCTCGCTGATCTCTCGGGCAAGGTCAAGCTAGACGGTCAGTTGACCGGCCAGCTTGGATTTACGCCGGGTGAATTAGGACTACCGGAGGCTGGACCCTCAGCTGCCAATTCTAACGCCAGTAAACCGGCGCGTATTCCGGTGGAGCTGCGAGCTGCTGTCGCAGCGAACACCAAGGTTGCGACGTTTACCGATCTTGGGCTTTCGTTCGAGCAAGCCGGTAAGCCGCAATTGGTATCCGGCGGCGCTCAGGTCACTTGGCACGACGGGTTCGAAGTGAAGTCCGAGTGGGCCGCCCGTTGGCTCGATCTGGATGAGGTGCTCGGACGGACCGGTGCTGCACAACCGCTTCTAGCAGTTCGTCATTTGGTGACCGCCATGGCAGGGCTAGTTCCAGCAACCGGGCGTGGGTCGGCAACCGTCTCCGTCGATCAGTTCAATTTGGGCGGAGACGCGTTGAGTGATGCTCGTTTGCGCATTGAGCGCGACAGCGTTGCACTGCGATTGTCTGAGTTTCGGGTCAGTCTGCCCGGCGGCACACGCGCTCAGCTCAGTGGGGTGTTCCCTCAAGGAGCCGCCGCCGATGTGTTCGATGGCGATATTTCTTTGCGGGGGGCAAGCCTGGCGCGACTTATGACATGGGCCGGCCAGGCATCCGCTGTACCCGAGGGCCGCTCCGAGGGGGCATTTTCGTTGCGCGCCAAGATCGGTTTTGAACCGCAGGCGGTTGTCGTCAAAGACGCTTCCGCTAGTGTCGGCGAGGCGGTGCTGAGTGGTGGCGTTTCATACCGCTGGGCCGAGCGCTCCCGTCTCGATATCGTACTCGAAGGCGATGATATCGATCTCACTTTGGTTTCGCCGCATGCACTTGACCTTTTTGCGCGTGCACGCGAGCTCGGCGGCATGACGGCGGCAGTTGATCAGACTGTGGGTAAACCTGCACCGAAATCCAAAACCGAATCCGCTTCTCGTTATAAAATCGATCCGCAGACGCAGGACGTGACGTTGCGAATTCGTGCTGCGCGCGTGCACGACGCAGCGCGCGATTTGCAGGATGTCGACGTTGATGCGGCATTGATCGGTGGCCGGCTCAGTTTGCGGCGAATGCACTTCACCAACGGTACCGGATTGGAGTTGGACGCCGACGGCGAGATTGCTGAGGTGGGCGTGCGCTCGCAAGGCACGTTGCGTGGCACACTCAGCGTCGCCGACGCTGCTGCCGTAAGCGACTTGTTGGAGCTTTTTGGCGTATCGGGCGATAGCGCTCAGATTAGTAACCTGCGTGCAGCAACGCCAGCGCGCGTCGCTTGGACCGCCAAGTTAACCGAAGCTCGCGCGGGTGGACCCGGCCGGGCAGAGGTGTGGCTCGATGGAATGGCTTTGGGACGCAGGCTAGTTGGCACCGCTAAGCTCGATGGTGGCCTGCTCGACTGGCGCCAGCATCCCGTGCAGATGAATGTCGCGATCGAGCGGCCGGATTGGCTGGCGATCGGGCGCTTGCTTAAATTTGATTCAACCACGCCTGGCACAAAACAAATCTCGGCAGTAGCTAACGCGGCCACCAACGCGCGTGGCAAACTCATGCTCAGTGCGTCCGGGCAACCCGACCAAGGATTGAGCGCTTACCTCAAGATCGAAGACGAAACTTTCGATGTCGGCGTATCCGGCAAGGTCACGCTCGGTGCCGGCAAAATCGTATCGTCCGATGGCGAATTGCAGCTCCGCACGTCGGATACGGCCCAGGCATTCACGGTACTCGGAATGCCGACGCAGAACCTGCCGGGAATTGCGATCGATGGCGCGGTTGATCTGTCGTTTCAGGAAAACAAGCTCAAGATCACACCATCCGCCTTAGATGTGGCTGGAGCGATCGTCGGCGGAGAGTTGATACTGAGCCGTCCCAACGATCGATTGCGGATCGATGGTCGCCTGACCACGTCGACCTCGAGCATTCCACGCTTGCTTGAGTTGATTGTCGATCGGATGAATGGCGCAGTCTCCGATGCCGACGGCAACGTATGGCCCGCGGCATCATTCAATTTTTCGCTGCTTGATCGGGTCGAAGGTCTGGTTCGTCTCGAGGCCGGTAAACTTGAATTGGCGCCGGGCCTTGGTCTTGCACGCGCCACTGTGGTCGCCGAATTCGATGCCGGGAAAGTCGATCTAAGGTCGGTCGATGGCGACGTCAGTGGCGGCAAGCTTACATCCCGCTGGCTCATCGAAAAGGCAGCGGCTGGCGCCAATTTGTCCGGCAACCTCAAAATCGCGTCGGCTCAATTGGATGAGGTGTTGGGGTCGGATAAGACGACTCAAGGCCTCGCTGGCTCCGCCTCCGTCACCGCCGTGTTCAACGGACGCGCATTATCGCCACGCGGTCTGATCGCGGCGCTCGGTGGTAAGGGGGAAATCGAAATAGCGAAGAGCGAGACGGGCGTTCCACAGCCAAGCCTCGTGCGCCGCATCGCCAATGAGGTTCTCGCCGGCAAACGCGAGGCAACAATCCTCGCGGTTGAGCAAATGGTTGTGGCTAAACTCAAAACCCCCGATGCGAAGCTTGGTTTGGGCAATCGAAAGCTTGCTTTCGACTTTGCCGACGGCGCGATCAGGGTGCATGAATTCAAAGTGGAAACGCCTGACGGATCTGCCATCAATCGCACGACAATCGACCTCGCGAGCTTGAAGATAGATAGCGAGTGGAAGTTGGACGAGCGGTTTGACAAAACGGTGCGATCGGGCGCAATCCCCGGCGCACGTAGCGTATCGGCGTTACCTTCAATCAGAGTGGTCTTTGTTGGACCAGTTACATCGTTGGGACGTATTGACCCCGTCGTCTCTGTTGACGGTCTCGTTCGGGAACTTGGCGTCCGTCGAATGGAGCTTGATGTTGATGAGCTCGAGCGATTGCGTCGCTTGGATGAAGCTCGCGCGAAGGCTGACGCCGATCGCTTGAGCGCCGAGGTGGCGGCACGCGCTTCCGCTGCGGCAGCACACGGGCTGCAACCGGCGGCGGGTCCCGCGCTCATTGTCGTTCCCCCGATTGCGGTGCCACCGCAGCCGTACAGCGCGCCGCGTGACGGTGCCGGGTCAACGACCGCCAATCCCGCTGCCGATGAAGCGACCTCAGTCGCTGACCAACCCGTTTCGGGCGAGACGAAGCGTCGCTCTTCGCAGCCCAATGGGTTGACCTCCGAGCCGCGACAAGTGCCGACGTCGCAGCGCATGAAAAAGTCTTGGATGCAGGACGTGTTTCGCGGTCAAGGCACCGGCGGCAATTGAGCGCGGCGTTCAGCGTCGGCCAGCAACCAAACGCGGATGGCACTAGACAATCCAGCACTGCCACGCGCGCTGTCGATGCGCCGAACCAAAGCTGCGAGGGAAACATTCTCGCGAGCGGCCGCGTCACACAAGGCGGCCCAAAACGCGTTTTCTAAACTGACCGAGGTCTTGTGACCGGCGATCGCAAACGAGCGCTTCACCGGCCGCGCGGTCTGGCTTGGACTATCAGAGGCTGCGTCATTCGCCATTTTGGTCGCTGGTCTCGCGCTTCGCTTGATCCAACCGCCGCACTTCGAGTTCTTTGATCGACTTCACCCTCTGCTTTTCCGATTTGGTCTGACCGAATTTCACACGATTTTCCGCAGCCTGAGCCTCTCGTGCCTCGCGGTCGCGGCGCTTGCGGGCGGTCCGCAGGTTGATGATTTTGTCTGCCATGCGAGGAGCCTGCTGGATCGAGACGCGCCAACGCGCAACGGTCGTGATCGATGGCATGACCGGCAATTCGGATCAAGCCTCGTGCAAAGCCCGCGCATTCCGGTTGTCGAGGGCGGCTCGCGCCCGCTACCCTCTCAGGTAGAACGGATCGTAACGATGCCCCAAGGATTGCTGACATGAAAACACGTGCCGCCGTTATCCACGAAATGCAGAAGCCGCGTCCCTATGCCCAGTCGAAGCCGCTGGTCATCGAAACTCTCGACCTCGATCCACCGGGCCAAGGCGAGGTCATGCTGCGGATCCGCGCGGCCGGATTATGCCATTCGGACTTGTCGACCATAAACGGCGACCGGCCGCGGCAAATGCCGATGGTGCTCGGGCACGAGGCCGCAGGCGAAGTCGTCGAAGTCGGGCCCGGTGGAAGCGATCTGAAGGCCGGTGATCACGTCATACTCGTATTTGTGCCCAGCTGCGGTCACTGCATGCCATGCATGGAAGGCCGTCCAGCGCTTTGCGAGCCGGGCGCGAAAGCGAACAACGCCGGCACGTTGACGTCAGGCTCGGTTCGTCTCAAGCGCGACGGTCAGCCCGTCTATCATCATGTCGGCGTGTCGGGTTTTTCCGAATACGCGGTCGTCGCCCGTGGCAGCCTCGTGAAGATCGACAAGTCTTTGCCATTCGAGGAGGCGGCGTTGTTTGGTTGCGCCGTGGTCACCGGCGCCGGCGCTGTCATCAACACCGCGAAGGTCCAGCCTGGCACTTCAACCGCGATCATCGGACTTGGCGGCGTAGGCCTCATGTCGATGCTCGCTTTGAAGCTATCAGGCGCGCGGCAAGTGATCGCCATCGACATGCTCGATGACAAGTTGAAGCTGGCAAAGGAGCTCGGCGCGACGCACTGCATCAACGGCCGCGACGCCAATGTTGTCGAGCAGGTCAAAGATCTGTCATCGGGAGGCGTCGATTTTGCTTTCGAAATGGCGGGCTCGGTAAAGGCACTGGAACTCGCCTATAAAGTTACGCGGCGGGGCGGCACCACCGTTACCGCGAGCCTCCCGCACCCGAGCCATATGATGAACCTGCCCGCGACCAATCTCGTTGCCGAGGAGCGCACGTTGAAGGGCAGTTACGTTGGCAGTTGTGTGCCCGCTCGAGACATCCCAAGGTTCATCTCGCTCTATCAGCAGGGGCTGCTACCGGTCGATCGTTTGATGAGCGAGAAGATCACGCTCGATCAGATCAACGAAGGGTTCGATCGGTTGGCCGACGGGGTGAGCGTGCGGCAGATTTTAATTCCGTAGTGTGGAGCTTGTGTCGTCAGACGCCAGTGAAGACCTCGCGCGCCACGCGAAATGTATTCGTGTAGGCCTGCACGCTGTCGCTAATTGGATCGGCATAGCCTCCACCAATCGCAATCGAGACTGGAATGCCACGACGGCGACAGAACTGAAAAACCATGCGGTCGCGCTCTTCCAGGCCGTCGAAGGTCAAAGCCAAGCGGCCGAGTGTGTCAGATTTAAGCGGATCGGCGCCCGAGAGATAAAGCACCAGGTCCGGGCGAAACTCCGCGATCCGTTCCAAAGCGCCGGCGAGTGCGTGCATGTACGCCCGATCTTCGGTGCCGTCGGGCAATCCGATGTCGAATGTCGAGGGCACTTTTCGAAAGGGGAAATTTTTCTCGCCGTGGATGCTGAGCACGAACACCGCCGGGTTGGCTGCCAGGATCGCAGCATTGCCGTCGCCTTGGTGAACATCGAGATCGATGATGGCAACCCGCTCAACCCTTGCTTCGACGAGCATCGCCAGCGCGGCCGTGGCAAGATCATTGAAGACGCAGTAGCCCGAGCCAAAATCCCGGTGCGCATGATGGGTGCCACCCGCCAGCTGACCTGACAGTCCGGTCTCTAATGCCGATCGAGCCGCAGCGATCGATCCACCTGTGGTCGCCAACGAACGAGCCACGAGCGTTTCACTCAGCGGCAGACCGATGCGGCGTTGGATTTCTGCCGGCAAAGTTCCGTCGAGTACAGCGGCCACGTAGTTTTCATCGTGCGCGCGATGAAGCTCGGTGATCGTGGCGATCGGCGATCGTGTCAGCCGCGCGTCACCAAGAGTACGCTCGGTGGTAATCCGGTCGCGCAACATGCGGTATTTGCCAGCCGGAAAGCGATGCCCCGGCGGCAACGGCAGATCCGGCGTATCGGGATAGAAAAATTGCATCCAAACGATCTGACCGGTATCGCCTCGTCAATCAACCAAATCCTGCAGGACCTTGGGGGTTGCGGCCAAATGGAAGCCGTTGAAGGCTGGTGCCGCCGAGCCTTTTGCGCGGGCTTCAAGGATCATCGATGGACGTACATTTGGCGTGCCGCCATCGATCCGCAAAGTGGTGCCGGTGATGAAACTCGCCGCATCAGAAAGCAGGAACACGATTGCCGCCGAGACTTCGCTTTCTGTTCCGAACCGCCCTAGCGGAACGGTCGCGCCGCGCGAACGAATGTAGTCCCGGCGATCGGCCGGATAGGTGTCCATGCCGGATGAAGCGATAATCCCGGGCGCAACGGCATTGACGCGGACGTTGGCGCCCGACCATTCGAACGCTGTTGTTTCGGTCAGATTGACCATTCCGGCACGGGCAGCGCCTGAATGCGCCATGCCGGGCATGCCACCCCACATATCCGCGACCATGTTGACGATTGCGCCACCGTTGGCCGCCATCCACTGTGTGTAACACTCGCGCGCCATCAAGAAGCCGCCGAGCAGATTGCTACGCACCACCGCGTCAAAGCCCTTGGCGGAAATCTTTTCGATCGGACTGGCGAATTGCCCGCCAGCGTTGTTCACAAGGCCATCGATCCGTTCAAACTTCGCAAGGATCGATTCAATCGCTTGTGCAACTTTTGTCTCTTCGCGAATATCGAGATCCCACGTGGCCGCAATGCCACCCGCCGCCCGGATTTCTGCCTCGACCTTGGTGAGTTTGTCGGCCCTTCGACCGATCAGCGCAATCTTCGCGCCCAGTGCCGAAAGTTCATGCGCGGTGCACCGCCCAATGCCACTGCCGCCGCCGGTTACGATGACAACGCGCGCCGCAAAGAGATTTGGCCGGAATACACTGCGATAGTTGTTCGCCCGGCGGGCGTCATCAAGTTTCATCTATATGATACTCATCAATTGCTGAACGAGCTTCACAATACCGAACCTTTCGTCATGCACCCAGGTGCCTGGCGTTGAAGGTGTCATGTCGTCATAAGTGAAGCGTGCTGGCTGGTCGTAATGCCGCTCAACTCCAAATGCGGCTGGTGTCGCCGGCGAACTCCATCGCGCAGAACGTGCCGCCTTGATAGAAGTCAGCGACCGTATCGGCCGGCGTCTTGGCTTGTTCGGCCATGGCGTGTTCCCGGTGGTCTTCGGCTCGACCAACAGGGCGATAGCCGAGTTCATAGGCGCGTGAGTTGTCCCACCAGGCGCGCTCGTTGAGAGAGGCGCCGTATAGCACCTCGTAATGGATTTCGGGATGTTCAAGGCCGATCCGGCACAATTGCACCATATCGTCAGGGTGAAGCCAGATCGAAAGGCGGCGCTGGTCGAGCGGTTGATCACCGAAATTGCCGATCCGGAGTGATGTGTTCTTCATGCCGTACTTATCGGCGTAGAGACTGGCCAACGCTTCACCGAACACTTTTGATACGCCGTAGCGGCCATCGGGGCGCGCGGTGACATCTGGGCCAATCCGGTGATGGCGCGGATAGAAGCCAACCGCGTGGTTCGACGAGGCGAAGATTACGCGCTTCACGCCCTTGCGGCGAGCCGCCTCGAACAAATTATAGCAGCCCACGATGTTCGACTGGTGGATCGGCTCCCAGGGGCCTTCCACCGAATAGCCACCGAGGTGGATGATACCATCGACCCCTTCGCAGATGGCTTCGACGGCTGCCATGTCCGACAACTCGGCGGCCATGAAGGTCTCGGACTTTGCAAGATCGGCCGGCGCCTTGATGTCGGATAGTCTGAGATCAGGGTAGAACTTCGGCAGCAACTGCCGCAGCCGCGTGCCAACGCCACCACCGGCTCCTGTCAATAGTATGCGTGGCATGAGGTTTCTCCCGCAGGTTACAGCATCGGATTGCGTATGCCGGGAGTTATGGCTGGTCGAGTAGCTCGCCCGCAAGGGGCGAAATTGATCAAATGCTAGTCGTCACGCTAATCGCGACGTGGGGTTTGGAGCGGATGAACTTTTCTGTCCCAGCTTCGACCGGGCGGCGGGCACTGCCGGTGATCAGCAGAAGGGCTGTCAAGACAGCGCAGGAAAGCTTGATCCGTGTCATCGTCGTGGCCTCCCTGTCCGGTAGTGGTTGAAGTCATCTGCAGGGTTTGACGCAGGGACGAGCAAAACGGTTCATTCGCTGTCTATTCGCGAACTTTCAGATTTGGCGCGGCTTGTTAACCGAACCGCTTCCCGTAACGCTGCGAGCGTGCTACTTGGCGTTCGAAATCGCTCGGTGACCGCGCAGCTGATTGCGCTGCAGCAAATCCCGTGTGATCGCGATTTCAACCTGACGAGGAGCTGCCCGATGGCCGTTGCGCCCTCCACCCATTCGAACCCCTCCACGACGAACGCCTACGATGGACCAGGTCCAGCCATTGCGCCTGAAGTCGGGTTGACCTTCGACGATGTGTTGCTCATTCCGCAGGCATCCGAAGTGATGCCGGGGCAGGTTTCGGTCGCAACACGCGTTACCAAATCGATCGCCCTCAATATTCCCGTGATGTCGTCGGCGATGGATACGGTAACCGAAGGGCGGCTCGCGATTGCGATGGCGCAGGCTGGTGGCCTTGGCGTCATTCATCGCAATCTGACGCCGGAGTTGCAGGCCAAGGAAGTCGAGCGGGTCAAGAAGTTCGAAAGCGGGATGGTCATCAATCCTGTGACGATTGCGCCGAACGCCACCCTGAAAGACGCGCTTGATCTGATGAGCGAGCATCACATTTCCGGTGTGCCCGTCGTCGAGGCGAGTGGCGCGAAAGGCCAAGCCGGCAAACTGGTCGGCATTCTCACCAACCGCGACGTACGTTTTGCAACCAATCCCGCGACGCCCGTTCGCGAGTTGATGACGAAAGACAAGCTGATCACGGTTCGCGTCGGTGTCGACCGCGCCGAGGCCATGCGGTTGTTACATCAACACCGCATTGAAAAGTTGCTGGTGGTGGACGACGCCTATCGCTGCGTCGGCCTCATCACCGTGAAGGATATAGAAAAGGCGCAAAACTACCCGAATGCCTGCAAGGATGAGCAGGGCCGCTTGCGCGCGGCTGCCGCCACCAGCGTCGGCGACGATGGCATGGAGCGGGCGGAGAGACTGATTGCCGCCGGATGCGACCTCATCGTGGTCGATACCGCACATGGTCATTCGGCCAAGGTGCTGGAAGTGGTCGCTCGCATCAAGAAGATGTCGAATGCCACCCAAGTCATGGCCGGCAACGTCGCAACCGGCGATGCGACGCGCGCACTGATCGACGTTGGCGCCGATGCCGTAAAGGTCGGTATTGGACCGGGCTCAATTTGCACGACGCGCATTGTCGCTGGCGTCGGCGTGCCGCAGCTGACCGCCATTCTAGATTGCGTTGCCGCAGCACGACGTGCGGGCATTCCCATTATTGCCGATGGTGGCGTGAAGTTCTCGGGCGACGTCACGAAAGCGCTCGCCGCGGGTGCAGACTGCGTGATGATCGGCTCGCTGCTGGCCGGTACCGACGAAAGCCCAGGCGAGACGTACCTGTTCCAGGGGCGCACTTACAAATCGTATCGCGGCATGGGCTCGGTCGGGGCGATGGCGCGCGGCAGCGCAGATCGCTATTTCCAGCAGGAAGTCAAAGACACGCTCAAGTTAGTGCCTGAAGGCGTCGAAGGTCAGGTGCCGTACAAGGGGCCAGTGAGCAATGTCGTGCATCAATTGGTCGGCGGCTTGCGTGCCGGCATGGGTTACGTTGGTGCGCAAAACCTGAACGAGCTCAAGCTGCGCGCGAAGTTCATCCGCATCTCGCCGGCGGCGATGCGCGAGAGCCATACCCACTCGATCGCGATCACGCGTGAGAGCCCGAATTACCCAGGAAACGGTTAAGTCCAACTCATGAACCAGAATATGATCATCCTGCCGGTATTCGCGCAGGTACTACTGACGATTGGCGTGCTGTTCGTCATGGGTTCGCGTCGCCGCTCGGCGCTCGTCTCGAAAACGACGCGTCTCAAAGATATCGCGCTCGGGCAAGATGCCTGGCCCGAAGATGCGATGAAGGCGTCGAACAACTACAAGAATCAGTTCGAAATTCCGGTGTTGTTTTTCGCAGCCTGCGCGTTCGCGCTGATCACCAAGTCGGTCGACTATTGGATGATGTTCTGGGCCATCGTGTTCGTGGTCAGCCGCCTCGTGCACGCCGGCATCCATTTGGGCGCAAACCCGGTTATGCCTCGCGCGTACGCTTTTTTCGCGAGCGCGATTGCGGTGCTCGTCATGTGGATCACCATCTTCGTTCGCGCCGTCGTGCCGGTCCTTTGAGATGAAAGCGGGAGCGCGATTGGTAGCGGCCGTCGAGGTGCTCGACGACATCGTGGCACGGCATCGTACAGTGGCCACGGCCTTGTCCGACTGGGGTAAAGCACATCGGTTTGCAGGCTCAGGCGACAGGGCTGCGATCGGCAATCTGGTCTATGACGTGTTGCGGCGGAAGCTTTCGCTGGCGGCACAGATGGGTTCGGATAGCTCGCGGGCGCTTGTTCTCGCGGCAGCCGGAAGGGCGCTCGCTCTTTCACCTGAAGCGATCGAAGCGAATGCTGATGGAACGCCACATGCGCTGACGCCACTGACGGATGAGGAACGCGCCGGGTTATCGAGAGTGCTCGACGACGCGACGTTGCCGCATGTCCGCGCCGATATTCCCGGGTGGTTATGGGCGTCGTTCGAGCGCGCGTTCGGGGATCGTGCGGTCATCCAGGGACAAGGTCTGAACCGTCGTGCGCCGGTCGATCTACGGGTCAACTCGATGAAGACGACGCGCGAGAAGACGCTAAAAGCGTTGGCTGAATACGGCGCTTCAGAAGCGAAGTATGCAAAATTCGGCGTGCGCATTCCAGCACCCGAAGGTCCCGGCCGCACGCCCAATGTCGAGGTGGACGCGGCGCACGGCAAGGGCTGGTTCGAGGTTCAAGACGAAGGCAGCCAGATCGCGGCTGCACTGGTGCGCGCTGCGCCCAAATTACAGATCATGGACCTTTGCGCGGGCGCCGGCGGCAAAACCTTGGCCCTGGCAGCCGCCATGCACAACACCGGTCAGATCTACGCTTACGATGCCGATAAAGGACAGTTGCGACCAATCTTCGAGCGATTGAAACGTGCGGGCGTGCGCAATGCCCAGGTCATGAACGCCGGCAACGTCGCCGAGCTGGAGGCACTCGGACCCCGCTTCGACGTGGTGCTGGTCGATGCGCCATGCACCGGTTCAGGTACCTGGCGCCGCCGTCCGGATGCCAAGTGGCGCGTGACTCCAGAAAATTTGGCGCAGCGCCAGGCCGATCAGCGTGAAGTGCTACGGCTCGCCCGTGGCCTCGTTAAGCCGGGCGGCCGGCTGGTTTACGTGACGTGCTCGGTGCTTCCCGAGGAGAATATCGACCAGGTGACGGCATTCATCACCGATGCTCCCGAATTTGCGATCGTACCGTATGCGACGGCCTGGACAGGATCGGCGCTTTCGACCGAGCCACCGGCATCCGCCGATGGCCGCACCGGCACGTTGCAGTTGACGCCCGCCGACCACGGCACCGATGGCTTCTTCATCGCAGTGCTGCAGAAGGCTGTGTGATCAAGGCGCCAACAGCCAGGCGGCGATCAGTGCGATGCCGCCGAATCCGGCCATCACGAGCAATGAATCTAGGACGCGGCCACGGCGTTGGCTGTCACCGATCCGCTTGATCGTGTCGTCGTCGAGGCTGATGCCCCGGCTCGCCATCTGCGAAAACGAAAGCGCCGTGCGCTCGGCTTGTTCCAGCAGGCGCGGTACTTCCGAAAGTACTTTCCCCATCAGCTCGGCGCTGTCGCCGGCATCGCGCAGTCGCCCGACGACGCCGAGGTTCGCCTCGATCCATTCACGTGCAATGGGTTCGGCGGCAGCCCACAGGTTAAGATTGGGATCGAGCGAGCGGGCTACGCCTTCGACGATCACCATGCTCTTTTGCAGCAGGATCAGCTCGGGCCGCGTCTCCATGTCGAACACTTCAGTGTAGGCAAACAGTTGGCCCAGCAGATCGGCCATCGAGATCTCATCAGCGGTGCGGCCGTGGATTGGTTCGCCGATCGCGCGCATGGCCTGCGCAAAAACCTCGACGGAATGATGCAGCGGCACGTAGCCGGCGTCGAAGTGAACTTGTGCCGCTCGCCGGTAATCGCGGGTGATCAGCCCAAACAGTATCTCGGCCAGGAACCGGCGTTCACGCGGACCGAGCCGCCCCATGATGCCGAAGTCGACGGCAACGACCTTGCCTTCGGCGTCGATGAACAAATTGCCGTGGTGCATGTCGCCATGAAAGAATCCGTCGCGCATGGCGTGCCGCAAAAATGTGCGTAACACGACGAGCCCCAACTCTTTCAAATCGCGGCCTTGCGCGAGTAGTGCCGCCTTGTCGGCGATCTGTGTGCCATCGATCCATTCGATCGTCAGCACCCGGCGTTGCGTGCGCCGCCAATCGACGCCGGGCACCCGGAAATCGTGCTCGGCCTTGATGTTGTCGGCCATCTCGGAAATCGCTGCCGCCTCGAGGCGGAGATCCATCTCGAGGTCGGTGGTGCGGGCCAGGTTTTCGACAACCGCCGTCGGCTTGAGGCGCGCGGCTGGCGCGTAGAACCGCTCGATCATCTCGGCGGCAAACCGGTAGCTTTCGAGATCGCGGCGAAAGCGCTTCTCGACCCCAGGGCGCAAGATCTTCACTGCAACATTGCGGCGCACTCCGTTCTCGATCGTCACCGCCTTATGCACTTGCGCGATCGAGGCGGCGGCAACCGGCGGGCCAAATTCCACAAAGTGATCTTCGAGCTTGCCACCGAGCGCCTCTTCCACCGCCACCCGTGCTTCCGCCATCGAAAACGGCGGCAGGCGATCTTGCAGATGGCGCAAGTCGGCGGTCAGCTCGGGGCCGATCAAGTCGCCGCGAGTTGCAAGGAATTGTCCGAGCTTGACGTAGCTCGGGCCCAGGCTGGTCAATCCGCGGGCAACGCGCGTTTCCGGTGGTTGGCCAGCGCGGAACGGCCAGGTGATTGCGCGGATCGGCCAGGTCGCCGCGCGTGCGAGATGCAACACGAACGGCACCTTGATGCCCTTCGGCACAAAGCGCACGCCATGCTGCGCCAGCACGAAGCCAGCGCGTCCAAGACGAAACAGATTGACGACTGCTGAACTCATGAAGCGGGCTGAGATCCGGCTGGGCTGATTGAATGAGCGCGACGCGCCCGCACGAACGCACTTTGCTGCCTTCGCCCGCGAGGTCAAGCGACATTGCCCAGCCTGCATCGCTTTGCCCAGGTTAACCCTTATTCCGACTTTCGGGATCTGGCGCACCCGGCCCGGCTCTGACACCATGCGGCGACAATTTGATAGGGGACATCTCACATGGCCGAACCCGCAGCAACTACCGCCACCGCTGGCAAAGTCGTGATCCGCAATATCGGGCTTCTATTGTCAGGCGTGTTGGAAAAGCCGATTTTTGATGCGGATACAATCGTGTCGGTCGATGGCCGGATCACCCAGGTCGGCCGGCTGAAGGATTGCGATACGGGTGCTGCCAAAACCACCATCGACGCCAAAGGTTGCGCGCTGGCGCCGGGCTTGATCGATAGCCACGTGCACCCCGTTTTCGGCGATTGGACGCCGCGGCAGAATCAGATCGGCTGGATCGAATCCTATCTCAACGGCGGCGTCACCACCATGATCTCGGCGGGCGAAGTTCATCTGCCGGGCCGGCCCCGCGACGTGGTTGGCGTGAAGGCGCTGGCGATCACGGCGCAGCGCTGTTTCACGAATTTCCGTGCAGGCGGGGTCAAGTTGCATGCCGGCGCGCCGACCATCGAGAAGGGCATGGAAGAGCACGACTTCAAGGAATTGGCGGAGGCCGGTGTCAAGCTGCTGGGTGAAGTTGGTCTTGGTACGGTGAAGGCTGGCTATGAAGCCAAGATGATGGTGGCTTGGGCGCGCAAGTACGGCATCCAATCGACGATCCATACGGGCGGACCAAGCGTTCCGGGCTCTGGCTACATCGACGCCGATACGGTGCTGGAAGCCGACGCCGACGTTATCGGCCACATCAACGGTGGCCACACGGCGCTCCCCCTCAAGCAAATCGAGTGCCTTTGTGAAGGTTGTGGCCGGGCGATTGAGGTCGTCCACAATGGCAACGAATATGCGGGTCTGCATGCGGTGAAAATCGCGAACGCGATCGGTCAGCTTGATCGGGTCATTCTTGGCACGGATAGTCCGGCCGGTTCCGGCGTGCAGCCGCTGGGCATCTTGCGGTTAATCTCAATGCTATCGAGCTTCGGCGATATGCCGGCTGAAACCGTGTTCTGCTTTGCCACGGGCAATACGGCTCGCACGCGTGAACTCGACTGCGGGTTGATCGAAGTTGGCCGCGCGGCCGATTTCGTGTTGATGGACCGGGCGCAGCACTCGGCGGGCAAGGATCTGCTCGCCTCCGTTCGAGGCGGCGATTTGCCCGGTATCGGCATGGTCGTCATCGACGGTTTTGTGCGCTGCATGCGCTCGCGCAACACCCCGCCAGCCGAGCGTGTGCCGGAGGTGGTGGTGTAGCGTCCTGCCGGCTCAATCCTCCCCCGAAGCGGCGGGGGAGAGGGAAAAGATGATCCCCTCCATACCCCCCACCTGATGCGGCAATCCCGTAGAGCCTCGTTGACACCCCAACCTCCGTAGTACTTGGATATCGACGCCAAGGTCGCGTAGTGTCGGGGCCAGATGCGCGGATGCTCAATTCCGCGTTTCGCAAAAAAATTACTTCCGGGGAGGACCCAATCGATGCCACTGAAGTTCACGAACACGCTGTCCCGCCGCAAAATCCTGAAGGGTGCCGCCGCTACCGGCCTCGCGACTGCCGTGCCAACGGGTTGGGCCATTGCGCAAGCGAAACCGTTGAAGGTCGGGCTTATGCTGCCGTACTCGGGCACATTCGCAAAGCTTGGTGAGAACATCACCATTGCTGTCGAATTGCTGATCGCGGAAAAGGGCGGCAAGCTTGGCGGTCGTGAAGTCCAGCTGATTAAGCTCGATGACGAGTCAAAGCCAGAGAACGCTCCCCAAAACGTCGACCGTCTCGTCAAGCGCGATCAGGTCGATGTGCTGATCGGTACCGTGCACTCCGGCGTGCAGATGGGCATTCACAAGGTCGTCAAGGAAAGCGGCACACTGACCATCGTACCGAACGCCGGCAATGGCGCCGTCACCGGAGAACTATGCGCGCGCAACGTCTATCGCACATCCTTTTCGAACTGGCAGCCGGCGCATGGCATGGGCCTGGTGCTCGGCAAGCGCGGCATCAAGAAAGCCGCCTGGATCACCTGGGATTATGCGGCGGGGCAGGAGTCCGGTCAGGGCTTCAAGGAAGGCCTCGAGAAGCACGGCGGACAGCTTGTCCAAATGCTTACGTTGAAATTCCCGGAAACCAACTTCCAGCCTTTGCTGGCACAGATTGCCGGTCTCGGCGTCGATGTGGTCGGCTCGTTCTTTGCGGGCGGTGCCGCCGTGCAATTCGTCAAGGAATATGCAGCCGCTGGCATCAAGGTGCCGTTGTGCGGATCGGGCTTCCTCACCGAGGGCACGCTTGCCGCCCAAGGTGCTGCTGCCGAAGGTATCGAAACCGCGCTGCACTATGGCGACGGCATCGACAACCCGAAGAACGTCGCATTCCGCAAGGCATTCAAAGACAAAGCACAGCGCGATGCCGACGTTTATGCTGTGCAGGGCTATGACGCCGCGCAATTGCTCTCGATCGGCCTCGATGCCGTAAAGGGCAACATGGAAGACGAGAAGGGTCTGCACGCCGCCTTGGAAGGCGCCAAGATCGACAGCCCGCGCGGGCCGGTCGCCATGTCGAAAGAACACAACATCGTGCAGAACATTTATTTGCGCAAAGTTACCAACGGCGAGAACAAGGTCATGGGATCGCTGCCGAACAACTCGCCGACCCAGGCAAAGGCTGCAAGATGGCTTGAAGTGAGAGGTGTGGGATGGTGAGTGGTGAGATGGCAAGGGGAGGGTACGTTTATTGGTTGCGCTGGAACTCGATCCGATCATTTGTCACTCACCACTCACAAAGTAGTCCATGGACCTCTCAATCCTGCTCGCTCAACTTCTCAACGGTGTCCAGTACGGACTGCTGCTGTTCCTGATTGCGAGTGGGCTGACGCTCATCTTTGGTGTCATGGGGGTGATCAACCTCGCCCACGGCTCTCTGTTCATGATCGGTGCCTACACGGCGTATCTGGTAGCGAAGACCACGGGATCGCTGTGGTTCGCGCTTCCGGCTGGCATCATCGGCGGATTGCTGCTGGGGACGATCCTGGAGCGGGGCCTGTTCCAACGCTTCTACAAGCGGGAGCACCTGGATCAGGTGCTGCTCACCTTTGCGTTGATCCTGCTGGCCGAAGAAGCACGCTCGGCCATCGCCGGTAATGATTTCCAGTCGGTACCGATCCCGCCGCTGCTGGATTTCTCAGTGCCGATCACCAGCGGGTTCAGCTATTCGGCCTATCGTTTTGTCGTGATTGCACTGTGTTTGTTGTTGGCAGCGGGGCTGTACCTTTGGATCGAGCGCACCAAATTCGGCGCGATGATCAGAGCCGCTGCCGAGAAGCCGGAGATGGTCGATATCCTGGGCCTAAACGCGCGCCGCATTCACACCACGGTGTTCGCGGTTGGCACCGCACTCGCGCTGACGGCGGGCGTGTTGGCGGCACCGCTTTACTCGGTCTACCCGAATATGGGCGATGGCTTTCTCATCATCTCGTTCGTCGTCGTGGTGATCGGTGGGCTCGGCTCGGTCACCGGTGCGTTCTGGGCTGCATTGCTGATCGGTCTCGTCGATACGCTGGGCAAAGCCTACGTGCCGAAAGTATCCGGCCTTGCGATCTACGTTCTGATGGCGATCGTCTTGCTGTGGCGGCCGCAAGGTCTGTTCGGGCGGGAAACGCGCTGATGCTGCCGTTCTCGAAACTAAGTTGGATCGGACTAACGATTGGTGCGGCACTGCTCGCGTTGCTGCCGCTGATCGCTTCGCCCTATCACATCGAATTAGGCTCGACGGCGCTAATTGCCGCGATGCTCGCGCTTAGCCTGCAACTGTTGGTCGGGTGTACGGGGCTGGTCAGTCTCGGGCATGGCGCGTTCTATGGGCTGGCGGCCTACGTCGTGTATCTGATCAGCCCTGCCGATACCGGACTGTCGATTGCGATCACGCTGCCGGTGGCGATTGCGGCATCGGGCATTGCAGCATTGTTGATCGGGTCGCTGTCGTTGCGCGCGAAAGGCTTCTTCTTCCTGATGGTGACGCTCGCTTTCGGGCAGATGGTGTTCTTCATCTTCCACGACACCAAGATCGGCGGCGGCACTGATGGCGCGTATCTCACGCGGCCGATCCTCGGGCTGTTCGGTTTCGATCTGCCGTTGACGCGCAAGCAGAGGCCAATGGCGATCTACTACGTGAACCTGATCCAACTGGTCGCGATGTACCTCGGCCTCGCCTGGTTGTTACGCACGTTGTTCGGCCAGGTGCTGACCGGTATCCGTGTCAACGAGCACCGCATGCAGGCGCTAGGATTTGATACGTACCGCTACAAGCTGGCAGCGTTCGTGATCGCGGGCATGCTGGCGGGCGTGGCCGGACATGCCTGGGCGCTGCATCGCGCGTTCGTCAATCCGGAACTGGTCGGCTGGCATCGCTCGGCGGAGGCGCTTTTGATGATCCTGATGGGCGGGTTGGGCTCACTCGCCGGGCCGATTGTCGGGGCGATTGCCTACACCGGGTTGGGCGAAGTGGCGCAAATGCTGACCGAGCGCAAGTTGCTGGTCGAGGGCGCGGTGATCTTGGCCGTGGTGCTGTTGCTGCCGAAGGGTATCATGGGGTTTAAGCTGCCGGGGTTCATGAAGCTCGGGAAGCCGGATAGCAGCAATTCGCCGCCCGAAATCGGTGAAGAAGGTACAAGGCCCGCTCAAGGTCAGGCGGTCGCAAATGACTGACCTGTCCTCAGCACCGCTCCTTGCCACTTACGAACTCGGCCGCAACTTCGGTGGGCTCGCCGCAGTGCGCGATGTCTCGATCAGCCTCCACGCGGGCGAGTTGCACGCCGTCATCGGTCCGAACGGTGCTGGTAAGTCGACGCTAGTGAACTTGCTTGCAGGCGAGATCGCACCCTCTTCCGGTCGCATCGAGCTCGCCGGCGTCGACGTCACCAATGCTCCAGCGCATGCCCGCGCGCATCAGGGCATCGGCCGTTCGTTCCAGCGCACCAACATCTTCAAGCCGCTGACTGTTCTGGAAAACGTCCGGCTCGCAGCGCAAGCGGTGGGCGCAACAAAAGGCAGCGTGTTCCGTCGTGCCTCAACACAACGCGATCTCATCGAGCGATCACGCGCGGCGTTGAAGCGCGTCGGTCTGGATTGGGCGGAGCACCGAGAGGCGGGCACACTCTCTCACGGCGGCCAGCGTCAGCTCGAAATCGCGATGGCACTCGCGTCGAACCCGAAAGTCATCCTGCTCGACGAGCCGCTCGCCGGCATGGGGCCGGAGGAAGGCAGCCGCATCGCGCAACTGCTCAAGGGGCTCGCTCGCGAGCACGCAATCTTACTCATCGAGCACGACATGGATTTCGTCTTCGCCGTCGCCGATACCATGACGGTTATGGTCGATGGCCAGGTGCTCGCGTCCGGTACGCCAGCGGATATTCGGGCCAACGCGAGCGTCCAGAACGCCTACCTCGGGGGGCATGCCTAATGCGCGACGGCCCGTCTCCAACCCCGATCCTTGGGTGCGAAAACTTGCACGCGCATTACGGCAATAGCCACATCCTGCGCGGCATCAAGTTCGGTATTCGCGCCGGTGAAACCGTTGGCCTGATGGGGCGTAACGGCATGGGCAAATCGACGCTCATTCGCGCGATGATGGGTCTGGTGCCGCCAACGTCGGGGCACATCCTTGTCGACGGGCGCGATGTCACCGGAACGCCGACGCATCGCATGGCGGCGGAAGCGGGCATTGCATATGTGCCCGAGGGGCGCGGAATTTTCGCATCATTGTCGGTGCTGGAAAATATCGAGATGTCGGCCCGCCCTGGACGTGATGGCTCAAACCAGTGGACGCGCGATCGCGTGCTGGAGTTGTTTCCACGTCTCACGCAGCGCATCCGCAACCAGGGTGATCAACTCTCTGGCGGCGAACAGCAGATGTTGGCGATTGCGCGTGCTCTCGCAACAAACCCGCGTCTGCTTATTCTCGATGAAGCAACGGAGGGTTTAGCCCCCCTTGTCCGCGACGAGATCTGGCAGACAATCCGATTGGTGCGTGACACAGGCATTGCGACGCTGGTTGTGGACAAGACCGTGTCGGCGGTAACGGCA
Source organism: Hyphomicrobiaceae bacterium (assembly GCA_031367505.1). Classification (GTDB taxonomy): domain Bacteria; phylum Pseudomonadota; class Alphaproteobacteria; order Rhizobiales; family Hyphomicrobiaceae; genus JAKFWF01. The sequence continues at coordinate 19,873 of JANLPY010000303.1, read as the reverse complement.
ATCGCGGATCGAATTGTGGTGATCGTCAAAGGCCAGATCGTGCTCGAAGGGGCCCCGCAACTCCTCACCGGCAATCCTGAACTCATGCATCGCCATCTTGGCGTATGAGCCGCAACGCATAGCAGGCATTAGTTCGGCAATATTGAACTACAGAACTTAAGTGGTTACCTATTCGCATCCTATTCCGGAATGGAGCTCATATCATGTCGTCAAAGTTGTTTTCGCCGATCGAGTTGCGCGGCCTGAAGCTCGGCAACCGCCTCGTCGTCGGACCAATGTGCCAGTACAGCGCCGATGACGGCTCAGCCAACGATTGGCACATGATGCATCTCGGTACGCTTGCCAACTCGGGCGCCGGGCTGTTGATCCTCGAAGCGACTCACATCGAGCGCGAAGGGCGTATCACGCACGGTTGCCTTGGTCTTTATAGCGACGCCAACGAAGCTGCATTGAAAACGGTCGTCGAAGCCTGCCGCCGTCGAGGATCGGCGAAGCTCGGAATTCAGTTGAGCCATGCGGGGCGTAAAGCGTCGGCCAAGCGCCCGTGGGAGGGCGCGCAGATGAACGAGCCCGAGTTGGTGACGCCGTGGCAAACAAAGTCACCCTCGGCCATCCCGTTCGGCGAAGGTTGGCATGTGCCGCAGGCCTACACGGCTGCCGAGATCGAGGCCTTGCCTGCGCTTTATGCAACCGCCACCAAGCGGGCTGATCGCCTGGGCTTCGATCTCGTCGAAGCGCATGGTGCGCACGGCTACTTGCTACATCAATTCTTGTCGCCGCACTCGAACAAGCGCACCGATCAATGGGGCGGCAGCCTCGAAAACCGCATGCGCCTGCCGTTGGACGTGTTCAAGGCGATGCGCGAGGCTTGGCCAACGAACAAGCCGCTCGGCATACGCATCTCGGCGGTCGATTGGGTCGATGGTGGCTGGAGCATCGAAGATTCCATCGTGTTAGCCAAGCGCCTTAAGGATCTGGGTTGCGATTTCATGGACGTCTCGACAGGCGGCATCGACATCAAGATTGCGCCGCCGGTTGCGCCTGGATTCCAGGTGCCGTTCGCCACCGCCATAAAGGAAAAAACCGGTATGCCGGTGATGGCCGTCGGCATGATCACTGAAGTTGAGCAAGCCGAAGCGATCGTTGCCGAAGGCCGTGCCGATATGGTGGCGATCGCGCGGGGCTTCCTCGACGATCCGCATTGGGGTTGGCATGCAGCCTACAAACTCGGCGCCGAGGTGCAATTGCCACCGCAGTACCGGCGCGCCGGCATCAAGGCATGGGACCCAGCCCGCAAGCGTCATGCGGCCAAGGTCTGACACTTTGAAACACCTAGTTAACTAAGGATTTCAAGGGTTTGTAAATAGCGCTGTGTTCAGTTATCGGCCGGGGAAGTCGATGGCTCAATAATAAGCGTGCCTCCTAAGTGTGGACCGGAAAACCAGTATTGCGTCGCCTGCGACGCCTGCAATTGCAGGCTCGCCTAGCCTGGATGTGGCTGTTCGTTGGCGAACCGAAGCATCCCAAGCGCGACCGCCAGCTCGCCGGTGGATCTGCCGATCCACTCGGCCGCGTCGATCGTCGCATCGAGCAACTGCGGGACATGCAGTGGGTTTTGCGCGAGAACGAAGCCCGGTATCGCAACCTGCTCGATACCCAAGCCGACATCATCGTGCGACGTCAGGCCGATGGGCGCATCTCGTTCGCCAATACCGCGTTCTGCCGCACGTTCGGCATCGATGCCGAACATTCGATCGGTACCATCTTTGAACCCGTCGTGCTCGACCGTGAGCAGCCGGCCAGCCCTGCCGGCGACATCGCATCGGCGCGCCGCTTTTCCGAACTCGTTGAAACCCTGGCTGGCCCTCGATGGTTCGCATGGGAAGAGCATCGTGTTCCCGCAATAGACGGTCGATTGCTCGATGCGCAGTTGATCGGTCGCGACGTGACGGACGCGCGACTGGCAGCAGCCGAGCTTGCCAAAGCACGCGATCAGGCGGAGGCGGCGAACCGGGCGAAGTCGCGCTTTCTGGCCGCAATGAGCCACGAGATCCGCACCCCGATGAACGGTATTCTCGGCATGTCGGGTCTGTTGATGGATACGCCATTGAGCCAGGAGCAGCGGACCTATTTGCGCGCAGTTGATCAGTCGGCGAAAACCCTATTAGCGTTGATCGATGAAATTCTCGATTTCTCCAAGATCGAAGCCGGCAAGCTGACATTGCAAAGTGAGCCGTTCTCGCTCGACGGCAGCATTCAATCGGCAGTCGAGTTGTTAGCACCGAGCGCACATGAGAAGGGGCTAGAGGTCGCTTGGACGTTTGATCCCGATCTGCCATCGATGGTCATCGGCGACGAGGCGCGTGTTCGCCAAATATTGCTCAATCTCGTGGGCAATGCGGTCAAGTTCACCGAGCGCGGCGGCATACTGGTTTCCGTGGTCAAAGGGTCCGTCAACTCTCGCGTTCAAATCGCAGTGAAGGATACCGGCCCCGGTATTGATGCCAGCGCTTTGCCGACGCTGTTCTCCGAATTCGAACAACTCGAAAGCCGTATTGGACGCCGGCAAGATGGGACGGGGCTTGGGCTTGCGATCTCCAAACGCCTCGCACGCGCGATGGGTGGCGACATCGACGTTGTCAGTGCTCCAGCGCGGGGGGCAACCTTCACAGTCGACCTGGAATTGCCAGCGGCACCAGATGCTCAATCATACGGCGCGACCTTGCCAGCACTGCAGGAGCCGCGACTGCATCGGGCCGCACTCATCATGGACCGTTTGATAGAGCGACGTGCGCTCGGCGGCGTGCTCAAGGCGGCCAACGTCATCGTCGATGAACTCGACGAGGTCGACGCGCTGGCCCGGATCGAATCTGCGGCCGCAGCCGGTTCGCCGATTGATCTTGTGGTCGTGGACGTCGACGAGGATGCAGCCCTGGCGGGCGCGTTCCTGGCATGTGCGCGACGGCACGCACCGCATCTCAATGTCCGGGGTATCGTGCTGATCGGTGCGATGGCACGCGGCGGACTTCGCAACTTCCGGTCACAAGGCTTCGACAGCTACCTAGTCAGGCCCATCCGGCCGCAATCGCTGTTGGCTCAACTCGGCGCTCAGTGGATCGAAAATCGCCTCGATGAAGGTGTCGACGCCGCCGGCCGTGGCGCAATGTTCGAACAGTCGTCGTTGGGTGCACCGAAACGCCGTGTCCTTCTGGCCGAAGACAATCCGATCAACGCACTTCTAGCCTCCAGCGTTCTTCAAAAAGTAAATTGCATAACGCGCATCGTGTCCGATGGCCGTCAGGCGGTGGAAGCCGTCAAGGCGACGGCCGGCAACCCCTCGGAGCGTTTCGACATCGTACTGATGGACGTGCATATGCCTGAATTGGATGGTCTCGAGGCTGCCCGGCAGATCCGTCAACTAGGCCGATCGGTCCATGTCCCGCCGATCGTCGCATTGACGGCGAATGCATTTCCCGAAGATCGCGCGAGTTGTCTGGAAGCCGGTATGAGCGACTATCTCGCCAAGCCGTTCGAACGATCGGACTTGGAGCGTGTTTTGGCACGTTGGTGCGCCGCCGGAGCATCTGCCGTGGATGCGTCAGCACCGGCGGATGAAGCAACGCCAGCGTCTAACGTTGCTGCATAAGCGGCTGCGTGTTTTAGGTCTCTTGGTTGTCATAATGAGCTGATATCACTCAGCAAAGAGAGTGAATGGTCTTGCGTCCTTCTAGTGTCGAAGCCGATCATCGACGCCAAATAACGCGCTTTGCGCTAATAGGCATCGTCTTCCAGGCGGAACGATCATGACCATGATGCACCAAGTCGATACGACGCGTCGCAACCTTCTGGCGGTGACCGCCAAGCGACGGGCGAAGCTCGCCGCCTTCCGAAAACGATCCGGTGAACAGTCAGCGGGCATCGCGATGCTGCGCCGCTTTCAGCGCCGTACCAGAATGTCCTGGTTCAAGATCAAGCAATCTAAGCAATCAAAGATTTACGGCGAGATCGGCAGCCTCCAAGTACGGCTGGCACAGAGCAATGCGGATATTCGCTCAGCCCAGCGGTTGCGGTACGACGTCTTTTATCGGGAAATGTCGGCGACCCCGACTGTTGCCGCGCGCTTTCGCCAACGCGACGAAGACGCCTTCGATTCGGTTTGCGATCATTTGCTGGTGTTCGATCGAGAGGTCGATCGTTCCGCTGGCTGGCGCAGTGGCCGCAAACCCCAGGTTGTCGGCACTTACCGGGTGCTAAGGCAAGAGGTAGCCGCGCGAGGATCAGGGTTCTATACGCAGGGCGAATACGACATCGCGCCACTGATGGCCGTTCGCGCCAAAACGCACAAGTTCATGGAATTGGGGCGCAGCTGCGTGCTCAAGCCGTATCGTAATAAGCGCACGGTTGAGTTGCTTTGGCACGGGCTTTGGACTTACGTGCGCGAGCACAAGGTCGATGTGATGATCGGTTGCGCCAGCTTCGAGGGTACTGATCCGCAGGCGCATGCGTTGGCGCTCAGCTTCTTACATCATTACGCGATGGCGCCGGTCGAGTGGAGAGTTCGCGCACATGATCGGCGGCGGGTGCCGATGGACCTTCTACCAAAAGAGCGCGTCGATGCCAAAGCCGCGTTGAAGGCGCTGCCACCTTTGATCAAGGGCTACCTGCGGTTGGGTGCGTTCGTTGGCGATGGCGCCGTAGTTGATCATCAGTTCGGCACCACCGATGTGCTGATTTGCTTGCCAGTCGAGAAAATCGATCCGCGCTACTTCGAGCACTTCGGTCGCCCGGACGAGCGTGAGAGCCGGGTTGCTGTCGGCCGCAAACATCAGGTCGATCAAGTGGTCGCAGCTTAAGCGCAGAAGCTGCCGGGAGAGGTTGGCGTGCCGAAAAGTCGATCTCTTGGGATCGCGCGTGCATGGCTTCCCGTTACGGCGCCAGGCAGTGCGACCGCAAGGTTGCTCGCGTCGAGTAGCCGATCGAGATCGATGCCGGTTTTGACCCCCATGCGCGCGAACAGGTAGACCATATCTTCGCTCGCGATGTTGCCGGTAGCGCCGGGTGCAAAGGGGCAACCTCCTAGACCGCCGACCGCGCCATCAAAGGTGCGAATGCCAGCGTCTGCCGCGGCCAGAACGTTCGCAATGCCGAAGCCAGCGGTGTCGTGGCCGTGGAAACAGAATGTAGCGCTGCTGCCGAACGTCTTGATGGCCTTGCCAGTCAAACTTTTTACGTGTGACGGGATCGCCATGCCGGTGGTATCGCTGATCGCCAATTCCATGCCTTCGCGAATGCTGACGACTTGCTCCATGGTCGAAAGCACGTGCCGCTCGTCCATCAGGCCGGCGAACGGGCAGTGGAACGACGTCGCCAGACCAATTCGAAGTTTCATTGTGCGGTCAGGATCAATTTCGGCCAAAGTTGTGCGCAGATCGGCGATCGAGTCCTGCGTTGAGCGGCGCACGTTGCTGCGATTGTGCGCATCCGACATCGAGATCACAAATTCAATGTCCTTGATGCCGGCGGCCAAAGCTCGGGCAGCACCTTTGGCGTTCGGCACCAGAACCATGCCGCGTACACCCGCGAGGGAACCCAGCTGCTCGACGACTTGCTCCATGTCGCGCATCTGCGGGATGGCCTTGGGACTGACGAACGACCCAATTTCCATGCGCTTGAAACCAGATGCGATTAGCGCCCTGATGAGAGCGACCTTGGTTTCCGTCGGCACGAATTCAGGAATGTTTTGTAAGCCGTCGCGCGGGCCTACTTCAACGATTTCAACATGATCCATGCTACCCACCTGAGTTTCGTCTAACCTGCTCACGACAAGCATGACAGTAGCGCAATCGATCACCCTTGTGCTCTGCAAACGTCGCGGGCCAAGTATGCCACACACTGGGCCAACGCCTGATACTCGCAATCCATTGAGATAATAGCATGAACCCTGAGCAACAATTGCCCCTCGCAGGGTTCCGCATCGTCGACCTGACGAGAGTTCTGTCTGGCCCATTTTGCACGATGATGCTTGGCGATCTCGGTGCCGACGTCATCAAGATCGAGTCTACCGACGGCGATAGCGTGCGCACGCAAGGGGCCACACGTGAAGGCTTGAGCTGGTACTTCGCATCGTTCAATCGCAACAAGCGGTCGATCGTTCTGGATTTGAAGAGTGAAGCTGGTCGATTGGCTCTCGAATCATTGATTGCGACTGCCGACGCAGTGGTCGAAAATTTTCGGCCCGGTGTCATGGATCGCTTGGGGTTTGGCGCGGCACGGTTGCAGGCGTTGCGCCCAGGTCTCATCACGTGCAGCATTTCCGGGTTCGGTGCCGGCGGCCCTTACCGCGATCGTCCGGCATTCGATTTTATCGCCCAGGCGATGAGCGGCTTCATGAGCACCAACGGTCGCGCGCAGGACCCGCCGCTTCGAACCGGCATCCCGATCAGCGATCTCGTTGCCGGTATCTACGGTGCGCTCGGTGTCACTGCAGCGCTTCTTGGCCGGCAACGGCACGGACACGGCGAGCATGTCGACGTAAGCCTGACCAATTCGATCATCAGTCTGCTCGCGTATCTCGCGTCAAACTATTTTGCGACTGGCGAGGAGCCGGTGCGCACCGGTAACGATCATCCGATCGCCGCGCCGTATGGATTGTTTCAAACCAAGGACGTGCAGATCGCGGTGGCGCCGAACGATGATGTGTTCTTTGGGCGTCTGATGGATGCGCTCGACCTATCGGAGTTGAAAGCTGATCCATTGTTTGCCTCCAACCCTCTTCGCGTCAAAAATCGCGCGCGGCTCAACGCACTGGTGGAGGGGCGATTGCGAACGCTGCCGGCTGCTGTCTGGATCGAAAAGATCAATGCGGCGGGCGTGCCCTGTGGTCCAGTCAATACAATTGCCGGCGTGTTCGCTGACCCTCAAGTGCAAAGCCAGCGGATGGCGATCGATGTTGCGCATCCGGGGCATGGGACAGTGCGGATGTTGGGCTTCCCGATGAAGTTCGCGAACGCGCCGTGCCGTGTCGATCGGCCAGCGCCAGATCTCGGCCAGCATACGGCAGAAGTGCTTTGCCAACTGCACGATGACGCCAAGCACTGATAGCGGCTCACTTTTACCGGACAGTGTGTCGCACTGTGAAGCAGGCCTAGGTTGACCCGCACGCATGGCGCAGCGTCGCTTTCCGGCATCCTTCCGGCGTGTTTCCACGTAGAAGTGACGAATTGAAATCGAACGTGACCGGGCTTCAACCTTGCACCTCCTCCTCGTACTTGCCGCTTCCTGCCTGACGAGTGCGATGATCGTTCGCATCGCCGACCCGCTGGTCCCAGAGATCGCCCGCGATCTGGCATCGAACCCGGGCACGGTGGCGTTGCTGGCAACGGCTTTTGCGTTTCCCTACGCGCTCGGCCAACCGATCTTGGGTCCGCTGGGTGATGCGCTGGGCAAGGCGCGCATCATCAAGTGGTGCCTGGGCTCGCTGGTCGCGGCACTCGCTTTATCGGCGGTCGCACCTACGATCGAAACGCTGTTCGCGGCGCGGATCTTCGCCGGACTGGCGGCTGGCGGCACGATCCCACTCGCGATTGCGACCGTCGGCGATCGCTTCCCGATTGCAGAGCGTCAAGTCGCGTTGTCCCGGCTGCTGATGGCGATGCTCGTCGGTCAGTTGATCGGCGTCATCGGCTCGGGCTTGATCGGCAGCATCGTGCATTGGCGGTGGGTGATGGGCATTGCCTGCATCCTCGTCGCAGCATCGTTTACGCTTTCGATTTTTGCGCTCGAAGGCCGGCCCGCCGTTGAGCGCAAACCATTCAGCATCGCCGGGATGCGCGCCGGATACGCACAGGTGTTCGCAAATCCACGCGCGAAGGTCTGCTACGCTGCGGTCTTTATCGAGGGCGTCTGTATTTTCGGCTTGTTGCCGTATCTAGCCGTTCTGCTCGAAGCGCGCGGCGCCGGCGGTATTCGCGAGGCCGGGTTCGTTCTAGCCGGCCTCGGGCTTGGCGGCATAATATTTGGTATCTTCGTATCGGCTATGCTGAAGGTCCTAGGCGGTCAGATGAACCTGATACGCGCCGGCGGGCTCGCCGCGGGCCTCGGCCTGCTTATCTATAGTTTCGCTGGTACCTGGCCGCCTGAGGCAGCAGCATTCGTATTGACCGGCCTTGGGTTCTACATGATCCACAATTCGCTACAGACCCAAGCCACAGAATTGGCGCCCGATGCGCGCGGTGCGGCGGTCGCTCTGCACGCGTTCTTTTTCTTCTTTGGACAGGCTTGTGGGCCCGTTCTCTATCGGTTGGGGTTCGAGGCCGCAGGCCAACTTTCACCATTGCCCGTCATGTTGGCCGCGGCAGTCATGGCGATTCTAGGTTTTGTCGTCGCGCGGCTTCTGGCTCGCCCGTTGCGGTTGAGCGAGCCGGTCACCGCACCTTAACGCTGGCGTCGCCGTTTCAGTGCGTCGGACAGCAGCGACGCTAAATATGCTCCATCATCGTGGCGCCACGTCAGCTGAATTGCCAATGCGTGTGCTTCTTCACGCAGCCGTCCGCGGGCGCCGCCCAATCCACGAAGTCTTGCGATGTCTTTCTCCGTCGTGGCGATCACGGCGCCGTGAGATGCGGCGAGTTCCAGTATGCGCGTCGCTTCACTTTCCTTCAGGCGCCGGTGGTCGGCGAAGGACACCTCCGCGACGACGTGACCGCCGAGATTTCGTAGGAGTTCGTAAAATCTGGCGGGGTTGCCGATGCCGGCAAAAGCAACAAGCGGCTTGGGCGTAAGCCACGCGTGTTCACCAACCGGTGACGGGGTCGCCTCCAATATCGGACCGGCGAAATTACCTATAAGAGTCGGCCGGTCCGCGTCGTCATGATGCGCTGCTGCCGGCTGGTTGATAATGATCGCATCAGCCAATTTCATCTGAAAATTGAGCGCCGCCCGTAGCGGTCCAGCCGGGATGATCCGGCCATTGCCAAATCCGCGCCGGCCGTCGACGACCGCCAGGGTGAGATCCTTGACCAGCGAAGGGTTTTGCAGGCCGTCATCCATGATGATGACGGTTCCGGCGCAATCGCCCCGTTCGATCGCGACCTCGATTGCCTTCGCCCCGGCCGCTCGATCGCGTGCGACGAATGCCACGCCTTGTTTCGCGAGCAGCAAGACCTCGTCGCCAACTTCGGCGGCCGTGTCTGTCGCAAGATTGACCAGATGCGGGCCGCGCAGCGATCCACCGTAGCCACGCGACAAGAACACGGGTGTTTCACCAGCGAGCCTCAAGATTCGCGCGACTTCGAGGGCGAGTGGTGTCTTGCCGGTTCCGCCTGCGGTGAAATTGCCGATGCAAATAACCGGTCGGTTTGCCCGGTAGCCGTCCGTCGAGTGCCAGCGGCGTTCTGCGATCCAGCCTACAATGCTGCCGATCGGATCTAGTAACCGGCCGAGGCTTGACGCACGCTCGGCGTACCACCAGCGCGGTTCCTCAACCGGCACGTTGCAGCCTCTCGACGTCAGTCTCCGAAGTGCTGGCAGGCTCCGGGGGCAATAGCTCGAGCAGTGCTGCAACGGTAATCGGCAAAGCCCCCGACAGTCGTTCGAGCGCGGATCTGCCACCTGCGTTGAGTGCTGCAAGGGCCGCCGGATCATTCAACAGCTTCATCGCGGCTGCTGCCAGAGTTTCGGCCGACGTCACTGGGATCGCGCCGCCATGTTTGAACAACGCCTGGTAAACTTCCTGGAAATTGCCGACGTGCGGCCCACTCATCACCGCAGCACCGAGGCGGATCGCTTCGATCGGATTTTGCCCGCCGTGGCTACCCGGCCCGACGCCGAGTGATTTACCGAGAAATGCCACGGGCGAGAGCTGGTACAGCGTGCCAAGTTCGCCGATCGTATCGGCAATATAAATCTGTGTTTTGGCGTCGGGTAACTGGCCGGCGGATCGGAGGGATACGGTGAAACCTTTGGCGCGCAGCAGTTCGGCAATCACGGGGCCGCGGTCAGGGTGACGGGGCGCAATGATCGTACAGAAATCGGGCCACGTTTCGGCGATCAGCCGATGGGCTTGCGCAGCGATTTCGTCCTCACCGCTGTGGGTGCAGGCGACAACCATCCGCGGGCGGGAACCGATCGCCGATTGGAGCGCTTCGAGCGCATGAGCATCGACCGGTAGCGGTGGCGCATCGACTTTCAGGTTGCCCGATGGTGTGCTGCGGCGTGCACCCAGATCAGCGAACCAGCGCGATAATTTTTCCGTCTGCGTGAGCACGACAGCGAACCGATTGAACAGGGGGCGTGAGATCGCGCGTTGCTTCATCCATCGTTTGTAGGAGCGCGGCGACATTCGGGCGTTGACGAGGCCCAACGGGATGCCGCGTTCGGCTGTCGCCAAGATCAGGTTCGGCCAAATCTCGCTTTCGGTAAAGACGGCGATGTCCGGTTTCCAATGATCGAGAAAACGCGCGACGAACCTGGGGCTATCGAGCGGAATGTATTGATGGATATCGCGCGCATCGAGACGGCTGGCTGCGTGGGCCGCCGAAGTGGTGGTGCCTGTCGTCACCAGAAAGCGTAGCGCCGGGCGGTTTTTTCTGAGCTCATCAATGAGCGGCAGGATCGCGTTGGTTTCGCCAACGCTAGCGGCGTGGACCCATGCGAGCTGCCCGCCCGGGCGAGCCTTGGTGGTGATGCCAAGCCGTTCGTCGCGTCGCGTTGCGTCTTCCTTGCCGCGCCGTTCGCGCCACGACAAGATGCTGGGCGCGAGCAGTTCGGCGGCACGCATCAGGCCGCGATAAAGTTTCAAACGATTGCCGGGTTCGGCGGGGGGCGCCGATGGATCCGCATTGGGTGGTGTCGCACGCGCAGCGTTGGCTCCGCACAGCGCATAGGCACGCCGGGTTGCCTCGTTCATCGCTTGCTCGACTGCAAGCCTTGCCGCCTCGAGCGTTGCTTCGTCTGCGTCTGCGGCGACCCGGATTGGATCGCCGACGACGACCGCAAGTTTAGCATAGGGCAAGTTGATCGTCATTCGGCTCCAGGTATCGAGCGAGTGATAGCGGCTGGACGCGACGGCAACCGGAATGATCGGTTTGCCCGATACCTTCGCGAGTGTCACGATGCCTAAACCCGCCCGCCGCGCAGGCCCCGGCGGCACATCGGCGGTCATGCCGACGCTGAATCCCTCTTCGAGCGCGGTTCGTGCGGCAAGCAGCGCTCGTGCGCCGCCCCGGTCACGCTTTCGCGAGCCAGCGCCGGCTCCGCGTATCAAACCCATGTCAAAGCGGGTGAGTAGATCGCCGAGTAGATCTGCGTCGCCGTGTCGCGCAACCATGATGCGCACTTTAACCGAGGCGGGGTTGAGCACTGGCAGCATGAGGAACTGCCCGTGCCATAGGGCGAAAATCATGGGGTGGTGTGCCGCGAAATGCTCGATCGCGTCCGGCGGATCGCAAACGATGCGCGCAGATTTATGGACAAATCGGATGTAGCGGGCGAGAGCGCCGCTGCCGATCCGGCTCAATCGAGCCTTGTCGATGGGAAGGCGCGCCATGATTTAACTTCGAATCGCAGCCAGGCTAGCCTCGCTTGCATTGCAATTTTACACGTCGCACACGACTTCAAACACTGAAGAGTGGCCCGCAGGCTCTTGATCGCTGTGTCTATAGCGGTTATCCAGCGATTGCAATCTGAGGGCTTGATCTATCAAGGCGAATAAAGTGGACGTTGCGTCGCTATGGAAGCCTGGTTGGGCTGCAGCAGTGACTTCATAGAAAGTTGGAATGGCGACGCTCGTCAAACGTACCAGACGCGCCTTCAAGCGAGTAACGCTCGGTTGGCGCGAAAATCTGATGGCGCGCTCGCCGGAATGGGCAAAGCGGGCGCTTGGCCCAACGCTGACGCAAGCAGACTCGTTGTTTGTCGACCACGGCATCGTGCGGCTCGTGTACCTCAACCGGGCTCGGATCGGTGATAAGGTATGGCGTTCGGCACAGCCCGGGCCTCACCAGATCAAGGCATTTGCGGCGGAAGGCATCAAGACGATCGTCAACCTGCGCGGTCCGCGGGTCTGTGGGAGCTATTGGCTCGAACAAGAGGCGTGCCGCCACTATGGCCTCGCTCTTGTCGATTGCCAGATGCGGTCTCGTGCGGCGCCAAGCCGCGAAGAGTTGCGGCGGGCACGCGATCTATTCGATCGCATCGAATACCCGATGTTGATGCACTGCAAGTCGGGGGCGGATCGTGCAGGCCTGATGAGTGCGCTTTATTGCCACCTGAAGCTCGGCCAGCCGATCGAGCAAGCAATCAAGCAATTGTCATTGCGCTACGGTCACATTCGGCAAGCCGATACAGGTATTCTCGATCACTTCTTCGAAGAATATCTGCGGTTCAATGCTTCAAACCCCACGGGGTTCTGGGACTGGGTCGATACGGTGTACGATCCTGAAGTCGTAACGAAATCTTTTCAAGCGAACGGCATGGCATCGCGACTTCTCAGTGGGTTGCTCCGACGCGAATAGCGGCCGCGTGAACCGGCGTCACATTGCTGCCGTCGCCCGACATGAACTGTTGCCGGCACAGGTTCGCGTAGCTGCCGCCTTTGGCGAATAGCTCGGCGTGACTACCGCTTTCGATGACGCGGCCATCCTCCATCACACAAATGATATCGGCGTTCTGAACTGTCGATAGCCGGTGCGCGATGACGAACGTCGTGCGGTTGCGGGTAAAGCGGGCGAGCGCGTCCTGCACCAATCGCTCCGACTCGGTGTCGAGCGCACTGGTTGCCTCGTCAAGCAGCAGGATCGGCGCATCGCGCAATATCGCGCGTGCCAGGGCCAAGCGCTGCCGTTGGCCGCCCGATAGGCGCTGTCCGCGATCGCCGATGCCGGTGTCGTAACCGTTTGCTTGCGCCATGATGAAATCATGCGCCGCCGCCGCTTTTGCTGCAGCGATGATCGCATCCTCGCTGGCGTCCAACCGGCCAAGCGCAATGTTGGCACGAATGCTGTCGTCGAACAGCGTAACGTCCTGGCTGACGATGGCAATCTGCGAACGTAAGCTCGCAAGCGTAACGTCTCGCAGGTCTTGCCCGTCGATCGAAATGCTGCCCGACGAGACGTCGAACAAGCGTGGGACCAGATTGATCAACGTCGATTTTCCGGAGCCCGACCGGCCGACCAGCGCGACGGTTTTGCCACCTGGCACAACGATTGAGACGCCCGCCAGAGCATCGACGACTTCGTCATCAGGTTTGATCCGGCCATACGTGAAGGTGACAGCGTCGAAAGTAATTTCGCCCTTGCTCACGCGCAAGTTTTTTGCCGCCGGCCGGTCGATCACCGTCGGTTTTTCGTCGAGGATTCCATACATGCTCTCGGCGCCGGCCAGACCCTCCTGTATGCGGGTCGACAGGGTGCCGAGTGCCCGGACAGGTTGGGCTGCGAGCAACAACGCCATCACGAAACCGACGAAGTCGCCGATCGATGAGGTGCCGCTGCTGATACGCCAATAGGCGAAACCGATAACGCCAGCGATCGCAACTCCACCCAGCACTTCCAGGAAGGGATCGAGCCGCGCCTTGCTCTTCACGGCCTTGGTCCGCAAGCGAAGGACCTCTTCGAAGCTGCGGTTAACGCGATCGTTGGCGTAATCTTCTAGCCCGTAGGTCTTGATCAGGCGCGGGCTGGAGAGTTGCTCGCTCACCAGCGATACCATCGACCCGAGTTCGCCTTGCGTTTGCTTGACCACTTTCCGCAAGTGTTTGCTGATCATCATGATTGGCAGAACGGCCAGCGGATAGATGCACAGCACGATCAGCGAGAGCGCCCAGTCGAGATAAATCATCGAGGCGATGTAGCCGATGATCGTCAGTACATCGCGTAGCGCTGAGCCGATAATTGTCTGGGCGGCATTTTGCACCAGGCCTATGTCGTTGAAGATTTTCGACATCAAATGGCCGGGTGCATCGCGCGTCAACCGGGCGAAATCCGCATTGATGACGTGTTTGAATACGACCGACTGCATGTCGGTCGACATGCGTTGGATGACGGTGTTGGACGCCAAAGTCTGTTGGTACATCAACACGCTCTTGGCCGCGGTGACGCCGATGATCGCCGCGAGAATCCATGGAACGGCCGATGTATTGCCGGCAAACAAAGCGTCGCTCGCGTGCTTGATGATTGCCGGATAGCTGGATGCCACTCCGGCAAGCGCGAAGGTCAACACCATTACTTTCGCCGCTTGCCATCGGCGCGGCCACAACCAGTCGAAGAAGTAACGCTCGGCAAGCACCCACGACGCATTACGTGGTGGCACGTCGCGCGCCGGCAGCGCCACCGGGGGGGTCGTCTTGGGTACGGGCTCGCTCACGATACTTTGGACCGATTCAGGATTTGGCCGGCGTTACGGGTGCAGCGTCCGGGTCGAGTAGCTTGTGCATATGAACGATGAAGTAGCGCATGTGCGCGTTGTCGACCGTCCGCTGCGCGCAGCCCTTCCAGGCGCTGTAGGCCTCGGCGTAATTCGGGTAGATGCCGACAATATCGAGACCGGCTAAGTCCTTGAATTCGATGCCGGACAGCGATGCGAGCTCACCGCCGAACACGAGATGGAGTAACTGCTTGCCGGATTGAGCGCTCATTGTAGCAACCTTCTATAGGTGTGGGTGGTGTCAAACTCGATCACCAAATAACCGGTTGTTGACTATGCCACTTAAGGGCTTTCCAACGCGTCTGTGGCATTGTTCGGGCATGGCCGCAACAGACGGCTGCTCGAAGTCTACAGGTAGGCGAACGCGCACGCGGTTGAACATTCGTTCGGCCGCGTGTTTGCTTTGACGGGTCCTAGGCGAGGCCGGCCAGCGTCGATACGGCCATATCGGCGATCAACGCCAAGAAAATGGCCCAACCAACGTCTTTGTTCGACCTAAAGCGGCGCAGGCAATTGACCGGGTTGGTGGTGTCGAGGGTCGATACTTGCCAGGAAAGTTGCAGGGCGACGAGTGACAGCGCGACAAAAAAGACCAGGTGAGCGTTCGCCATGAAGCCGGCCGCAGCCCAAAGCAGCACAGCGACCCCGTAGAATCCGCCAACCCAGGATTGGGTCTGATCCCCGAACCGCAGCGCCGTCGACCTGAGCCCAAGCAGAGCATCGTCTTCTTTGTCTTGGTGGGCGTATATCGTGTCGTAGCCGATCGTCCATGCAACGCATCCAACATAAAGGACGATTGCTGTCGGATCGAGCGTGCCGAAGATTGCCGACCAGCCGACGAGCGCGCCCCACTTGAAGGTCAGTCCGAGCACGAGTTGCGGCCAGTAGGTGAATCGCTTCATGAACGGGTAGATTGCGATCAACCCGAGCGATCCGATGCCCAGCCAAACCGTGTACCAGTTGAATTGCAGCAGTACGGCCAAGCCGATCAACGATAGGATCGAGGCCCAGATCAATGCGTTGCGAACCGAGACCGCACCGGAAGGGATCGGCCGCAACGCCGTCCGCGCGACCTGGCCATCATAGTCGCGATCGACGATGTCGTTGTACGTGCAGCCGGCGCCGCGCATGACGAACGCACCAACAAAAAACAGGGCGAGATACCACAGATTCGGATATGGCCGGCCGCGATACAGCTCCGCCAGTGCCAGCGACCACCAGCATGGAAACAGCAGCAGCCACGAACCGATCGGCCGATCGAAGCGGGCTAGATGCAAATACGGTAAGAGGGACTGAGGCGCGTATCGATCGACCCAATTCCCCGGCCGTGCATCGGGCAGCGTCAAGATGTCAGGGCGAGATGTAACCATTCGATGGGGCGCTGCTCACAATGAATTTTCATCGTACTGCGGCCTAACACGCCACTCCACATCGATCCAGCAGATAGGCTAACGTGTCGCGATGGCAATCCACGATTCCACCAGTCAGAGACTATTTGTCGAGGCGAATTTGCACGGTGGTGCGTCGTTCGACGCCTCCGATGAGCAGTTCAACTACCTGGTTCGGGTGCTTCGCATGGGGGCTGGCGACACCGTGCTGGTGTTCAACGGCCGCGATGGCGAGTGGCGGGCTGGTCTGGCCAATGTGGGCAAGCGAAGCTGTCAGCTGATAGTCGATGATCAAGTGCGAAACCAGAGCTACGGCCCGGATATCACGTACTTGTTCGCTCCCCTCAAGCGTGCTCGCCTCGACTATATGGTGCAGAAGGCGGTCGAGCTGGGCGTGCGCCGCCTCGTTCCGGTTCTCACCCGCCGCACCGTGGCTGAACGGGTCAATCTCGACCGATTGCGCGCCAACGCGATCGAGGCTGCCGAGCAGTGCGGTATCCTGCATGTCGCGGAAATCGCCGAGCCGGTGAAGTTCGATCGCCTCTTGGCGGATTGGGATGCCGGTAGATTGCTGATCTTTTGCGATGAGGGCGCGCCGATCGCGGATCCGATCGCGGCGTTATTGCCGCTTCAGGGTCACCCCCTAGCCGTACTGATCGGGCCGGAGGGTGGCTTTGACGATCACGAGCGGGGACTTGTGCGCGCACAGCCATATGCGACCGCGATATCGCTCGGCCCCCGAATCATGCGTGCCGATACGGCCGCGATTGCGGCGCTGGCGTTGGTCAACGCCGCGATCGGTGATTGGAAGGCTTAGACAGGCTGTTAGCCCTCAAGTGTCCAGGCGCCGTTTTTCATGCGGCAGGCAATGCCTTCGGCTTTGCGCGAATAGCTTCCGGACGTCATGGCAACGACGATATGGCGGCAGATTTGCCCTGACGCATCCTTGAAAGATGTCGTTGGTTGAATTGCGCCGCTCAGCCGGCCATGTTTGCGGTTCCATATGTAGGTCGCGCCGTCGCCGGCTTCTGTCAGCGCCAGTTGCAGTGCCTCAAGCGCCGCGATGGCGTCGGTGTCGTCGAGGGTGGATTTGAGTTCTGCGAGGGATGGCTTGGGCCACAACTTGTCGCGTGGCAGCGGTTCGTTCGACGGTTGGTTCGGGCAGGAGCATGAGCCATTTGAGGTCGAGTTGCTGGTCGCACCCGGTGCATGGCCACCGCCGTTATTGGCAGCGGGTGGAACCTCGATCGCACTGAACGATTTGCTTTCCGACTGCGCGTATGTCGATCCTGGGCCGAGCACGATCGTTGCTGCCAGGAAAAAACCAATGGCGCCGGTCGCAGCTATCGAAATGAGAGACGCTGATGTACGCATGATCACACTCAACTTTACGATTACGCAAACGAGATCCGCGACGGGCGAACCCTTACATTGAGAATGTTGTCCCATATGGGTTAATATCGATTGAACGTCCGTGCCGGTCGTTGCAAATCGCGACGGTCGTCAATGGAATGTAACGGGAGCGATCATGGCTGACATCAACAAGACCGAGTGGGTGAATGCCGGCTATTACAAAGGTCCGGAGGCAGGTGATTTTTCGGTAGCCGAGGAGCCGTTCGACTTGTTCGAAGCGTGGTTAGCTGAGGCGCGCAAACACGAGACGAACGACGCCAACGCAATGACGCTCGCGACCGTTGATCAATCCGGGATGCCGAATGTTCGTGTGGTACTGCTGAAAGGCCTCGACGCTGGGACGGTCCCCGATCGTGGCTTCGTATTTTACACCAACTACGAAGGTGCCAAGGGGCAGGAACTGTTGGCGTCGAAAAAGGCCGCGCTTAATTTCCATTGGAAAAGCCTGCGTCGTCAGGTGCGGGTACGCGGCAACGTCACCACTGTCAGCGCAGCGGAAGCCGATGCCTATTATGCGACGCGTCCGAAGGGTAGCCGGATTGGCGCATGGGCCTCGGCGCAATCCCGGCCGCTCGAAAGCCGGTTTGCTTTGGAAAAGGCTGTTGCAAGTTACACCGCCAAATATGCGTTGGGTGATATCCCGCGTCCCCCCCATTGGTCCGGCTTCCGAGTAACGCCAGTAGAGATCGAGTTTTGGCACGACCGGCCGTTTCGCCTGCACGAGCGTGTGACATTCAGGCGAGTAGGCGCGGATCAACCTTGGGGTAAACTCAGACTCTACCCGTGATCGACGCACTGCCACCCGGCATAGTGTGATAATGTCCGCACATGACAATTCCATCCAATGAAGCGAAACGCGTGCCCAATAATTTGACCCCAAATGCCGACCGCAAGACGCTCATCTTAACGGGCGCGTCACGCGGCATCGGCCATGCGACCGTCAAGCGGTTCTCGTCGGCGGGTTGGCGAGTGATTACGTGTTCACGCCAGCCATTTCCCGAGAATTGCCCTTGGGAAATGGGCCCTGACGATCATATCCAGCTCGATCTCGCCGATCCGAACGTAATGCCCCAGGCGATCGAGTTGATGAAGGAGCGGTTGAAGGCGCAAGGCGGTCGCCTTCATGCGCTCGTCAATAACGCAGCAATTAGTCCCAAGGGACCAAAAGGTGCGCGGCTGGGGACGATCGATACGCCGCTCGACGTGTGGCAGCGCGTGTTCCAGGTCAACTTGTTTGGGCCCGTCGTCATGGCACGCGGGCTCATCGATGAATTGGATCGGGCGAAAGGCGCGGTGGTCAACGTGACGTCGATCGCTGGTGGTCGAGTGCACCCCTTCGCTGGCGCCGCCTACGCGACTTCAAAAGCCGCGTTGGCATCTCTGACACGCGAGATGGCGTATGATTTCGGCCGCCGCGGTATTCGAGTGAATTCTATTTCTCCCGGTGAAATTGATACGTCGATTCTGTCGCCCGGCACCGACAAGATCGTGCAAGAGCAGATTCCGATGCGACGCCTAGGCGAGCCGGAGGAAGTCGCCAAGGCGATCTACTTCCTGTGTACCGATCAGTCGAGTTATGTGAATGGTGCCGAGCTTCACATTAACGGTGGCCAGCACGTTTGAACCAGTGCCTATATTTCAGTATCACTTTGACGGGCACGTGTTGGCCGTATTGCGACGCTGGGGAGACGTCTCAGCTTCCGGCGTTGCCTCGTCTTCGGCACTTTCATCCTCGGTGCGTTTCGACGTCGGATCGTACACGTCCGGCTGGTCCAATGCCCGAGGCGCGATGAGTGGAATTAGGCCGAGTTCACTTAACCGGGAACGTGCTCCCTGCATCTCCGGCTCACTCTTCAAATACTCGACGCCAAAAACTGGTTTTTTGTCGTCGAGAAGCTTGGCGATCAAGCGCGTGCTGGTTTTGACCTCTTCTTCGGTGTTGGGCTTTCCGTTTTCACGTGCACCGTATAAGAGATCCTCTTTGGCAAGTGCATCGATGTGGGCGCGGTACGTATCGGACGTCAACAGTTCCTCGGCGTTTTGTGCCACAACGAAAAAAGTGCTATTTCCGCGTCGGTTGGATTTTTCTTTCGCAGCCGTTGACAGGGACTTCACAAATCCGATCATCTCCTGCCGGGCCTGTGCGTTTACATCTTCGAATTCGCTATAGACATCGATACGATCGAGATAAACACCGTCGAACCCTGCTTCGATTATCTTGTCTAAGTAAGATTCTCTACCATTTGGCGCAGCGTATATAATACTTTTCCATTCAGGATGCCAAAATTGCACTATGTGATTGCCGCACCAATTGGCGTTCTCATGTTTGAGCCAACTCGGTGGGTTTTGAATCCACGAATCCTGCCAGTAGTATCGATAGTTTTCAGCCTCTCCGATCGATAAATAAGCCAACACCACCCGGCGCGATCCATCCGGTTTCTGGCTCATGCGTTCAACGTCCGACTTCGTAAAAGCCGCATCGCCACTACCGTTTTTTGAATAATCGACCACTAGCCCGGCCTTCTCAAGCTGGGTAGTCGCATCGGGGCTCCGACTCAGCGAAAGTTGTTGTGCAGCAACGACTTCACGTTTGAGCGAGGATTTCCCCGATGCCGACAGAGTGTAGCCAGGATTCGTTCGATTTCGGAACC
>JANLPY010000281.1:0-1785 GCA_031367505.1 Hyphomicrobiaceae bacterium | reverse complement strand
GCTCGCTCGCCGTCCAGGCGAGCGACGACGGCGAAGCGGGGGATGGCCATCCCTCTGGTGAGTCAGAGCCCGCCATATCTTCCATGGCCGCTCAAGTTGACGTCGAGTTTGAAGTCTCGCGCACACAACGCTTTTTGGTCTATGCCTTCGTGGATCTTGCGCCAGGGGGCGTCACCCGAATGGGCCGAGACCCGCGCTTTGCGGGGCTCGGTCGCGTCGCCCGTTTCCGGGCGTCGCGATAGCACCCGGTCGCGGCCGACTTCCGGGCCGCGAGGCGCCCACACTCCGATCGTCCGCGTTGTTGGCGCCGGGAGTCTGTTCGGGATTCAGGGACGAAACGGCCGGAAGAAATCTGTGCTTCTTTGAACACTATGCCGGGACTATTGTTGCGCTTAGGTGGCAGGCGTCAAGAATCATGTTGAATTCAAAGGTGAAATTCAATCGTTGACGTTACGACCATTTCTGAGGTGTCCTCGTTTTGCCTGCATTACCGGGCGCTGACGTCAATCTGACGGCGTACTTTTATCCTGTTGTCCAAAACTATAATGTGAGAGTTCCCGCATCTTCCTGACAGAAATGCAACAGATACAGATCGGATTGTTCGAAACATTGCGGACGTCGACACGCACAAGCCGTTTCTTGCGCAGCGGTTGGTCAAAATTTTCACGAACCGCTCAATAGATTGGGGACCAGCCAATCGCCCCTTGCTGGCAGCCGACCCGTCCACCCATTCGGAGTGCTTCGAATAGCCGCCGTTCAGTTTCCTTAGTCGTTTCGAGTTCGGTCACGGGGGGCCGGACTCGATGCTGTACCGGAGCATGCGCGCGCCCTCTGAGCGGGCAATGACGTCAATGGGGCAGGGTTTTTGAGACGATGACGCGAACCCATCGATTGACATGGACAAACCCACATTTTGCCTCCTCAGCCACAACTGGCTGCGAACTCGTGAACGCTGCCGCTTGGCGGCCGTCCCACCCTTCCAACTTCTCAGAGCTTGCCTTAGGTTGCCGTCATGACCGCACCCACCGCCGACCGATCAATCGACACCTTCATCACGCGCTGGACGGCTTCGGCCGGGGCCGAGCGCGCCAATTTCCAATTGTTCGCATCTCAGCTCTGCCGCCTGCTGGGCGTCGCCGAACCTGCGCCTGCCGTCGAAGACGCCAGCCTCAACGACTACACCTTTGAGCGCGCGGTGAAATTCAAGGAGCCGGACGGGACGTCCAGTGACGGCCGCATCGATCTTTACAAGCGCAGCGCCTTCATCATGGAGGCCAAGCAAAGCCGCGAGAAGGGCCGTCCGAAGGAGCTGGCGCTCGCTGGCCAACCGGATTTGTTCGTCCCCGATACCCAACCGCGTGGCCAACGCAGCGCCAGTCGGGCCTGGGATCAACTGATGATCAGCGCCCGCCGTCAGGCTGAAGAGTATGCCAAGGCGCTGCCCGAGTCGCATGGCTGGCCTCCGTTCGTGCTGGTCTGCGACGTCGGCCACTGCATTGAGGTCTATGCCGATTTCACCGGCCAAGGGAAGAACTATGTCCAGTTTCCGGACCGTCAAGGTTTCCGCATTTTTCTGACGGAGCTTCGCGACGAGACGGTGCGGGACCGCCTGAGACGCATTTGGGACGAGCCGGCGACGCTCGACCCGGCGCGTCAGTCGGCCAAGGTCACGCGCGAGATCGCGGCCCGGCTCGCAGCTGTATCCAAGGGGCTGGAAAAGCGCGGCGAGAATGCCGAGGGCGTGGCGCTGTTCCTCATGCGCTGCCTGTTCACGATGTTCGCCGA
>JANLPY010000611.1:0-11257 GCA_031367505.1 Hyphomicrobiaceae bacterium | reverse complement strand
CAGCGATGCCACCATTGAGTTCGAGATGGGCGCGTTCAATGCCGCCATGAACTTTGCGATCAGCAAACGCTATGTTCCCGCCAGCCAACGCTTCGAGGGCAAGCCAAAGCTCAAAACCATGCGCCGCGACGAGTTCACGCTTGAGGAATATCGCAAGCTGCATACGGCGGGACGCGCATGGATTGCCAAAGCCTCAAAAGCGCCGAGCGCATGGGCGCGCACCATGTGCTACAATTTCATGCTCATCATGTGCAACACCGGGATGCGTCCGCCCGAGGCGAAGAATCTGCGCTGGCGCGACATCATGCCCGCCAAGGATCGCGACGGGAAAGAGATCGTTGTCCTGTTCGTCCAGGGCAAAGGCAAATCGCGCAAGCTGGTCGCGCCCAAGAGCGTGGGCGATTATCTTGATCGCATTCGCGCGATCTCGAAAGCGACCGGGCAGGACGATGCTGTCTTCACTACCATCAGCGGCAAGCCAGCCAAATTCCTGTATGAAGACGCAGTTGAGAAAATGTTGACCGAAGCCGACCTCAAAATCGGGCCGAACGGCACACCTCGTTCCACCTATTGCTTCCGGCATACCTATGCCACCTTCCGGCTTAGCGAAGGTGTCGATGTTTATATCCTTGCCGAGCAGATGGGCACGTCGGTCAAGATGATCGAGCAGCATTATGGGCATGTGAACACAATCAAACATGCCGACCGTGTGTTACAGGGCATGAGCGGATGGGAGCCGATGACCAACGATCCGGCAGACAATGACAGCAGAGCCCGAGCATCGGCTGGAGCAAAGGCGCGGCTCGCGGCGAAGCCCACTCACCGGGCGCGAACGCCGCAAGGGTAAATTTCCTTTCACCGGTCGCCGACATGCCGCTGGCATTCTTGGTCGGGCAGATCGGTGTGGCTTGCTTAGCAGACTTGTGGCGCATCGAGCTTCAATGCGACCTGCCAGGCAAGCCTTTCCGCCTGTATTCCGATGCGCCGCTGGCGCATTTGATCGGGACACAGGCCAAGCAGGGTTGGGAAAAAAGGTGAGACGAGCCTCGATTCACCCCCAATTCTGCGTCTTGACGCTTCCGCTTCAGCTTCGCTGCCGGCGAACCAAAAGCGAAAGGATCCCGCTAAATAGATCAGGCTCAGATCTGCGCTTAGAGTCAATCTCTTAAGTTCAAAAACGCTTGGCATCGAATTGATCGTGCGGAACTAATGTCTCCACAATCCGTTACCCTTTTGAGCGATATGCTCGGCAACTCTTTTGCTTAGGTGCTGCATCAGCGGACTCAAGTCGAACCCGCGCCGTTAGGTCTGTCGTTCCCGCTCTGAGGAACCAAAAATGACAGAAGCAAGCCTATATGAGCGTCTCGGCGGCGCATTTGCCATCGCAGCGGTAATCGACCACTTCAGCGATGCGCTGGTGAAAAACCCTATTGTCGGCCAGAAGTCGGAGAACCCCGCGCTCCGGGATTGGCACACCAATAATCTGTCCAGACTTCCGGGCCTGAAATTCATGCGCACCTTGTGGGTATGCAAGGTTTCAGGCGGTCCCTTCGAATATACAGCTACCAAACCGGGTAGCACCCCCGTTGGCCTTGAAGTTGCCCACCACGACCTCAAAATTACTCCCGCCCAGTTCGATGAAGTTGCCGCAGAGCTTGGCCGGACGCTCGCCAACTTCAAGGTGTCGGAGACGGAGACGAAGGAAGTGCTCGCCGCATTTGCCGCGCACAAGGGCGAAGTTACGGCTGGAAGCACGGAGCAATGACCCAGACAGATCGGACAATTGACTGACGACAACCGAAGGATTGAAATGCTGCTGCAAAGCAAAAACGCCGTGGTTTACGGAGCGGGAGGCTCGATTGGCGGCGCGGTCGCTCGTGCTTTCGCCCGCGAAGGAGCCACCGTTTTTCTGGCAGGTCGCTCTTTGGCCAGCCTTGAAAGAGTGGCGAACGACATCGTCGCCGAAGGTGGGAAAGCGGAAGCCGCTCAAGTTGATGCATTTGATGAGCACGCCGTCGATAAATTCGTCGATGCAGTGGTCACGAAGGCGGGGCGCATCGATGTCTCGTTCAATGCCATCAACGTCGCTGAATCAACTCAAGGGACAGCGCTCGCAGACCTGTCACCACAAGTGGTCAGCTTCCCGGTCATGCGGCGTGTCGCGACCAACTTTCTGACGGCACGGGCCGCCGCACGAGTCATGGTCGAGAAGGGCACAGGCGTGATCTTGATGATCACCGCTTCCCCGGCGCGCATGGCTTGGCCGCTCACAGGCAGCTTCGGTATCGAATGCGCCGCCGTCGAAGGCCTGTGCCGCTCACTGGCCAGCGAGCTTTCGCCGCACGGTGTGCGTGTCATCTGCATTCGATCAGCTGGATCGCCTGAATCGTTCGCCGATAAACTCAATGATAGCTTCGGCAAAGCGAGCGAGGAGATGACGGCCATGATTGCGGACAAGACCTTGCTGAAACGTGCACCCTCGCTCGCCGAGGTCGGCAACGTAGCCGTGCTGATGGCCTCTGACTATGCCAGCCCGATGACCGCAACCGTCGCGAATATGACCTGCGGGTCAATCGTCGATTAACCGCGAAATAAGAAGCCGCGTCATGACCAAGCACGCGGCTTGAAATGGAACAATCGTCCCCGACTCAAGTTATTGATAACCAATGGAGATGTATCATGAAAACGATGACATGCAACCAACTCGGCGGAAAATGCGATCACAAACTTTCGGCAGAGACGTGGGATGAAATGGTGAAGGCGATGACCAAACACGTGATGGAAAAGCATCCCGATGTCACGAAGGAAATGGAGGCGATGCACAACGATGACCCTAAGAAATGGGGTAAAGAAATGAAGCCAAAATGGGATGCGACGGCTGAAGATTGAGCCGATGGTTTGGGTGATGAACTAATGCGCGTGTCGAAAGGAATTGCCCATGACCACTGCGAACCTAAAAATCGGCCGCGCAATCTATGATGCCTATATTGCCAAGGACCGAGAGGCCGCCGAGGCGCTGATCGCGCCCGACTTCCGCTTCACCAGCCCGCTCGACAATGGCATCGACCGCAAAGGCTATTTCGCAATCTGTTGGCCAAACAGCGCAAACACCGACGGCTTCGAGTTCGTTCATATGGTCGAGAACGGCAATGAGGTGTTCGTTACCTATGAGGGCCAGAGCAAGAAAGCGCGTTTCCGAAACACCGAAATCCTGACCATTCGCGACGGGCAGATCGTCGCGGTCGAAGTCTATTTCGGCTGGAACGTCCCGCACGAGGTGCCAGTCGGCGAGCATTGCGATCCGAAGTAGCGGCGTCGGCGGATGGCTGAGCAGGAAGGCAGACATCATGAACACGGCTACAATCACACGGCGCGACCTTGTTGTTGTAGGTGCCGCTTCGTCCTTGGCGTTTTCTGCCTGGCCGACATGGGCACGAGCTGCCGAACCGGCGATCACGCCGTTCACCTATCGCGCGCCGGACGCGGCATTGACCGACCTGAAGCGCCGTCTTGCGCAAACGCGATGGCCAGAAGCTGAAACGGGTGCGGGCTGGTCGCAGGGCGCGCCGCTTGTGAATCTGCGCGCGCTCGTTGATTACTGGCAAAACGGTTATGACTGGCGGCGTTGCGAGGCTGCGCTCGGGCGTATCCCGCAGTTCCGCACAACGATCGACGGCCTCGGCATCCATTTCATCCATGCCCGGTCGAAGCACGCCAATGCGCTTCCGATCCTCATGACGCATGGTTGGCCGGGTTCGGTGATTGAGTTCATGGAGATCGTGGCACCGCTCACCGATCCGACCGCGCACGGCGGCCGGGCGGAGGATGCGTTCCACTTCATCGCGCCGTCGCTGCCCGGTTTCGGTTTTTCAGACAAGCCGAGCGCACGAGGGTGGAATGCCGATCATATCGCGCGCGCCTGGGGCGAGTTGATGCGGCGGCTAGGGTACACGCGCTACATCGCCCAGGGTGGCGACTGGGGTGCTGTCGTCACCACCAAATTGGCGCAGCAACGACCGCCCGGCCTTGCCGCCATTCACCTCACCTTCCCGCAAGTCATGCCCGATCCCGTGCCGACGACTGGCCTGTCTCCCGTAGAGCAGCGTTATGTCGATCAGATGAAGCGGTTTCAGACCGATGGATTCGGGTATTTCTTGCTGCAAGCCACGCGCCCCCAGACCGTCGGATACGCTCTAGCCGATTCCCCTGTTGCCCAGGCCGGCTGGCTCTACGGACAATTTCAGGCATGGACGGACAACACCGGCCTTCCTGAGTCCGCGCTTACGCGCGACCAGATGCTCGACGACATAACGCTCTACTGGCTGACCAACACCAGCGCCTCGTCGGCTCGCATCTATCTGGAGAACTTCCCCTCCAAATCAAATCTGGGGCGGGTCGATTTGCCGGTCGGATGCAGCATTTTTCCCCACGAGATTTTCCAGCCGCCGCGAAGCTGGGCCGAGCGGACCTTCCCGCGACTGATTTATTGGAATGAACCAGCGCGCGGCGGCCATTTTGCGGCGTTCGAGGAGCCCGGATTGTTCGTCGAGGAAATGCGCGCGTTCGCGCGAAAAGCCCGCGCGGTATGAAACCTTTTGAAGGAGATCCACATGGCCAACAAAGACAGCGAAGCCACCCCGGTTCGCAGCAGCGCACATGATACGCTCTCGGTCTTCCTCGGCGAATGGCGCGCCGAAGGCATCTCATTCGGCGGCACCGACCAGTCGGGGGCCGATCCCAAGGCCAACGGCGTGACGTGGATCAGCACGCACACCGCGCGCTGGCACACCGGCGGATTCTTTCTGATTCAGGATGAGCGCGCGCAGATCGACGGCAAGGCGTTCGACACCTTGAGCATCATGGGCGTCGATACCGGCTATAAAGGCTGTTTCGCCCGGACTTTCGAGAACCACGGATTCTACAGGCATTATGGTCTCACGGTCAATGGCCGGGCCTGGTTGCTGGAAGGCGCAACCGAGCGTGCCCGCACTGTGTTCGATGCAGAGGGCAACACCCAAACGATCACATGGGAATGGCTGCGGGATGGCAGGTGGCTGCCGCTTTGCGACCGTGTGGCAAGGCGGGTGCGCGATACGAAAGACGCCGACCCATCCAGCCGTGAAAGGCAATCCAAATGACCAAACGCGCACTCTTCCTACAGCATCGCACCAAGCCGGGTGCGCGCGGCGATGTCCAGAAAATCTGGCAGAAGCACATGCAACCCGCCATCACAGGAAATCCTGATCACGAAGTCTATGTCTATTCGTTCGGAGATGACCCCGACCGCATTTGCGCTTTCCAGGTTTACAGCAGCGTCGAGGCAGCGACCGCCTTCCTGAAATCGCAAGCCTACCGCGACTACGAACTGGAAGTCACGCCGCTGCTCGAAGGACCGCCGACCGTTGAAAGCCTGCAACCGCAATGGATCAAGCGTCGTTAATCGCAACAGGGTGAACATGATGCCCCTCACCGGACACTGCCATTGCAGACGAATCGCCTTTGAGATTGACGGCGAACTGCTCGAAAAACTGACGCGCTGCACTTGTTCGCTCTGTTCGAAGCGCGGGCATCTCTATGCCTATTACACGCCCGACCAGCTCAGTGTTACGCAAGCCGATAGCGATGCCGTCTATCGCTGGAATTCCAAAAAAGTTCGCCAACCATTTTTGCAGCGCGTGCGGCTGTGATCTATATGCCGACAGTCCGGATTTTCAGCACGACGGAAGTTGAGATGGCAAGACCCGCAAGATCGCCGTAAACGCGCGATTGTTCGACGATTTTGAGGCTGCGGATTGGCCAGTCACGGTGATCGACGGGAAAAAACTTTGGTGAGCGGGAGTTCAATGCTGCCATGAGTGTTGGCGCGAAGCGGCCCAGCGGCGGGTCTTAACAACGCCACGTGCCAAAGCGAACCGCACTGCCGACACCGACAAGTCAAATAGCAAGGAGTGTCTTGAGATTACCTTTTATTCGCGATGCAACTTCGTCAGCGCGGCATTGCCACATATCTGCTAGAAATGGATAGGTTCTCGAAACGTCCCACGGCATAAGGGGTTCGCCGCCAATCTGGGCAAATGGCGCATCTGTTTCGGTGATGATCCGATCCGCTGGCATTAGTTCGACCAGACTGCGGCCCTTCGCCGAGTTCAGCATAAGCGGGCCGACACTGAACCAGCAGCCTGCACCAATGGCTCGGTCAAGCTCTTTTTTGGAACCAGAGAACCAGTGCAGAATGGGAGTGCCCGATTCAGGTGCTTGCAATAAGGCGTCGATCACACCGTTTGCGGCACGACGGGAGTGCAGGCTTATGATCTTCTTTTTATCCTTCTCGCACGCTTGCAATATCCTAGTAAGGACGCGCTCCTGAAGCTCGAAACTTCCACGCATGTGGCTACTGCCGTCGAGGCCTATTTCTCCGACGTAGCGAGTCTCTGGCAGATAGTGCTCCAACAATGGCACTTCGCTATGCCGCTCGGGCACCAGCTCTGGATGTAATCCTAGCGCTACCCGAATACGTTTCCGGTTGCCAATTAGCTGCTTCGTCCCCGTCCACGCCTTGGGTGTCGTCGTCACCGCCAACACGAATGCACCGCGAGCATCGGCTTCTTCAATGACAGCTTTTGCGTTCGGATAGAGGTCGAGGTGACAGTGAAAATCGATCAAAGGACGCCCTGTGATGTTAGAAATTCAGAGAGTTCCAAAAGACCCCTTTCTGCAACGCCACGAGCATCTGGTGACGCTCCTAGAATTGCAGAATTTAGCGCGCCGCCGATCCAAGCGTCCAGCCCTCGCTGCTCGACGGTATGGACCGCAAAGGCGACCGACCTAACGTCGTCGAAATCTCGATGCTTTTTGTCAGGAGTGCCAAGATTTGAATACTTGTATCCGGCGGTAAGATCATGGCCCAACCACTTATGAAATGCAGCACGGCGCACGAGGCACGGGACGCAACGCCCGCACTGCGTGAAGCCTGTCCGAGCATACCGGCCGCAACTTGTCGATCCTCCGATCAGCGACTTCAATAGTGCCTGATCCTGGCAGGATTCGAGCATTTCACCCTTGGTTCGGAATTGATAAGGATTCCGAATCCGGACTTTTAAACCCGCCTTGTCGAATAGTGATTGAAGGGACGCGAGGTAGAATGGGTGTGTAGTTCTCGTGCTCAGTGAGCCGAGCCTCAGCGGCGTCAAAGGGACGTTGAGACTGATGAACCCGTTTTCTGGCACAAGGAGATCAACTTTTGAGCCATCACCATATGCTTCAAGGCATGTGGCAGCCAGAGCTCCGAGGCCAAAGAACACAAGCGAACGGCCCCGTTGTGAGCGCTCCGACGGCACGGGCGGTGATGCGTTGTGATTCACCTGCAAATGCATGGAGGTCGGAGCCAATATCTTGGCAAACCGCTGTTGATCGAACTTATCGCCTTTCGCAACCTGACTGACCAAGAGCGGCTTTCCACCCTGGGCAATCAAATCAATGGCCCCGATGAGGCTATCCATGCCCCCTGACAGAAGGCAGATCGTATCTTCTGCACGCTTGAGCACTACCTTAGGCGGCTTCGGCAGATACCCGCCCTCGATAAAGTCCAACCGCCAAATGTCGCCGGTTACAAAACTCAACGCTCTTTGGAATTCTTCGGCGACGCTCATCCAAAAATGAGGGTCAATGACCGCGATCGTGAGGTGAATCTGACGAGTCCAGCCGTCGGCGCTATGTGCCCTCGTGCAACTTTCGTCTGCTGCAATCACTGCCAAGGATATTGAAAGAAAGTCCCACGCTCGGGCCGATGGCTGCAATTTGAGAGCCTCGATTATACCGGGAATTGTTCCCCCCACTGCTCCGGTTTCCGCATTGAGCCTGTGGCTATAAAGTGTGAACGGAATATCCGTTCCATCCGGGATGTCCACGCCAGCAGGCGCACAAGCGACCCTCATCATAAGTAGCTCTCGAATATTTCAAACGTATCCCGCAAAACCTCACTGGCCAAAGAGGCTGTGTTTGAGCGATTGAGAGTCTGTCCAATATCTCGACGGGCGCGTATTGCCTGAGCTACGGCCTGCCGAATGTATGCCTTCATTTCTTCGAGACGATCTACGCCGACAGAATATGAAGTAGCCTTGTCGAGCACCGCTTTTCCAACATCGAGTTCGATCCGATGCGCTAGATCGTGCGCGAGATATGACTCTACCACTAGCTCAATCTGTGGTGCATCAAGATTTGTAAGGTCGGCATCAGGATCGGCGAGCAAGACTTCAGATAACGCACGAGCTATAGAGTCTCTGGCGGCGTCTCCATCCTGAGTTCCATCTATCGGACGAAGCGCATCCGCAATGACGTCGGCGACTTCCGTTTGAGACTTGCCAGCTAATGCTGTTGGATCGAGTTTAACGTCCGACGGAAGTGCGGTGTCGTTGCTTAAAGCATCGAGAACGCCGTATAGTCCGCCAGCCGTGTTCGCTGTGCCCGACATTCGTTGGGTTGCGGTCGATGACCCGCCCATGCCTGTTCGAGAATAGTGACCGAGCCCTCGCTTGAGGTCATTCGCCGATCCGCCACCGCCGAACTTTCCAAGGCTGGTTCTTGCAGGCTGGAAACGACGCGGCGGTGCAATTGGCACCGGCTGCGGCTGCCCTTGAGGATTGGGAACCGGTGGCACCCAATCAGGGACCATCGGCACTCCTGATCCTGGCCCCTTACTTGATGCTGATGTTCCCATTTGAAGCTTTCTTTTTTGATGCTGATGCAATCGCCTTTTTAACCGGCTCCTTCGTCTCCGCAGATTTTGCCCATGATGCCAATATAGGCTCGGCCCATGCCTTGTCTGATAGTAGCGGAACTATCGCAGCTTCCAGCTGCCCCGGAGGTATGCATTTGAAAAAATTGGCAATGAGATTACTATGATCGCCTTGGATCTGTGCAAGCGATAACATTGCGTGGATAATCGGCGGAGTTCCCCACTGGTTTATGCTTCGTGCGCGTGAGAGCACCGATGCCGCTATGACCTGCAATTCTTGAGGCGGGAGATTCTGAAGTTTACCGATGATCGCAGGGGAATTGCTCGTTGTCTTCAAGAGAGCTTCGAGAATATCGATACCTTCATTGGAAAGCCTGTCGATCGATGTTATAATCGGCATGTTCTCCCTGCTAACAAAAACAGCGCCACGAAGATCAATATCTGCCAATGCCGGTTCGAGTGTCAGCCATTCCTTAGAAAACTCATCGGCCCATTCCTCGGGTGGCTTGTAATCGGCATCGGCGGCCTTCGCTGCCGCTTCCAAGGGGCCAAGCAATTGTGCTTTGCCGTCCATACTTTCGTTGATAGCGGACAATAGCTTTCCGTATGTCTTCTCCGATCCACAGCGCTCAAACAGTAGCATTTTTGCAAGTGCCGATTCATCAACCGAAACATTCTGCGAGCGAGCGATAGTCATCCGAATGGACAATGTGTTGAGGAAGCGCTTGATTAGGCGCGGGTTTCCACCGACTTTGGAAGCACTGGTAAGCAGCGGCGCGAGTCGATTTGCCATATCGAGCCTGGCAGCCAGATCGTCGGGGCAATCCGGTATGAGTGATGAAACGAACGCTCGATCCACCCGTTTGCCCGACCATGTTTGCCCCAGGCGCTCGCACAATGCCGTTCGCACAGCATCCTTCTGCTCTTGCGCGAGCCCGCTATTCGCCACAAACAGCATCATCAAGTACGCTCTTACGTCCTGCGTTCCCAGCGATGGAACGCGGATGGGCACCTGAATCAGCTTGTCGAAATAATTCGTGACCAGATCATCCGTCATAGCGATGTCTTTGAAATGGTAACGAACTGACTGCTTTATCATTTCATCATCCGCAGCGATAATGAATGCCGTTCTGTCCAGGAACAAAAACAGGCGCATCGCTTCCAGCGTCGAAATTGCAGTGGAAGGGAGACAGCGATCAAGATCGTCAATCAGAACGACGAGGGTCAGATCGAGAGATTTTAAAGTACTCTCAAGGTCGGCTCTAAAGTCGTGGATGGCCTTGGGAGGTGTCTGCGCCGCCACCGCCCGCTCGCGCAAGAGAGCCTTTGCTTTTTCCCCGCCGCCCTTCGCAACACCGAGAGTGGCAGCTAGGTCCTTCGAATCAATGTCGCCGTCGGTAAGCGCTTTGACGGCAGCAACCCCGTCGCCGATCAATCCAACGGGCGGCAAACCCAACGCTAATGAAGCCACTGCGGTTGCGCCCGAGGTGGCCACGCGAAACCAATTGACCCGCGACACCAGCCCTTTTGCTTTCTCCAAAACGCCTTCGGCAACGCCCTTATCGTCCTCGGCACGCTTTAAAACGGCGCTGGAAATCGTCTCCATCAGTGCGGCGCGGGTGTCGTCATATCCCTGATAAAGCCATGCATTAAATTCGACAAAAAGGAACTTATCGGCTGAGCGCTCGCGGAGTGATGCCGCGAGTAGCTTCATCATAGACGACTTGCCGACTCCCCAACTACCTGAGACGCCCATCGAGAGCGGGCGTCCATCGGCCTGCGAAATCATTTCAGCGGCGATATCCGCGATGAAACGGAAATTTAGAAAATCAATTCCAGTTTCATTATCGGACCACATGTATTTACCTAATAATTGGCTATTATTTACCTAATACGCGACGACCGAGCGATCATTCACCTGATCGTGCTTTGAGCGAACTCTGACAAAGTCGCCTTACAGACTGATTCTGCACAATTTGCCAGAGTTTTCTGGCCATTAGTAGCGTCGAAAGTCGCGGCAGTCATACGGAGTTTTTGCATGAATCCGGCTAATCAATCTCCCAGAGATCATCCATTGCTGCCAGCATTTACAGTCTTGTAGGCGCTGCCTGACGGCCACCCGCTCTATTCGCTTACGCGAACCAAGCCTAGGGTCTTGGCCGTTCCGGTAACGATCAGGAGCGCGGATCAAATGAGCGGGAGGGGTTGAGGTCGCACTCTGTCCCGCGCCGCGCGCTCCTTGAGGGTGCGGCGTTTTTGAACTGACCCGCAGGCACTCTCACTTCTCTCCTTGCCGGTCGCCCGCCGGTCTCACGCTTTCACGGACATGGCGGAGCTGCGCTGATCGCGCAACACCTGTGTCCGCTCCGCGCTCGCCAACAGGGCATCCGGCGGCGTCGCGCCATGCGAGGGTGCCGTTGCCAGTGCCGCGCTGCGGCTGAGGGAGGCTGACCGCCTCCGTTCGTTTGATAGCCGGGAACGCCAAGGGCTTTGCCCTCTCGTTCCCAAAGCAGAATAGCCGCC
>JANLPY010000247.1:0-7952 GCA_031367505.1 Hyphomicrobiaceae bacterium | reverse complement strand
CATCCCACCTCAGCCGAATCGCGCGCGTGTCGATCATCCGACGCGGATAGCCCGGCTCGGCCCCGCCGTGAATCCACCCGAGTCAATCGGCCGCATGGCCTTTCACACGCAACACGATTCAGTTATTTTTGCGGATCGCCTAAGATGAATGCGCGCTGCGAAGGAACCCATGATGCTCAAGTCCGTCGCGACGTATGCGGCACAGAACATGACGATCAGCGCGTCTTTGCGGGCGCATCTTGGCGAGCGGAACGGCACACCAGCTATCTGGGTTGAGCCGGGTCAGTACCGGACCTTCCGTCAGATGTTTGAGGTGGTGGATCATGTCGCTGAGGCGCTGCATGCGCTCGTGACCATTCCTCATCCACGGATCGCCTTCGCGACACCGCGCGGCTCGGCCAGCTTGTACGGCTTCTTGGCCGCATGCGAAATTGGCACTTGTTGTCCGCTCGATGCAAAACTGACCGGCGCGGAGTTCGCGGATGCGCTCGCTGCGCTTGGGCCGGACGTGCTCCTTGGCACGGAACCAGGGTCGACAGCATTGCTCGCCGCGCGCGCTGCGGGCATCCCGGCGGTCTGCTTCCAGTTGAATGCGGACCAAAGCGATTGCGCAGTGACGACATCGCCAGACCAGCAACCCGTCCAGGCTCGTGTACCGCGCGCGCCGCTTCTGCTCGGGGGCGAGGAAGCGCCGGCTATCCTCATGCGCACCTCGGGAACCACGGCGGACCCCAAGCTCGTAGGATTGAGCCATGCCAACGTCCTCGCCGCGACAGTGGCAATGCGTTCCGTGTTCGAGCTGTTACCTGAGGACATTTGCATCACGCCCATGCCGCTGCATCACGTGCACGGCCTGATCGCGGGCGCCCTATCGGCGCTTGCGGCGGGTTCTTCCATACACTGTTGTGACAGCTTCTCACCCCAAGCCTTCGATGCAGCTTTGCACGGGTTTTCGCCGACGTGGATGACTGCGGCGCCGGCATTGCATCTCGCCATGTGCGACTACTACGAGAGCAAGAAGGTTGGACCCAATACCGAGAGTTTGCGCCGGTTTAGGTCGTCGTCGGCACCGCTCGCGCCGTCGTCGATCCGGATGCTTGAGGATCTGTTTGGCGCGCCGCTGCTCGAAACCTATGGTCTCACCGAGACGGCCTCGACCATCTGTTCCAATCTCCTGCCACCGGGAAAACGTAAACCTGGGTCGGTAGGCGTCCCGATTAATGCCGAGCTTCTCGTTCTCGACGATGGGGATCGGAAGGCGAAACCCAATGTCGATGGTGAAATCCTCCTAAGGGGCGCCGGAGTCATCCGTGAGTATCTAGGCGTACAACCCGAAGGGGCGTTCTTGGAAGGGTGGCTGCGAACGGGCGATATTGGTCATGTCGATGAGGACGGCTACCTCTATGTCGTCGGACGCAAGAAGGAGCTGATCAAGCGCGGCGGGCACTCGGTCTTCCCGCTCGAAGTCGACAACATGCTCGTCACTCATCCTACTGTTGCCGAAGCTATCACGTTCTCGATACCTCACAATACCTTGGGCGAGGATGTCGTCGCCGCTGTGGTGGGCAAACCGGGCGTTACCGTTGATCCCGCTGCGCTGCGCGAGCACGTCTCCGCCTCGCTCAGCGGCTACAAGGTCCCGACGCGCGTGCTCGTCGTCGACCACATTCCACGCAATGCGATCGGCAAGGCCCTGCGACGCGAGATGCCGAAACTGCTTGCATCACGGCTTGTTCCGGAATCACTTGGTCCGTCGATACCGATAGAGCAAGCCTTGCTCACCGTCTGGCAAAAGATGCTGCGGCGCACCGATATCGGGATCACGGACAACGTCTTCCAGTTCGGCGCCGATCCATTGCGTGCCGAGATGGCAGCGGAGCTTATCGACAAGGCTACGGGCGTGCGGATGACTACCAAGCTCTTCTACGCGAAGCCGACGGTCAGCGAGCAAGCCGCGCACTGCGCAATCGAGGGAGTTCGGTCATGAGCCGATACGGTCACTTGCATTCCTGCAGGGCAGACCCATGCTGGCAGGCAACACGGCGGACTTGATCGGTTTGACTGCTGCGACGAACATTGTTGGAGCGAAGTAGACGATGCGGTCTTGAAATTACACAGCAATTTCAATCACATAGGTGTTCGCACTTTTATCCTGTAGGGAGCGCCATTTGCGTACAAGACTGCGATCCCCGGGGTTGGGGTCGCCGTTGGCCAGAACAGCATGTGCTAAATCGTCTTTCCGCCCCTTGATCCGGATCCGCTGATCATCGACGTCGACTCGGCCGATGCTGACGCCGAGGTAGATTTCTTCGCCGCCGTTTTCGGAGGGACTTCAGAGTCACTCCAGCACTATTCCAGCGTTTCTGCGCCGCGTGCTATCAAAGCGGTACAAGTCCCAAAGCGACCGACAGCGAGCGTGGAGCGGTGACGGCTTGGCATCAATAGACGCGACTGTTCAAATTGGCACCCGGCGTGGCCGAAATGCATCTGGGGGCAGCATCATGGCGTGAGCCAATCGCTTGGTGGTTGGCGTTCAGGTGGTCCAATCGTAAGACTTATGCGTAGCCAAAGACTTGGGCGTAGCAAGGATTGCCGTGTGCAGCCTTGGTCTGTCGTGCGTATCTTTGTGCGTGTGTCTGATGGAACTGCATTTTCGCAGAACAATTTGGTTTATGGCATTCCTTGCGCTGTCGGTCCTCCCCGGCGCTGGCGCCGCTTACGCACAATCCAAGCGTGTCGCGCTTGTCATCGGCAACGGCGCCTATCAGCACAGCAGTGCCCTGCCCAATGCGATTTCGGATGCCAAGGCCATAGCAGCCGCGCTCCAGAGTATCGGCTTCGCGGTCACCGCGGCGAATGATCTCGATTTCGAAGCCATGCGCTCAGCCATCCGCTCGTTTGGCCGGCTGGCCGATCGCGCCGAATTCGCGATCGTCTATTTTGCCGGACATGGCCTCGAGGCCAACGGTGACAACTGGCTCATCCCGGTGTCCGCCGCGCTCAAGCACGAAAAGGACCTCGATTACGACGCGATCAGTCTGACGTCGGTTCTCAATGTCGTGCGCCACGCGAGCCGTCTGCGCATGATTGTCTTGGATGCCTGCCGCAACAATCCTCTCGGCGACAGAATGGGCACCAGCACGGGCTTGACCAGGACTGTGACCCGGGGCCTCGGGCGAATTGAGCCGCCGGGCGACGTCCTGGTCGCCTACAGTGCCAAACACGGCACAGTTGCCGAGGACGGCCCGGACGGCGGCAACAGTCCGTTTGCGCAGGGCTTCTTGCAGCACTACACGACCGCTGGGCTCGATATTCGCATCCTGATGGGACGCGTGCGCGATCATGTGTTCGAGCAGACACGGGGCCGTCAGGAGCCGTTCACGTACGGCTCTGTCGGCGGTTCGGTCATTCCGCTCGTCGAGGGGCAGCCCGATGACCCGCGTCCCGGCACGCATGGCGCGGGCGCGTCGGCCGGTCCAACACCGGATGAACTTGCTTGGATCAAGACGGCCGCCGGCAACAGGCTCGAAGCCTATCGGGCTTACCTGGCGAAGTTTCCGGGCGGGGCTTTCAAATCGGATGCAAAGGAAAGGGTTGAGCATCTCGAAGCGCTGGCGGGACGTTGGAGCGCAATGCAGGATTCGCGGAATCGCGTGGCGCTTGAATTGCTCGTCGTAGATGTCGAGAACACGGAGTTTTCCGACGCCGTCAAGCAGAGGTTGGCCGACGTTTATCTTGCCGAACAGCGCGCTTGGGATGGTGCCGAGCGCGAGAAGCTCGTGCGGGTCTATGAGGACTTTCTGCGAGACTGGCCGTTCGGGCGCAATGCCGAGAACGCACGAGACCGCCTCCGGGAATTGACGGAGATCCGGGCGCAGTGGGACGCGGTCAAAGCGTCTGACGACGAACGTGAGCTCGGGACATTCGTCAAGAAGCACGGCTGGTCGGAGTTCGGCGCAGCGGCGACGTCGCGCCTCATCGCACTTCGGCGCGATCGGGGCGGCGTGACCAACGATCCTTTGAAAGTTCTTTCGGCGGCTGAACTCGAGGCCGCGCTCGATGGTGCAAAGCTCGTCTTGGCGAACTCCGGGATGACGATCGCGTTCGACACGAAAGGGCAGCCCGCCTACCGCGCGCGGTTGGGCAAAGACTTCTTCAAGCGGCAATTCAAGAAGTCGTTCGCCGGTGAAGGCAGTTTTCAAGCAGAAGCGCGCATCGATGGCCGGCGGCAGAAAATCGAAGGCCTCGGTGGTCTGGTCAAAAGCCAGGTGGACACTTCGGCAACACTGTTCCTGCTCCAGTTGTATGGCAACGAACGGTCGGCAGCCGACGTCGACAGCAAGGATCGTCACTACGCGACGCTGCAGATCATCGAAGATTATTTCGGTCACGTGTGCGTCATGACCAACTGGGAACCGATCCTTTCGGGCAAGGATCCGGAAAAGATCGTCGAGCGGTGCAAAGTGACACGATGACCAAGCGCCACTTGCCGCGCCATTGTTCGGTGGGGCGCGGTTCAATCGAGAACGGGGAGACATTCGCAGATGGCACGCAGATGGATGATGGGTGCGAGCATGGCGGCCGTCGTGATGGCGGTCACAACCTTGATCGCTGAGGCAAGCCCGGGAAAGGCGCAAGTATTTCGCGCATCGACGACCATGGAGAGGGGCGTCGAGACATGCGCCGCGAAGCTTCAGGGCAAGGCTTTCATCGACTGCGTCGCGAGCGAAATGAGCAAGTACAGTTCGCGGCTCAGCCAGAAAGGCGCCGAGATCGTGGCCCCGCAAGGTGCGCCGAATGCAGCGCAGGCAGCTGCGGGCGTACGTGCCGCCGCAACACCGGCCGCCGCGGCGTCCGTCCTCAACCGTGTTGCGTCCGTGGTCGGCAGCCTGTCATCGTCAGGAGAACGCGAAACGCGCCAGTCCTACAACCGGATCAATCAGGCATTCTCGCGCGCCGCGACAGTGCTTGGCAGCAAATCGTAGCGGGCCACCAGCGCCGCGGAGGTCGTAGTGTCGGCAACGGCTATCGGTGACGTCGTGGGAGCACGGGCTCATGCAGCGCTTGCCTGGATCTTGGGCTTGCTATTGGGGCTGGCGTCGCTGTCGTCGCAGGCGTTGGCGGCCCGCCGTGTCGCGCTGGTAATCGGCAATTCCGCCTACGCGCATACACGCGCGCTGCCGAATGCGCACAACGATGCCGAGATGATGGCTTCGTTTCTCAATGGCATCGGCTTCGAGGTGACGGCTGCACGCGACACCTCGTATAGCGTCTTGCGAACGGTCCTGCGCCAATTCGGAACGCACGCCATCGGCGCCGACATCGCTCTCGTCTACTATGCGGGCCATGGGCTGGAGGCGGCCGGCGAAAACTACCTCGTTCCCGTCGATGCCAAGCTCGCTTCCAGCATGGACCTCGAATACGAGGCCGTCACACTCAAATCGCTCCTGGACATATTGCGAGCGCCGCGCCTGCTCAATCTCGTCCTTCTGGACGCCTGCCGTACCAATCCGCTCGCAGAACGAATGGTCCTGCAGTCCGGCGCAAAACGGTCGGTCACCCGCGGGCTGGCGCGGATCGAGCCGAAGGGTGACGTTGTCGTCGCATTCGCCGCCAACGCTGGTACGGTGGCACTTGACGGATCGGGTGCGAACAGCCCCTATGTGGAAGCCCTCGTCAATCATCTGGGCGTGCCAGGCGTCGATATCCGTCTCGCGTTCGGTGGTGTTCGCGATAGGGTTCTGGCCGCAACCGGCAATCAGCAGGAACCGGTCATCTTCGGGTCGCTCGGAGGCCGGCACATCAGTCTCGTGCCAACGCCCGACGGCAACGCACCGGCTGGGATCACAACGAGCCGCGAGCACGATGCGAAGGTAGCGTGGGAGAGTGCCAAGGACAGTTGCAATGTTGGCGATCTCAAGCTGTTCAGCGCACGCTACCAGGATACCTATTTTGGCGATCTCGCAGCCAGGCGTATTGACGAGATCGAGAAAAAATCAATTTGCGCGAGCAATGTCCTGGCGGTTCCTGACATAGCCATGATCCGGAAGGTGCAACTGGAATTGCAGCGCACGGGTTGTTTTGCGGGGCAGCCCAGCGGTGTTTGGGGAGCGCGGTCGGATGCTGCGCTGAGACTATACCGTCAACATGCAAAGGCAGCGGCCGATTTGACCGGGCCTAGCGCGGCAACACTTGAGACGTTGCGCGCGGCGAAGGGGCGCGTTTGTCCGCTACAGTGTGGCATCGACGAAAAAGCGGAGCGGGGGCGGTGCGTCAAGCTCATGCGTGGCAATGCGCCAGCCGAGCAACCTGTCGACTGGGTGGCCCCGCCGGCGATGAAGCCAGCCCGAGCCGCGAAACCTGTCGTAACAGGGGGCTGCGACAGTATCCGGTCGGCCTGTGCTCAATTGCGCGCGCAATGCATGCGCTCCTGTCGCGTGGCCTTAGCCGATAAAACAAGCGGCAACTGCAGCGGCTGCATTACTTCGTACTCTCAATGCATATCGCGAGGCAGTTCCGGCGCCTGCCCATAGCACCAATGGCAGCGCGAGAGGGTAAGGGTGGGTGCGAGCGAACGACGGCAGTCGAATGGTTGTAGCGTCGGCCCGGCAACAATTTTGAACAAGATTCCGTCAACGCACTCCAGCTGGGCTCGGTTCATGCTATAGTTGTTTGAGCCTAGCTTTTCGTGGCATGCGCGTTACGTATGCAGTTCGATGCACGTTCAGTTCGATGCACCGTGTGAAACGGCTCCGCATCCGGGGTTGATGGATGGATTATCGCGAGGCCCTTCAGCACGGCACAGTGCTCGATCGAAAGTACAGGATCGAGCGTGTGATCGGCGTCGGTGGATTTGGGATCACTTACGAGGCGCACGATATCGGCCTCGCCACACCTGTCGCGCTGAAGGAGTATTACCCTTCCCAGCATGGGGTGCGCGACGCTTCACGCACGATCCGGCCGCGCACGGAATCGTCGAGGCCATTGTTCGAGCACCTGCGCGAGAGCTTCCTGCGCGAGGCCCGAACGCTGGCACAGTTCGATCACCCGAACATCGTTCGTGTCTATAGCGTGTTCGAGTCGCACGGCACCGCCTGCATGGTCATGAAGCTCGAGAACGGCGAAAGCCTGAAGAGCAGGCTCGAGACCGTCAAACGGGCGCCAACGCAGGCAGAACTCGACCAGATGCTCGCGCCGATCCTCGATGCGCTCGAGAAAATCCATGCCGTCAACTTCCTGCACCGCGACATTGCGCCGGACAATATCATCATCCGGCCGGACGGAACGCCGGTCTTGCTGGACTTTGGCGCGTCACGCCGGGTCCTTGGCGAAGTCACCGGAGCGTTCACGGGCATCGTGAAGTTCGGCTACTCGCCACCCGAACAATACTC
Source organism: Hyphomicrobiaceae bacterium (assembly GCA_031367505.1). Taxonomy (GTDB): domain Bacteria; phylum Pseudomonadota; class Alphaproteobacteria; order Rhizobiales; family Hyphomicrobiaceae; genus JAKFWF01. The sequence goes on along the minus strand of JANLPY010000247.1, from coordinate 561 downwards.
GACGGAACGCAGCGTGTTCGGGCCTTGGAGTGACATCTACGCCTTGTCCGCCACACTTTATCGCTGCATTTCGAGCGGGATGCCCGTCGAGGCGACTTCGCGAATGCTCGAGGACACGATGGTCCCCGCCGCAAGCTTTGTGGACGGCGGCTACCGCAAGTCGTTCCTCGCGGCGATCGATCATGCGATGAAATTGAAGCCGAAGGAGCGTCCGCAGACGGTCGCTGCCTGGCGCGAGGAACTTTTCAGCCCCGATCCGCTCGACAATCCGGCAAGCGTTCAGCAGTCCAACAGCCGTAGCCAAACCGAAGTGGTGAGCGGCGCCGGGGCAAGGCTGTCCGGTTTCACGGAACGGCTTGCCGCGCAAAAAAAGCGTATGACTGCCCATCGGCTGCCGGCCAGAGTTGGCTTGGCTGGCGCGACCCTGCTGTGCCTGGCACTCGCCGGCAACGCCGTTTTTCATCCTTTCGAGCGGCGGTCGCTCACGGCTGGAACGCAATCGCCGTCCGAACAACGTCGTGTCCCAGGTGTCAGTGACGCCGCCGGGCGCCGGCTCGAACT
>JANLPY010000230.1:0-8661 GCA_031367505.1 Hyphomicrobiaceae bacterium | reverse complement strand
CGCTGGCGGCCCTCCGCAATCTCACTCTGACCATGATCCGGAAGCTGGGGCGTCCCATTCCGGCCGCCCGCGAAAATTTCCGCGAAGACCGCGCCGAGGCCATCAAGGCGGTAACTGGAAGGATTCTTTGAATGACCCTGGCAACCTAGCAATTGAAAAAACAATCTCGGATCTGCGCTTACACCAGAGCTTCATATCTTCGCCCCGGTCGGTGGCGTGGCGTGCAAATCGAAGAACTTCCAAAAACCGCAGCCGCTCGCGAGGATAGTTGCCAAGTTCAGCCGGCATGAAGTTTCGTGAAGCGCTGAGCCGCCGCCAATCGAATTTCAATCCCGGGTTGGCGACGAGGGCCTTACTTTTTTTCGGACCAACAACGCGCGCGTACAAACTTTCTGCCGTTCTCTTATTCCAAGCCATGCCTAATCGCTTCGCCATTTTGCCGGCTAGAGCCCTGACGGGGCGACCGGCGTGCCCACTAAGAGCCTCCGTCAGTTTCTGACGACCGAGCGCGATTGCCAGGACCTGCAGTATACCCGCCACCTCGCCGATGAATTCAGCTTGCAATGTTCTTGCTGAGGGTTTTCCCTCGCGCCGCTCTGGGGATTGATCCCAGAACGGGTTTGGGATTCCGTGTTGGGCGTCGGCAAGTGCGTTGAGCAAGTGTGAGACTGCAGGTGTTCGACGAAGGCCGATATCGGCGTGCTCCAGTAACGCCTCTACCGCCGCGATAGCCGCGCCCCGTCCATGGTCACCCGGAACTTGAAGTAGTCTGTCGGCGGTTTCCAAATCAGCTATCAAGCATTTGAGCCGATGCTGTTTCGATTTCCTCTCATCCACCAGCACTCGCCATGGCCCCTCTGCTTTGAGACGACGGACGGCCAAGCCATCTGCAAGTGAAAGACGTGGCTCATTGGCGGGTAAGCCCAGCCAAACATCCAAAGGGATGCCGCAACTTTTCTGCCAGACAGGGCGATCAGGGCAACACTCCGCTGCCACCCTGCAAAAGTATGCAATCCCTTGGTCATCATTCAATCTGAGCTGGTCGCGCTTCTTCCGTGTCGACTTCCGCTCGCTCATTCCGCGCCCACCTACTTAACTGCCTTGAACGGCACCACGTTCGCAGCGGACGCGGCGTCGATGTAGGCCGCCCAATCGTTCATTAGTGCGCGGCGCTTTTCGAGGGCATCGCCGCGCCGGTAGGCTTGCTCGACTGCATTGCCGACCGTGTGCGCGAGGGCTGCTTCGCAGACTTCGCGGGGGTGAGTTGTGGCTTCCCCAGCCCAATCGCGGAAGGAGGAGCGGAAGCCGTGGGTTGTGACGTTATCGACGCCCATGCGCTTGAAGAGCGATTTCATCACCATGTTGGAAAGCGTCTTGCCGAACTTGGCCCCCGGAAAAAGCAGATCGTCAGGCGCGCTCGGCGGCAAAGACTTTAGCAGGGCAATCGCCGCATCCGACAACGGCACACGGTGCGCCTTGCGCGCCTTCATGCGCTCGGGCGGGCATTCCCACACGGCGGCTGCAAAGTCGATTTCACGCCAACGCGTGCCCAGCGCTTCACCGAGACGTGCCGCCGTTAGGATGCACCATTCGAGCGCGCGCGGCGCCGTGCCGTTGCGTTGTCGAAGGTTCGCAACGAATGCGGGCAGTGCGACCCACGGCATCGCCGCATGATGGCCACGGTTGAGCTTGTCGCGCCGCGGCAGAAGGTGATCCAGATGGCCACGCCAGCGGGCGGGGTTGGCTTCATGCGCTGGAATTAGGCCTCGCACGCGCGCCACGTCAAGAACGGCCTCGATCCGTCCCCGCGTACGGGTCGCAGTCTCAGGTTTGGCCAGCCAGATCGGTTGCAGAGCGGCCAGCACGTGCTCGGTCGTGATCTCGGCAACGGCCAACGGTCGAAGCGGCGCGGCATAAACTTGCAGCGTCATTGACCATTGTGCGCTGTGTTTGGCGTTTCGCCAGCTTGGCGACCTGATGGCGATCAGAGCATCGGCAACTTCGCCGAACGTCGTCAGTCGTGATCTGGCCAGGCGCTGGGCATCGAGGGCGTTCTTTTCGGCCTCTTCGGCTGTCCGACGAGCGTCGAGCGGGTTGCGTCCTTCGGCAAGGTCCAGGCGGCACTTAGCGGCCAACTCCCGAGCGCGGGCCAGCGGGACGGCATCAAGGCTGCCAAGACCCATCTCCGATCGGCGATTTTCCCATCGGAACAGGAACACCCAGCGCCGCCGCTTGCCGTCGGTTGAGATGGTGGCATATAGCCCGCCGCCGTCGGCGTGGCGGCCCGGCGTCGCCAAAGAGGAAACCAACCTCGCCGATAGACGATTTAAGCCTCTAGCCATGCCGCCTCCGTGACCCACACAAGATGGTCCGTCAGCACGGCCCCACCAATGTTGGGCGGGTCCGGCCCCACCATCGGTCCCACCACAAAACACGGTTTCGAGCGAACGATCAAGAACGATGTCGGAGAGTTTCCGTGGCCAAATTAGTGGCAATAGGTTGAATAGACGATGTTTTCACGTCCGAGCGAACGAATAAGAACGTGCTCGAATTTCAAGATTGGCGGAGGGGGTGGGATTCGAACCCACGGTGGGCTTTCACCCACGCCGGTTTTCAAGACCGGTGCCTTAAACCACTCGGCCACCCCTCCAGCGCGGCGGACCCTACTCTGCCTCTTCACTCGGAACAAGTGTGCAACAGGGCCCGCTATATGAATTTATGGTTTGATCAGCGATCGGCTGCGGCCACATCGCCGCGCGCCATTCGGATCACTGCAGTTGGGCCCCGTCACGCAACAGCTTGAAATTGATACTGTCGAGTAACGCCTCGAAACTCGCGTCGACGATATTTGGCGACACCCCAACGGTGAACCAGCGATCACCTGTCGATTTGTCCAACGTCTCGATAAGCACTCGGGTAACGGCCTCGGTGCCGCCCGTGAGGATGCGCACCTTGTAATCCACGAGCTCGATATCCTTGATGTGCGACTGATACCGGCCGAGATCTTTGCGAAGTGCGCTGTCCAAAGCGTTGACCGGACCATTGCCTTCCGCGACCGACCACAGCGGCTCGACATCGCCGTTGACGAACACTTTGACGGTCGCCTCCGAGACTGTGACCAATTCACCTAGAGCATTGTGACGCTTTTCGACCATGACGCGAAAGCTATCGACCGAGAAATAACGCGGCACCTCGCCGATGATGCGGCGGGCGAGCAACTCGAACGAGGCATCGGCACCGTCGTAGGCATAGCCAACGCTCTCACGCGATTTCACCTCGTCGAGCAACGCCGCAACACGCGCGTCGTTCTTGTCGACGGCGATCCCGACCCGCTCGAGTTCGGCCATGATATTCGAGCGACCGGCCTGGTTCGACACCAGCACACGGCGACGGTTGCCGACACTTTCGGGCGGAACATGCTCGTAAGTTTCCGGTTCCTTCATGATGGCCGACGCGTGAATGCCAGCCTTCGTCGCGAATGCGCTTTCGCCGACGTAGGGTGCCTGGCGCGCCGGCGATCGATTGAGGATCTCATCCAATACGCGGCTGGCGCGGGTGATGTGCGCCAGACGCTCCGGTGTGACACCGGTTTCGAAATGTTCGGCGAATTCGGATTTCAAAAGCAACGTCGGGATGATCGAGGTGAGGTTGGCGTTGCCGCAGCGCTCACCCAAGCCGTTCAGCGTGCCTTGGATCTGGCGGACACCCGCACGGACCGCCGCGAGGGTGTTGGCCACCGCGTTCTCGGTATCGTTGTGAGTGTGGATGCCCAGGTGCGTGCCCGGAATGGTTTTCACAACTTCCGCGACGATGCGCTCGATTTCGTGCGGCAGCGTGCCACCATTAGTATCGCACAGCACCACCCAGCGCGCGCCTGAATCGTAGGCTGCCCGCGCCACCTTCATCGCATAGGATGGGTTCGCCTTGTAACCATCGAAGAAGTGCTCGCAATCGATCATGCTCTCGCGATCGGGCGCACTCGCCAGCACCGCCTTGACACTCTCGACCACACCTTCGAGGTTCTCCTCGTTGGTGATCCCGAGCGCCACGCGCACATGATAATCCCAGGCCTTGGCGACGAGGCAGATCGCCGGTGCCGGACACTGCAGGATCGCCTGGAAACCAGGATCGTTCGATACCGAGCGACCGACGCGCTTGGTCATACCGAACGCGGTGAATTTTGCGTTGGCGAGCTTCGGCGGTGCCTTGAAGAATTCGGTGTCGGTCGCGTTGGCGCCGGGATAGCCGCCCTCGACATAGTCGATGCCGAGTTGATCCAACACTCCGGCAATGCGCAACTTGTCGGCGACGGAGAAATCGACGCCCTGCGTCTGCGCCCCATCGCGCAACGTCGTATCGAACAGATAGAGACGGGAAAGGCTCACCGCTTCACCTCCCACGTGGTTTCGATTTCGCCGGTGGTGGTATTTTTCGCATCCTTGAGTTGTACACCCAGCCCTGCGAGTTCGTCGCGGATGCGGTCGCTCTCCTTGAAGTCACGATTGCGACGGGCGGCGAGGCGGGCTGCAATCATGCGTGCGATATCCGCCTCTTCGATGTCGAGCGTCGCCGCCCCTAGCTCTAGTGAGGCAGGCGTTTCGTTGTCGTATAGCCCCATAAACTGAAGCGTCGCCTTGAGATCGGCTGCGGCCTCCGGGTTGCGGCGTGCAGACTTGGCAACTCCGTGGATGATTGACATCGCGCTCGGGGTATTGAGATCGTCCGAGAGCGCGGCGATCACTTCCGGTAGTGGCTCGGCCGACGCTTGAACGCCCTGCATCATACCGGCGAACTCGACGAGTGTCGCGCGTGCCTGTGCCAGCCGATCGACCGTCCAGTCGATCGGTTGCCGATAATGTGTGCCCAACATCGCCAGCCGCAACACGCGGCCGTGCCAGGGCTGGTTGCCGAACTTCGACGTCGCCAGTAGCTCGTTGATGGTGATGAAGTTGCCGAGCGACTTCGACATCTTCTCGCCTTCGACCTGCAGAAAGCCGTTGTGCATCCACACATCGGCCATCGTCTCTGTGCCGTGCGCGCACCGGCTCTGCGCGATCTCGTTCTCATGATGCGGGAAGCTCAGATCGATGCCACCGCCGTGAATGTCGAACGTCTGGCCGAGGTGTTTCTCGGCCATCGCCGAGCACTCGAGATGCCAGCCGGGCCGGCCGGGAACTGCAATGCCGCACGGGCTGGGCCACGCCGGAACACCGGGTGGCGATGGCTTCCACAGCACAAAGTCCATCGGATCGCGCTTGTAGGGCGCGACGTCAACGCGGGCGCCGGCCAGCATGTCGTCGGCCGAACGGCCGGACAGGCGTCCGTAATCAGGCATCGAGGGCACGTTGAACAGCACGTGATCTTCGGCAACGTAAGCATTGCCTTTAGCCACCAGCGCGTCGCACAACTGGCGCATACCCTCGATGTGGTCGGTGGCGCGCGGCTCGACGGTTGGCGAAAGCACGCCTAGCGCTGCCATGTCGGCATGAAACTGCGCGGTGGTTTCGGTCGTGAGCTTCTTGATCGCGGCGATCGGGTCCATGTCCGGATAACGCTCGACTGCGCGCGCGTTGATCTTGTCATCGACGTCGGTGATGTTGCGTGCGTACGTAACGTGCGTTTCGCCGAAGGTGTGGCGCAACAGGCGGAACAGCACGTCGAACACGATGATCGGCCGCGCGTTGCCGATATGCGCGAAGTCGTAGACGGTCGGGCCGCACACGTACATCCGCACGTTCGCGGGATCGCGTGGGTTGAAGACGGCCTTTGACCGCGTCAACGTGTTGTAGAGCGTAAGCGACATAAATGGTCCCCTGAAGGCGGGGCCGAGCGCAGAATGCAATTCAAGTGAGAAAGGAACAACAGGCCGCGCCAGCCGATGATTAGCTGCCGATGATAATAATGCCGCAACACATGTTTACGGCTGGTTGATGGGCGTGTCTGTTCATAACATTGGTATGCGCCGCACAGTGCCGGATCGTCAAGGGCCGCGCGCGCCGCATCATTTGCTGCACGCCTCGCGCACTAACGCTTTCACCGCGTCGTCGTTGCCTAGGATAAAGAGATTGCGCTGATCGGCGCAAACTTTTGCACCTTCGACGTCGGCTCCCCGCATGAACACAGAGACGATCGCGGCGTTGCGGAAATCAACATTGCGTAGTTTCGCCTTGTTCATCCGTACCTTGATCAGCCCCGTTTGCACCATGCTGGCCCCAGTGAGATCAGCGCCCGTCATGTCGGCACGACGCAGATCGGAGCGATCGAACGAAGCGTACTTCAAATCACGCCCGCGCAAACTGATCGAGCCATCATCCGGCTCGGGCTGCACCGGTGCGACCAGCACCTGGTTGATCACCACGAGATTGCGGCTGAATATGCTTTCAGACCGGCCCTCGATATCGTTGATGTCCCCGTCAAACAGATAGGCGGTTGGCCAGAACGCGGTACGCTTGGTCTGCGATGAGGGTGTGCCAAGAGGCACGGGCGCCGGCATCAGCTTGGCGGCAAACCGGTCCAGCGGCTCGTCCGGGATGGTCGCGATCAAAAACGAAAATATCAGCGCCAGCACCGCCACAACGAGCGTAATGAAAAAGTTCGCCGGATGTTGAGTAAGGTTGGCACGCAGCCCGGCAAAAAATCCTTTGTCGGGGAACCGCAGGAACACGCCGAAAATCAGCAAGACGAGAAAATCGAGAGCGACATAGGCCCGATGCAGCGTTGTCACGAGGGCATCGTGATACGGCAAGTAGGTGACCTGGAAATCCAGCAGTACCAGCAACGGCAGCAGTCCGAGGGTGACCCACGTCATCGCATGCAGGAAACCGCCCAACAGCGGGCTTCGGTAGGGCCCGGCGATCGCCTGGGCATAGGTGTAGGAGTGCAATTGCACGCGAAAACGATGCTGGCGAAATGAGCCCTGGCCCTCGTGGTGGGTCACGCGAGCGTGGAAATCTCGCAGTTTCCGCGCCAGCATCACGTGCTGCAGCAGGAGGCCGAAGTGGACCAGCACGAGAATGAGCGGACCAAACAAGAACAGCGATCGTTGAGGGATTTTGACCTGGAGCAGTGGAAGCTCGATCGCGCTTTCGAGTAAAAGATCCTTGTGGCTAACACCTGCCAGAGCAATCAAAAAATAGGTCAATAACGCCATGAAAAACAGCCAGGCATTTCGGGCAGCGGCACTCGTCGCGTTGGCGTCGACTAGCAATTCCAGCATCGGACGCTCGACGCGATCCGTAAGCTCATGAATAGGTATCGACATTGAAGCCCCCTACCGCATGCAATGACCACCCCGATTGATCAGCTAAGGTAGCTGAGATGCGAGGATGGCAACAGTGGGGCAACTAAAGGAACTAGGCCTGCAACAACGCTCGCGTGCTATTTTCGCCGCAGCGACGTGTGCTCACCGGTTGATCACCAGCGCCGGCGTCTTGGCGTCCGGTCCCAGTCATCGGTCGGCGCTGAAATGAGAGGCAATTCTCGCCGCCGGTCGGAGCTGTAAGTTGGGCGATTGCACAGATTGGAAATCGGGCTGAGCTTCGTCGGACGCGCCAGCATTGCGAGCGTGCCTTTCAGGGAATCATTGGTCAGATAACCAGCTCGCAGGACCTGTTCGAGTTTCGCTTGTAACGCCCGGTCGGTCGGCGTGCGCCAATGATCGGGCAAGCAATCCCATGGTAGCGTGAGATTACTGCCTACTCCGCTTACGGAAAACAGACGCTCGAACGGGTGTGAATCGCGATTTAACCGGAGCTGACAACGGTTGTGATAGGTGATTTCGAGACCAGCTTCGGTGACCGGCTTCTCAAGCAACGTCTCGTAATACTGAACCGCTGCGCGGCCGGCGCGATCACGCAGGCTCTCATCACACAGTTCGCGATCCATATCGTGCATCGCTTTCAGCAACTGCTGGCGCAGCGTGGCCCGCACCTCGCTTGTCACCCCGAGTTTGATCGCCGCCTTTTCCAGCAAATCGTTGTGATCAGGCTGCCGCGACATTGCGATGGCTAAGCCTGCGAACAGCACAACGCCAGCGGCGACCACTGCCGGGATCAACGGCAGTGTCCAACTTGCTTGGCTTGAGGGCGCAAGACGTTCGCGCTCAGCCGATCGACGCCCAAAACTCATTAGACAACCCCGATGCATTCAACGCCGGCAGAATTATCAGCATCGGGATAAAATCACGTAAACGGTGCATAAACCGTTGTTAACGATTGTATCTCTTACCGGTTTTTCTCGTGAACACACCTCACTGTGTACCTGACGCGCCGCTCGCCTGGAGCGCTGTTTTCGAGAGCACCCCAACTCGCATGACGCCGGTCTTGTCGCGCACCTTCATCTTCACCTGCCGGCCAGCCCAATCCTTTGCCATCTTGCGCTTGAGCATCGTCTGAATCATCTGCTGCTCGCCGATACCATCGATCACCCAAAGAATGTCGCCAGAGCGCCACTCATCTTGGCTCAGCCGCATGGGGCTCTCGGTCGCCTCGACCAGTCGCTTGTCAACTTCGGGCGAAACACTGTCGAGTCGCCCAGGGGACTTTCACCCCCAGGCGCTCCTAGAACCGTGCGTGAACCTCTCGATTCACACGGCTCCCGATGTTCGGCCGTTGCCATGGCATAGTGGCCAATGCGCAAAGAGGCTCGGGTGCGTTCGGCGGA